>CAXTKZ010000006.1:27919-49337 GCA_964244985.1 uncultured Acidobacteriaceae bacterium
AAGCGCGACCCGCGCGAGCTGAGCCGCGCCGCGGAAGGGACGCCCGAGCAGGTGGCGGAGGCGCTGGAGTTTATCCGCACACTCGACCCCCGTCCGGGGCAGCGCTTCCAAAAGAACGATGCTCGGCTGATTGAGCCCGATGTGCAGTTCGTGCGCCGCGATGATGCGTGGGTTGCCGTGATGGACGACGAAAGCCTGCCCACCCTTCGTCTGAACCGCGGCTATCGCAAGCTGCTTGAGAAAGGCGAAGCCGCCAAAGACGTTAAAGACTATGTAAAGGAGCGCTACCGGTCGGCGCTCCAGCTGATGCGCAACATTGAGCAGCGAAAAAACACGATTCTGCGCACCTGCGAGGCGATCGTGCGCCGACAGGGCGAGTTTCTGGACAACGGCGTGGAGCACCTAAAGCCGATGATGATCAAGGATGTGGCGGAGGAGATCGGCGTGCACCCTTCCACCGTGAGCCGGGCGGTGTCCAACAAATACGCGCACACGCCCCAGGGCATCTTTGAGCTGCGCTTTTTCTTCTCGGAAGGCGTGCAAGGGCCGGAAGGCTCGGGTACGCCCCTGATGCTGCTCAAGCGCAAGGTTAAAAAACTGATTGAAGAAGAAGATCCGCGCAAGCCGTTGACCGACGACACCATCACGCAGCTGCTGCAAAAGGACGGCATCGACGTGACCCGGCGCACGGTGGCAAAGTATCGCGAGGATCTGCGCATCCCAAGTACGCATCAGCGGCGCGTCCGCGGTTGAGCGGCCGCCCAACGAAGGAGCAATGATGGACATTGAGTACACGGGAAGACACGATGCGGTAATCACCGACGAGATGCGCGCCATGGCGGAACCCATGCTGGACCGCGTGGAACAGATGGTGGGGCGCGGGGCGAACGCGCATGTGATTGTTGCGACCGAAAAAAACCGGTTGTTCGCGGAAGTAATTGTGAAAACCAAGACGCACGACCTGGTGGGTGCGTCCGAGTCAAAGGACAGCCTGGAAATGGCGCTGCGGCAGGCGCTGGAAAAAACCGAAGCGCAGGCCTCGAAGTTCAGCGCAAAGCGTCTGACAGAGCATCGTCGGCCCAAAGATGAGAAGACCGTGGTGGAACCGGCGCTTGAGCGCGGCGGCAAGTTGAAACGCACCGGGCTGCTCGCAACCGCGGACTCACCGCTCGACGAAGTTCTGGGTTTGCAGCCGGATATCGCGCCTTTGTTGCCCGAGCCTGAAGAAAACGAGGCCGCGCAGGAAACCGAGCCGCATGTGACCCGCAGCATCGACGCGATCGCGTTGAGGCCGATGAGCCTGGAAGAGGCGATCAAGGAGCTGGAAACCCGCGACCGCGACCTGTTTGTGTTCCGCGACCGAGGCAGCAGCCTGCTGCGTATTCTGCATTGCAAGCGCGACGGGACGCTGGAGCTGATCGAACTGCCGTAAGGGTATGCTGGACAAAAGGGCGGTGTCGCCGCCCTTGCCTGAGTTTTGAGTGAACATACGCCAACCCGCGAATTAGTCGTGCTGACCGGGCTTTCAGGCTCGGGCAAAGGTTCTGCCCTGAAAGCGTTTGAAGACCTGGGTTACTACGCGGTCGATAACCTGCCCATCGAGCTCCTGCCGCAGTTTGCGGAGCTGATCGCCGGCTCGGTGACATCGCGCAAAGCAGCGATCGTGGTGGATGTACGCGAGGGTAACGCGCTGGAACAGCTGCCCGCGACGCTGCTGCGCATGCGCGAAACCCTGCCGGTTACTGTTGTTTTTATGGAAGCGGCCCGCCCCGCGCTGCTGCGGCGTTTCTCAGAAACGCGCCGCCCGCACCCGCTCGGGGCGGACGCAAGCGTGGATGCCTCGCTCGACCGGGAACGCGCGCTTCTGGAGCCGGTGCGCAACGTTGCGGATGTGGTGCTGGAGACCTCAAACTTCAACGTCCACGAGCTGCGGGCGTATCTCCACACCCGCTTCGGCGCGGATGCGGGAAAGAGTCTGCTCATCTCGGTCACAAGCTTCGGCTATAAAAATGGCGTGCCGCTCGGGGCCGATCTGGTATTTGACGTGCGGTTTCTGCCCAACCCGCACTTCGTGCCCGAGTTCCGCCCGCTTACCGGGCAGGACCGCGCGGTGGCAGATTATGTGCGCGGCTTTCCGCAGACAGGCGAGTTTCTGGCCAAAACGAGCGACATGCTTTCGTTTCTTCTGCCGCACTATATTCACGAAGGCAAAAGCTACCTGACGGTTTCGTTTGGCTGCACCGGCGGCCAACACCGCTCGGTGATGATCAGCGAGGAGATCGGACGGCTATTGGCGGCGGAGGGGTATCGGGTGAAGGTGACGCACCGGGATATGCCGCGATGAGGAGTGCTCCTCTACTCTGGAATAGGAGTGGGATTGTGTGGGTTCGGTATCTCGAAACTATCCTAGGCTTGATGTTCATACCGGCGCTGTGCTGGGCTGGTCGTGCTCAATCTACGCAGCAGAATGATCAGCCGAATTCCGAGATTACTCTTGAGCCGGATGCCTTTCACGCAGGCGTACCGCATTCGTTTACGGTTTTCCTGACCAACACAACAGCCCACGTAATTCGCCTGCCGCGTCCCACGCTCTTTTGCAGAAATACTCGCCGAGGAAGCATTCTTCTTGCTGTGAGCTATAAGCCGCTCCGCTCTCCCGGCCATCTGATCGGACAAAGCTGTATCGTCGATTCCCTTATTTCAAAGAAGCCCATTCTCGATCAGATCGCCTTGTGGGAAACGCTGCTTCCCGGTCATTCACTAAGGTTGCAGATGACCACGAGAGATCCCGCAGCCATTACGCGTCCCGGCACATACACGATTTCGGCCAGCTACAAGACAGGCTTTCTTTTACCTGCTGAGCGGACACAACTGGCATTGCACGGCATTGACGTCCCGAACGCAGATTTGACCAGCGCAAAGCTCACCTACATTATTCCTATGCCCGAGCGAAAGCCCCGGTGACTCGCCTCCTCCGTCTGCTCGCTTATCTGCGCCGGTATGCATTGCAGGCGGGCGCGGCTGTCCTATTGATGGCGCTGGTCGGCCTGCTTGAAGCTTTTCGCGTCCTGCTCATTCAGCCCATCTTCGACAACGTTCTGCGGCCCGGCGCGACCCGTTCGCCATCGCTGCTGGGCAGCGTCCAGGCACGGCTGGGGACGCGGTTTTCCTTCGACCTCCATGCCCTTGTCCCGCATGCGTTCCACAATGAGTGGACAGTGGTCGGGTTCGCGCTGGTCGCGTCGACCCTGCTCAAAAGTGTGTGCGACTTCACGGGGACCTATCTGGTCAACTACGCCGGATTCGGGATGATTACCGACCTGCGGGACGACCTGTACGCGTCCATGCTGCGTCGGTCTGTTGCCTTTTTTCAAAAACATACCACCGGTACACTTCTCTCTACGCTCATCAACGATGTCGAGCGTGTGCAGTATGCAATGTCGTCGGTGCTGTCGGACTTTCTGCAGCAGTTCTTCACGCTCTTATTCACAATGGCGGTCGTAATTCTGTACGGGGGCAAGCTCGCGTGGCTGCTTCTGCTCTTCGTGCCGGTGGTGGTTCTGTCGGTCCGGCGCATTGGCCGCAATGTGCGCCGGACCACGCGGGGCGGTCAGGACAAACTCGCCGAAATCCAGAACATCCTGCACGAAACCATCACCGGCAACCGCATCGTGAAGGCGTTCAACATGGAACGGTGGGAGCTCGGCCGGTTTCGCGGGGCCGCGCGGCGGCTGTTCCGTGCAAATCTGCGCTCGGTGCGCGCGCAGGCAGTGTCCTCGCCCGTGATGGATTTAATTGGGGCAGTCGCCATTGCGCTGCTGCTTTTGGTTGGGCGCGGACAAATCCAGAACCGCGGCATGACGGAGGGACAGTTTTTTACCTTTCTGGTCGCGCTGTTCAAGCTTTACGACCCCGTCCGCAAGTTCGCGCTGTATTACAACAACTTTCAGCAGGCACTGGGTGCCTCGAGCGAAATCTTCCACTTTATGGACAGTGCGGACGACCTGCCCGAGGCACCCGGCGCACTCGCGTTGACGGGCTTTACAAACGCCATCCAAATTGAGAATGTCGGCTTCCGGTATGACGGAGACGATGTCCTATCCGACATCGATTTGACGATCCGCGCGGGCGAGGTCGTGGCGCTGGTCGGGCCCTCCGGGGCTGGCAAATCGACGCTGGTCAATCTCCTTCCGCGCTTTTTCGACGCAACCGCCGGCCGCGTCCTGATCGACGGCCATGACCTGCGCGGAGTGACGCTCCAGTCTTTGCGCGAGCAAATCGGTACCGTCACCCAGGAAACGCTGTTGTTCAACGATACGGTCCGCAATAACATCGCGTACGGCCAGCCCGATGTGCCGCTCGCACAAGTGGAAGCAGCGGCCCGTGCCGCGCTGGCGCATGAGTTTATCGGACGATTACCGGACGGGTACGACACGCCCATCGGGGAGAAGGGCTTCCGGCTTTCAGGCGGTGAGCGCCAAAGGATCGCAATCGCGCGCGCTCTCCTGAAGAACGCGCCCATCCTTATTCTCGACGAAGCGACCTCGGCGCTCGACTCGGAAAGCGAGGCGCTGGTGCAGCCCGCGCTCGGCAACCTGATGCAGGGCCGCACGGTGGTCGTTATCGCGCACCGGCTTTCAACGGTCCGGCGCGCAACCCGCATCGCCGTGATGGAGGGCGGACGGATCGCGGCGGTGGGCACGCACGAGGAGCTGCTTGGGCGCTCGCCGACGTACCGACGCTTGTATCAATTACAGTTTGCCGGGATGACCCCGGAGGAGGTTCGGGCTTGAGCGGAGACGTGCCCGCTGTTTCTTCCATTTATTCCATGACCGGCTATGCCCGCGTTACGTCACGCGCGAGTGACGGCCCGTCCTTGACCCTCACCCTGAAAAGCATCAATCACAGGTTTCTTGACCTGCAACTGCGACTGCCCGCCGGCGCTGAGGGGATGGAGGCTGCGATGCGGGCGGAGTTGAAACGCGAACTGGCCCGGGGTCATGTTGAGTGCACCCTGATGTTGGACCGGGTGCTTCGACAAAAGGATGTCGATCGGCCCGCGCCGCGGTTCGACATGTCCGCCCTGCGCGAATATGTGACTGGATTTCGCGCGGCGGCGCTGGAGTTGGGGCTTGCAACCGAGCCCGACCTGAACCGGGCGGCGCTTGTGCCCGGCCTGCTGCTTTTAAACGGGGGCACACGGGAGGGAGACACCGCGGACGAGCGCGCGGCTGGGGAAGCGGCGTTGTCGCGGGAAGTGCCGCTGCTGCTGGCTGAAGGCCTTGCGGCGCTCAAGGCGATGCGCGCGCGGGAAGGCGCGGCTCTCGCGGCGCTGCTTGGGGTGAGCCTCCACCATTTGGCCGCGTTGGTGGCTGAGGTGGCCGGGCTGCGCGGGGAAGCGCAGGAAGCGTATCGCCAGCGGCTTTCGGTAAAGCTCCAAGCCCTGCTTGGAGGTGCGTTCGATCGAGACCGCGTACTGACAGAGGCGGCGCTGCTGGCGGAGCGGGGTGACGTTGAGGAAGAACTTCAGCGGATGCAGACGCATATCGAGCACTTCCGCGCGCTGCTGGATGGGGGCGGAGAGGTGGGCAAAAAGCTCGACTTTCTTTTGCAGGAGATGAACCGGGAAGCCAACACGCTGCTGTCGAAAACCTCCGGCACGACCGGGGGCGCGGCGCGCATTACCGAAGGGGGCCTCTTGATGAAGGCGGAGATCGAAAAGCTGCGCGAACAGGTGCAGAATCTGGAGTGAAAAGGTGTGAGCCGAAATGTTGCATGAGTGTTGGTTCTGAAAGTCGGGTCTGCCTGGGAAGGTGTATGAGAGATTTTAGTTCACAAGAAGGGGTCATCCAGAGGAGCGCAGCGACGAAGGATCTGCTTTTGTTCGCGATACAAGCAAAAGCAGATCCTTCACTTCACTCAGGATGACCCGTTTTTAGGTTGAAGCAGCGGTTCCTATATTTGCTTGTGTCGGCCCCACTAGGGAAAGCAGGTCCTTTGCTCCGCTAAGAGTGACCCGAATCTTAAACCTACAAACATAGGAGAAGCGTGGCAGGCATTCTATTCATTATTTCGGCCCCCTCCGGCTCGGGTAAGTCGACGCTGGTGGCACAAGTCCGGTCCTTGGTGGCCGACCTTGATTTCTCAATTTCGTATACCACCCGCCCCCCGCGGGGATCTGAAGCGAGCGGGCGAGAGTACCACTTTGTCTCAGCAGCCGACTTCACGGGCATGATCGCCCGTGACGAGTTCCTGGAATATGCCGATGTGTTCGGCAACTTCTACGGTACGGCGCGGCAGTCACTCGCCGATGCAAAGGCGAGTGGCAAGGATTTGCTGCTCGATATCGACGTGCAGGGAGCCGAACAGGTGCGGGAGCGCTCGCCGGATGCTGTCAGTATCTTTGTGCTGCCGCCGACCCCGGCGATTCTTGAAGCGCGCCTGCGCAACAGAAGCCGCGCTGAAGGCAGCCTCGACGCCGAAGTGATCGCGCGGCGGCTCAGGGAGGCTCGCAGCGAGATCGGACGTTACCACCGGTACGGGTACGTCTTAATAAATGATGTCTTGGAACTCGCGGTGGAGGAGCTTTCGGCTATTGTGGCGGTAGAACGATCGAAGCGCGGCAGTTTGGACCGAAGCATGCAACAGGAAATGCCGAGGTTTGAAGCGCTTGCGTCCGGGTGCAGGCAGAACGGCATACGCATGCGGATGGAGCCGGTTCTCCGGGCTTTCGACATCGATCCGGCGGCAACGGGGTAATGCTTTTCAGGAGGAAAGTTCATGAAACTGGAGCATGAGTTCGACAGCAACTTCCGATACGTTATCGTGGCAGCCCGGCGCGCGCGTCAACTTCAAAACGGATCGATGCCGCTGGTTGCAACGCCTTCCTCTAAAGCTTCAAAGATCGCCCAGCATGAGATCCAGGCCGGCATGGTGCAGCACATCCGGCGTGAGACTCCTGTGCTCAAGCCCGGGTTCGACGCTCCGGAAATCCCGCGCTTCGTCTGAGCTGGGGTACCGGTTTTGCAGAGCCGCCCCGACCGCTGACGTTACAATCGCGTTGATGGCTGAGGATTGCGCGTGAAGATCACCCTGGGTGTATCCGGCGGCATCGCCGCCTATAAAGCAGCCGAGTTGTTGCGGGCCTTACAAGCGAAAGCGCTCGATGTGCAGGTGGTGATGACAGGGGGGGCGCAGCGGTTTGTGCAGCCGCTCACCTTTGCCGCACTGTCCGGACACCCTGTTGTGACGGATTTATGGAGCGTGGACGGGCCGCCGATGGAGCACATCGAGCTCGCGCGGGCGAGCGATGCGCTCGTGGTTGCACCTGCTTCCGCCGACACACTGTCGGCCTTTGCGCACGGGCGGGCTGATGATTTTCTTTCCACCCTGTACCTTGCGACCACCGCGCCCGTGGTGTTGGCCCCAGCCATGAATGTGCATATGTGGAATCACGTGGCCGTGCAGAGCAATGTGGAACTGCTGCGGGAGCGTGGGGCGCGCATTGTCGCGCCGACAAGCGGAGCCCTGGCCTGCGGCATGACCGGGCCGGGCCGTCTTGCGGAAATCCCCACCATCGTTGAAGCCGTTCTCGGAGCTTTGCAGCGCCGCGAAAACATGACCGGGGAAACCGTGCTGATCACCGCCGGGGGCACCCGCGAGGCGATCGATCCGGTGCGCTTCCTGGGGAACCGCTCCAGCGGAAAGATGGGTTATGCACTGGCCGAGGCCGCCGCGCATCGAGGTGCGCGGGTGATTCTTGTGTCCACGCCCACGGCATTGCGTCCCCCGGGAGGGTGCGAGTTCGTTCCCGTCACCACCGCCGAGCAGATGCAAGATGCAGTGCTTGCGCGCTTGTCTGAGGCTTCCATGGTCGTCATGGCGGCTGCCGTGGCGGATTACCGTCCGCGCGCCGTGGCCGAGCAAAAGCTGCGCCGTTCCGGTCCGCTCACGCTGGAGCTTGAGCCCACCCAGGACATTCTGGCCGACATCGTTGCGCGCCGCGGACCGGGAATGCTGATTATCGGATTCGCCGCGGAAACCGAGAACCCCCTGGCGAGCGGTCGCGACAAGCTGGTACGCAAGGGCGCGGATGCCATTGTGGTCAACGATGTCTCGCGCGTGGGGCTCGGGTTCGACTCAGACAGCAATGCGGCGACGTTTCTGACGCGCAGCACCGCTATCGACTTTTCGCCCATGTCCAAGCGCGCCCTGGCCGACTGCATCCTTGATGAATCGCTGCTGCTGCGGCGTCCGCAAACCGTGGTGCAGGAGATGGAAACCGGGAGTCGCTTCGTCGCGAGAGGCTGAGATGGCACAGGCTGTATCGCCCGAGGCTGTCGCGGCCCTGCGGGCTCGGGTTTCGTTTTTGCGCGATCTGGGCATCCACGATCTGTTTCGACGACCCGTCCCTGAAGCGGACGCTGCCGTCTCGAAGCCCGCCGTGCAAGCTGCACTGCCGATGGCTCCGCAAATCCCAGCGCCCGCCGAAGTTCCCCTAATCCTTGAAACCCAGGAGCACGAGGTCGTGACAGCACCTAAACGCGTGCAGCTCCCCTCGACACTGCCGGTGCTGCCGAGCGGCGAGCCTTTACCGCCCGAGGCTCGCGCCCGGGCGCTCGAGCATATCCGTGAGGAGATAGGCGACTGCACCCGCTGTCCGCTGGCATACGCGGGCCGCCACACCATTGTTTTCGGCGACGGCGATCCTAATGCACGGCTCTTGTTCGTAGGCGAAGGCCCCGGCGCGGATGAGGATGCGCAGGGCATTCCATTTATCGGCAAGGCCGGGCAGCTGTTGAACAACATGATCACTGCCATGGGCCTCGGACGCTCGGACGTGTACATCGCCAACATCGTCAAGTGCCGCCCGCCGGGCAATCGTGTGCCCGAGCCTGTGGAAGCGAACACCTGCACGCCATTCCTGCTGCAACAAATCGGGGTAGTCAGGCCCGCGGTGATCGTGGCGCTCGGATCCACCGCCGCAACCTACCTCCTTGGGGCGAAAAGCCCATTGAGCGCCCTGCGGGGACGGGTGCACCCTGCCCTCGGGACGAAATTAATCGTGACCTATCACCCGGCGTATCTGCTGCGCGACCCGCGCCAAAAAAAGGAAGCCTGGGCCGATCTCCAGCTCGCCATGCGCGAGCTCGGCTGATTGGAGGCGGTCCGGGGCTGCAGTGCTCCCCACGGGACCTCCGGCGTAAAAACCTTTTGCTCGGCGCTGGGGGTATGTTATACATCCCTCACCAGACAGGAGCCGCATTTTTTGCGTCATTCTGCGTCCGCACCTTTGCCTGCCCCGCTGTTCAGCTCGCCCCGATTGTCGCGTCAGCTACACCGATCTGTTTGTTCCCTTCAGGAGATGTGTTGCATGCAAGTTTCCACGCTCCCCTCGCGGGCCGGGCTCCGTCCGGCTGCCGCCGCCCTCCTCTTGTCTGCCTTGTATGCCGGCGCTGCCTTCGGGCAGGTCGCCCCAGCGCTCGAGCGTTCCGCTGTCAACCTGGGTCACAAAGCCCCATCCGCGCCGATGAGCGGGACCGTGTGGCTTCCCCTGCACAACAAGGCCGCGCTCGACGCAGCCGTTCAAGACATGTACACCGCCGGTTCGGCCGATTATCACAAGTTTGCCGGGTCGGAAGCGCTGCGGCAGTTCGCCCCGACGGCCGAGGAAATGGCAAGCGTCAAAAAGGAGCTTGCGGCGCACAATCTCAGCATCGTGGACGCTGACGCCCATAACTTTTCCGTAAAGGTGCAGGGAAACACATCCGACTTCGAAGCCGCCTTCCACACCACTGTGAACCAGTTCCGCACGAGAAACGGAGAAGTAGTAGGCGCGCTTGCCACGGCACCCACCCTCACCGGCGGCGCGGCGGGGATGGTGAAAGCCGTGACCGGGATGAGCACCAAAGGCATGCAGCCGTACATCCTGCGCCCGGTGGACCCGCAAACCGGTAAGGCCATCGGCCAGGTTCCTTTCCCGAAATCGTCACAGCCGGCGGGCGCTTTCTACTCCGCGCAGTGCTTTTACGGAGTGGAGACCCACAGCTTCATCAACGCCGGGGTGCAGGCCGCCTACCAGGGCCTGCGCTACGGAGCGAACGTGAGCAATACCACCCCCGGCACGGTGAGCCCGTGCGGTTACTCGCCGCAGGATGTGTACCGGCTGTACGGCCTGAACACCGTGTACGGCCAGGGCTATACCGGTAAGGGACAGACGATCGTCATCGTCGATGCCTACGGCTCGCCCACAATCGAGGCCGACCTTGCCGCGTTCGACTCGCTCTACCATCTGCCTAAGCCGAACTTTAAAGTGCTGACGCCCGCGCCGGTCACCAAAACCGACACAGGCTGGGCCGGGGAAACGACGCTCGATGTCGAATGGGCGCACGCCATTGCCCCAGACGCGAATATCGTCCTGATCGCAGCGCCGACCAACAACAACGACGACCTGCAGGCTGCCCTTTTGTATGCGGTGGAAAACCAGTTGGGCAGCGTCATCTCCAACAGCTACGGTCTCGGCGAGCTCGAAAGCGATCCGCAGTCGCTGACCGCATACGATGAAATTTGCGAGCTGGCTTCCTTTCTCGGCATCTCGACCCAGTTTTCGTCGGGCGACAGCGGTGATATGGCTGCCGACGAGATGGGGCAGGTAGACGTCAGCAGCCCCGCAAGCTCACCCTATGCGACCGCCGTCGGCGGCACGAGCGATGTGTTTTCGCCGGTGGACGGCTCGGTGGTGCAGATCGGCTGGGGCAACAACATCACCCGGCTGTCCACCAAAACCAAGATCGACGATCCGCCGCAACACCGGGGCTTTTATGCCGGTGCGGGAGGCGGGACCAGCGTGTACTTCAAAAAGCCCGCATACCAGAGCGCCCTGAGCGGAACAGGCCGGCAGGTGCCGGACGTTTCCGCGTTGGCTGACCCGTACACCCCCGCGGAATTCGTCTTTACTGAAACGGACGGCAACCAGTACATCGAGTCGGTGGGCGGCACCAGCCTCGCATCACCGATCTTTTCGGCGGAATGGGCCCTGCTCAACCAACGATTCGGTGCCTCGCTCGGTCAGGCGGCCCCGTTGATCGCGCAGGTCGCAGGCACGCCCTACATCGCCGATGTCGTTCCACCTCCAACGCAGTTCAACGTGCTGGGCGGGATCGCCGACGCGAAAGGGATCACGCTTTACTCGGCGGAAACCTTAGCAGCGCCGGAAACGAACTCGCCGTTTCTGAGCGCGCTTTATATCGGCACGGTGAGCGGCAGCACCTACGATCTGAGCTTCGGCACCGACTCCTCCCTCCCCGTAACGAAGGGTTGGGACCCGGTCACCGGGTTCGGCTCGCTCAATATGGGGGCAATCTTTTCCCCTTCGGCCGGCAAGTAACGCGGCGGCAGCGCACAAAGGGCGGCCCTTCCGGGGGCCGCCCTTTGTGTTTGTTAGCCTCAAAAGAGTGTTTTTGTATTGCGATGTCGCGCTGCCCGTGCCGTTATTTCGCGTGTGGACCTATGCGTGCGCGGACCACGCGCCGGTTGTGGGCGCGCGCGTTCTTGTTCCGTTCCGCAACGAGAAAATGAGCGGTGTGGTGACACGGGTCCACAGCGAGCCGCCGCCGGTTGCAGCCAAGCCGCTGCTGGCCGTGCTGGACGCGGAGGCGGTGCTCGCGCCGGAGCTGATGGAGCTGGGGGAGTGGCTGGCGGGCTATTACCTGGCACCGCTGGGCGAGGTTTTGCGTACCATGCTGCCGCTGACCGCCGAGGTGCGCAAAAGGGTGCTGCTGCGCATCACGGAGGCAGGCCTTCACGCGCTCAACACCGGAGCGGAGCAGGGAAGCTCCCGGCGCTCGCGCAAGAGCCCGGCGGAGCAGGATGCGGAGTACAGTGTCCTGAACTACCTGCAAAGTGGAGAGCCGGCGCGCATCGGGAGCTTGCGCACAGCCACCGGCGCGTCAAGGGAATTGCTTGACGGCATGTTGCGCAAAAAGTGGCTCGCTCGGGAGACTGAAGCCACCGGGCGGCAAGCTGCGCGCACCGTGCGCTGGGCGGTTCTGCAACCCGAAGCGCGTTTGCCGAAGCTGAATGAAAACCAGCAGCGCGTGCTGGCGGAACTGGCCGGGGCCGGTGGGGCCCTGCCCATGCCCGAGCTGCGGGCGCTGCTGGAGCGTTCCGCGCAAGGTGGCGGACAGGTGCCGGACTCGACACTGCCGTCGCTGGCTCGGCGCGGTTTGGTTTTGTTGGAAGAACGCCCGCTGGCCTTCCACATGGGCAGCGCGGGGCAGACGGGCGCGCACCTCCATGCATTGAACGAGGCGCAGACCGAGGCTCTCGGAGCGATTGTCGGCGCCATGGACCGCAAGACCTTTGAGCCGATCCTGCTCCACGGGGTGACCGGCTCGGGCAAGACCGCCGTGTATCTCCAGGCGATGCGCCGGGCGCTCGATGCGGGGCGGGGCTCGCTGCTGCTGGTGCCGGAGATCGGCCTGACGCCCGCCATGGCGGGGCAGCTGCATGCAGCGTTCGGCGCTGAGGTGGCGCTGCTGCACTCGGCGCTCACTGCGGAAGAGCGTGCGGAGCAGTGGCACCGGATTCGCCGTGGAGAGGCGCGGGTCGTGGTCGGAACGCGCTCGGCGGTGTTTGCGCCGGTGCGCGACCTGGGGCTGCTGGTGGTGGATGAGGAGCACGACGGGAGCTACAAGGGCGAGGATTTGCCGCGCTACAACGCACGCGATGTCGCGGTAATGCGGGCCAAGCTGCGCGGGGCGGCGGTGGTGTTGGGCTCGGCGACGCCGTCGCTGGAAAGCTGGCACAATGCCGGGCGCGGGCGCTATCGGCTGGTGCAGATCCGCGAGCGCGTCGGCGGGCGACCGCTGCCCGAGGTGGAGCTGGTCGATATGCGGCAGGAGTTCCGCGAAACCGGACAGGAACAGCTGTTTGCGCGCTCTCTGCTTGAGGAAACCCAGGCGGCGCTGGACCGGGGCGAGCAGGCGATCATCCTCATCAATCGGCGCGGGTACTCGTTCGCGGCATTGTGCCGGGCGTGCGGCGAAAAGCTGCAGTGCGAAAACTGCGCTATCGCGTTGACGCTGCACAAGGCCGCCACCGGCGGTGAGCATGCGCAGGCGGGTGACCGCCTGGAGTGCCACTATTGCGGCTACAAAACACGCGTGCCGAACGTATGCCCGCACTGTGGGTCGGAGCACCTGTACTACCTGGGCGCGGGCTCGCAGCAGGGCGAAGAGCGGCTGCAGGAGCTGTTTCCCGGCGCGCGGATCGGGCGCATGGACCGCGACACCGTGCGCGGCCGCTACGACATGGAGCGGCTGCTCGGGCGGCTGCATGCGGGCGAGATCAATCTTCTGGTGGGCACCCAGATGATCGCCAAGGGGCACGATATTCATGGAGTGACGCTGGTGGGGGTAGTGGGCTGCGACCACGCGCTGGGGCTGCCGGACTTTCGCGCGTCCGAGCGGGTGTTCCAACTATTGACGCAGGTTGCCGGGCGTGCGGGGCGGGGCAATCTGCCGGGCCGGGTGCTTGTGCAGACCTACCATGCCGAGCACTACGCCATCGCTTGTGCGGCGGCCCACGACTACACCGCTTTTGCCGACCGTGAAATGAAGCTGCGCCGGTACATGCACTATCCGCCCTTCGCGGTGCTCGCCAATGTGCTGCTGCACAGTACCAAACTGGAGGAAGCCGCAGACTGGGCGGGGCGTATCGGCGGTTTTCTCCGCGATACAAACCTGCCTGGCGTGCGGGTGCTGGGACCGGCGTCCGCTCCGCTGTCGCGGATCAAACGCGTGTACCGCTTTCACCTGCTGCTCAAGGCGGAAACCCGTGCGGCACTCCATCGAGCTCTGCGGGAGCTGCTAGGTTTCGCGGAACGGGAAGCGATTCCACGGCGCAACCTCATCGTGGACGTGGATGCGACCAATCTGATGTAAGTCTGGCTACTCTCAGCCACGCGGAAATCAGTCGAGCAGATGCAGCTCTTTTCCTGGCTTGAACCGCACAGCGCGGCCGGGCGAGATGGTCACCTCGGTGCCCGTGCGCGGATTCCGTCCGATCCCGGTTTTTCTGGGCCGCACATTGAAAACGCCGAAGCCGCGCAGCTCAATGCGCTCGCCCGCCGCCATGGCCTGCTTCAGCCGCTCAAAAATCGTGTCCACGGCGTTTTCAGCCTTGCTGCGCGGTAGCCCTGTCCGTTCCACGACTTGTTGCACAATGTCCTGTTTGATCATCGGACCGACGCCGCTCCTTCGTGCGCCGCCCTTGCGGACCTGGGCGGCATCTCGTAAGATGCACAGTCGAAGCGATCTATCCCAAACAAGCCGGTTTGCCCCATAAGGCAGCTCCCGGCCGGAGTTCGATGTCTATCAAAAGTGACCGCTGGATCCGCGCGCAGGCACTGGAGCGCGGCATGATCGCCCCTTTCAGTGAAAAACAGGTGAAGGAAGGTGTGATCTCCTATGGAGTCTCTTCCTATGGGTACGATCTCCGCGTGGCGGACGAGTTCAAGATTTTCACCAACGTCAACTCGGCCGTGATCGACCCCAAAAACTTCGACGAGCGTTCGTTCGTCACAGTCCGGGCAGAGTCGGTCATCATTCCTCCCAACTCTTTTGCGCTTGCGCGTTCGGTGGAGCACTTTCGGATTCCACGCGATGTGCTGACGATTTGCGTTGGAAAATCGACCTACGCCCGCTGCGGCATCATCGTCAATGTCACACCGTTTGAGCCGGAATGGGAGGGCTTCGTCACGCTTGAAATTTCAAACACAACTCCATTACCTGCAAAGGTTTATGCCAATGAGGGGCTGTGCCAGATTTTGTTTTTTCAGTCCGATGAGGCATGCGAAGTGAGCTACGCCGACCGGCGCGGAAAATACCAGGGACAGCAGGGGATTGTTCTTCCAAAACTGTGATTTCCACAGCCCTACCACTATGGTAATGTTGCGCTCTGATCTCTATGGTTATACAAAGTAATCAGTAACAACGCAGATCTGGGGAACGGGGTTGGAAGAGCGGGAAACTGCTCAACCAACCCCTCTTTTTTGCTTGTTGTACTCTTCGCCCTGGGTCAGCCCGCAGTCCAGCCTGATTCGCTACTGTTGCCGCGTTCGGGGGTTCGTAAGAACGGAACAGGCTTACTTGCAATCCGAGCTTGTTATCCTGCTTATGAAACTGGAGAAGAATGATGAAAAAGTTTGTATCGATCGCCGCTTTGGCGGTTGCGGCACTTCCTGCGTTGGCGGCCAGCGACAAGGCCAAGATTGACGAGCGGCTCTCAAACGCGACAGCAACACTGAACGAGATCATGGCGACGCCGGATAAGCAGATCCCGGCCTCTGTGCTGCAGCAGGCAACGTGTGTGGGTGTGATCCCCGGCCTGATCAAAGGCGCTTTCATTTTCGGCGCGGAATATGGGCAGGGTGTGGTGACCTGCCGCACCGGTCACGGATGGAGTGCGCCCGCATTTATCAAGATGACCGGCGGCTCCGTGGGCTTCCAGATCGGCGGATCGGGTACGGATTTAGTGCTGGTCGCGGTGAACGATAAGGGATTCCAGGACCTGCTGCAAAGCAAGTTCAAGATCGGCGCGGACGCGAATGCCGCGGCAGGCCCGGTGGGGCGCGATGCACAGGCGGCCACCAACTGGAAGCTGCAATCCGAGCTGCTGACCTGGTCGCGATCCAAAGGTTTGTTCGCGGGCATCGATTTGAATGGGGTCGCCGTTTACGAGAATGCGGACGATACGACGGCATTCTATGGGCAGCCGCACCCGTTTGAGCAGATCCTGAAAGGGAATGTGCTGCCTCCTGCCGCGGCGCAGACCTTTGTGTCGACTGTGGCGAAGTACTTCAAGCAGGCGCAGACGCAGGGCTGAAGTGGTTGGGGAAACAGCGACCGGCTCCCGACGAGGGAGTCGGTTTTTGCGTTCGCTACACTGGTTGGCAAAGGGGAACGCACTGCGGCAGCAGCTGGAATATTGGGCGGTGCGGGGCCTGGCGGGCTTTATTGGTGCGCTTCCGCATACCGTCGCCCGTTCGCTTGGCGCTCTGCTGGGGCGTATGGTCTACCTCGGGCTGCCGCGCCTGCGCCGGACCGGTGAGCGCAATCTCCTCCTGGCATTTCCGGAATGTGGTCGGAACTGGCGCGCTGCTGTTCTGCGCGGGATGTACCGCAATCTTGGCTGGCAGATGGCCGAGTTTTGCCGGATGGGACGCTGGACGCCCCAAAACACGCGTGGACTCATCCGCTACGAAGGGCTGGAACACTGGGAGCGCGCCGCCGCCAAAGGTCAGGGTGCGTTGATCGTGACCGGGCACCTGGGGGCCTGGGAGCTGTCGAGCTATTACCATTCGCTCACTGGCCACCCCATGAGCATGGTGATCCGCCGTCTCGACAACCCCCGCGTGGATGCGTGGGTAAACCGCATCCGGTGTCTCCATGGCAACAGGGTGCTGCACAAGGACGATTTTGCGCGCGGCCTGCTCCATGCGGTGCGGCAGGGGCACTCGGTGGGCATCCTGATGGATACGAACATGACGCCGCCGCAGGGTGTGTTTGTACCGTTCTTCGGCGTGCCAGCGTGTACGGCATCGGGGCTGGCGCGGGTCGCGGCGAAAACCGGTGCCGCGGTGCTGCCCGGCTGCCTCCTATGGCACGCAGATGAGCGGAAGTACGTCCTGCATTTTTGGCCGGAGTTGGCCATGCAGCACACCGGCGACTCCGAAGCGGATGCTATTGAAAATACAGCCCGGTGTACCGCGGCGATCGAGCGCGTGGTGCGGGCGTATCCTGACCAATGGTTGTGGCTGCACCGGCGCTGGAAAACGCGGCCGCCCGGCAAGCCTGCCCTGTACTGAACGATGGGGAATCGAGAGATGACGTTAGGGGAGTTGGCTGAGGCGCTTGGTGCCCGTTTAGAGCCGGCCCATGCTGCGTCCCGAGGGGTGAACGGCGTGGCGGGTCCGCGTAGAGGCGGACCAGGTTCCTTGTTGTTCGCGGAAAGCGATGGGGCGCTCGCGGTCGCGCAAACGGCCGGAGCTGTTGCCGTTTTGACAACAGAGGAGCTGTGTGCAGCGCGCCCGGAGCTTGCCCTTCCTGTTTTGCTGGTCAGGAAGCCCAAGCTCGCCTTTGCGCTCGCGGCAAAGCTGTTGCGGGTGCCGGAAGCCTGTACCGGTGTCCATGCGGCGGCATCGGTCGCGGCAGGGGTGGTGGTCCCGGCGGGGACATCCGTCGGACCCTTCGCGGTAATTGAGGAAGACGTGCGGCTGGGTGAGGGGGTGCGGATCGGCGCGGGTGCGGTGATTGGCGCGGGCTGCATGCTAGGCCCCGGATGCCGCATTTACCCGCGCGTTGTGCTGTACCCGGGGGTGGAGCTGGGCGCGCGCGTGGTGGTGCACGCGGGGGCGGTGCTCGGGTCGGACGGCTTCGGCTATGTGCGCGGTGAGAGGGGCTACGTGCAGTTCCCGCAGCAAGGGCGTTTGGTGATCGAGGATGATGTCGAGATCGGCGCGAACACAACGATCGACCGCGGAGCGCTGGAAGAAACGCGCATCGCGCGGGGGACAAAGCTCGACAACCTGGTGCACATCGGACATAACGTGAGCGTGGGCAGCAATGTCGTGATCGCGGCGCAGACCGGGGTGTCTGGATCGAGCACAATCGGCGCGGATGCGGTAGTGGCGGGGCAGGTCGGGATCGCGGACCATGTCACGATCGGGCCCGGCGCGGTGCTGGGAGCGCAGTGCGGGGTGCCGTCGCACAAACGGATCGATGGCTCGGGACTGCTGTTCTGGGGGACGCCGGCGCGGCCCATCAGGCAGTACCTGAAAGAGCTGGCGGTACTGGCGAGGTTGGCGCGCAAGCGGGGGTGAGGATTGCGCTTGCGGAGGTTTTCAGAGGAGACGATACTGGAAATGTGGCAGACAAATTGGAAGTAAACTCATCTTTCAAAGATTTTCGGCAATTTGTGCAAGACTTTCCAGCCCCGGAGCTTAGGGATATTAAAGCTTCTCAAAAGGAACAAGAGGTTGCGATGGCTGAGTTGCGCGCTGACTTGCGGGAGCTGCGCGCCGATATGAAGGCCGGCTTTGATCGGATCGACCGCCGCCTCGAAACTTACGAGGACGTGCAGAAACTCAAAGAAGAAATGGCCGAAGTTCGCGGCGAACGCCGGGCCCGCCAAAAAGAATCAGTGGCTTAGGCCAACGCATGGCAGTTGTGGTCATCGGCGGGCACTCACGCAATATCGGGAAAACTTCGGTCGTGGCCGGGCTGATCCGCGCACTCCCCGAGATGCACTGGACCGCCTTCAAGATCACTCAATACGGGCACGGTTTTTGTACTGCCGACGGCGCGCCCTGCGACTGCCAAACCGACGAGCATACCCTTGCAATCAGCGCTGAGCGGCCGGACGGTGACCCCCACACCGACAGCGGACGCTACCTGCGCGCGGGCGCGGAACGCAGCCTATGGGTGCGGACACGAGTTGGTATGCTGGCGTCGGCCATGTCACGGGTGCGGAAGGAACTGGCGGCATCGCACAACGCAATCATCGAGTCGAACTCGATCATGCAGTTTCTCAAACCGGACCTGTACCTCACCGTGCTGGATGCGGGCACGGCGGACTTCAAGGACTCAGCGCGTTTATTTCTGGACCGGGCGGATGCGGTGATTGCGGTGGAGCGCGAGATGACGGCGCAATGGAAGGGTGTTTCCGGGCGATTGCTCGAAGGCAAACCGCGGTTTCCCGTGAGGGCTCCCGAGTACCTCTCTCAAGAGCTTGTCAATTTTGTACAAACGCGGTTGCAGGATGTATCTGTTCCGCGCACGGACGACTATTTAGCGGTCGGAAACGGCTCAGCCTGATGCGAGCCGTCGCGCTGCCGAACCAGGATTTGCACGCGCCCTTCAGCGGCTTCCAACTGCTCCTTGCACGAGGACGATAGGTGCATGCCGTCCTCGAACAAGCGGATGGAGTCTTCAAGGGGCAGGTCGCCGCGTTCGAGCTGGGCGACAATCGTCTCAAGCTGTTTGACGTTCTCTTCAAAGGTGGCCATGGTTACAAGCCTAACGCGGACAGCCCAGGATGGTCCTCGGGGCGCGGCCCCAGAGCCCAGTGGAAAAGTCGGTCCCCCTCGGTGATCGGCAAATCGTTGATAGAGGCGAGGCGGCGCTGCATCAGGCCGGTGTCGGGGCCTTCCGTCGCAAACTCCCAAAGCTCACTGCCGTAGGAGCGAAACCACTGCCCGGCTGCATCCTGCGACTCATAACAGAAGCGCACGGCGATGCGGTTTTCGTGAAAATCCCAAAGCTCCTTGATGAGGCGGTACTCGTGCTCGCGCTGCCATTTGCGGTGGAGAAAGGCAGTGATCGCCTCGCGCCCCGCGAAGAACTCATCCCGGTTGCGCCACTGGCTGTCCGGGGTATAGCTCCGAGCGGCTTTTTCCGGCTCGCGGGAGTTCCAAACGTTTTCGGCGGCGCGAACTTTTTGGCGGGCGGTTTCAAGGGTGAAGGGTTGAAAGCTCATGGAAGGGTCTCCTTGGAAGGTGTGGGCAGCACGGCAGCCAGCGCTTCGATGGCTGTCTGGTAACGCCCGAACGGCGCGCTCGCACCGACACCCTGCACCATCGGGCGGGCTTCGGCCAGCATTTCCTGGGCGATGCGGATGCCTTCGGCGCGGGCGTGCTCTGGGCTTTTCTCCGAAGCCCGCGCCATACGGAGCATCACGTTGTCCGGCACAGCGACGCAGAGGTCGTTGCGCATGAACTCAGCGTTGCGGAGTGAAGTGAGCGGCCAGATACCCGCAATCACCGGCAGCCGGTACTGGGCTATGCGCTCTAAAAAGGTCTCCAGAAGATGCAGGTCGAAGACGGGCTGCGTGATGACATACTCGGCTCCGGCTTCGGCTTTCCGGCCGAGACGGCGCAGCTCGTGCTCCACATCCGGCACGCCGGGGTTGGCAGCGACAGCGATCGTGAACCCGGTCGAGACCCCGAGTGGGTTGCCGCCGATGTCGATGCCCTGGTTCAGCTTGTGAACGATCCCAGTAAGGCCGATCGCGTCGACATCGAAGACCGCGGTCGCGTCGGGGTAGTTGCCGAGCTTGGGTGGGTCACCGGTGAGGCAGAGAACATTCCTTAAACCGATGGACGAAGCACCGAGCAGATCCGATTGAATCGAAAGCAGGTTGCGGTCACGGCAGGTGTAGTGCAGCACCGTTTCTATCTGCGCGTGTTGCTGAATCTGGATGCAGAGCGACTGCGCCGACATGCGGGCCGAGGCGCGGGGAGAGTCGGGAATGTTGATGGCATGGACGCCCGCCGCGGCAAGCAGCCTGGCCCCGGCGAGTTCTTTCATGGTATCTGGGCCGCGCGGGGGAACAATCTCCACAAGAGTCAGGAACTCGCCCCGTGCAAGCAGGCGTCCCACTGCCGAACGCTTTTCAAGCGGCGGAGGCTCGACCGCGCCTTCGATGGGACGCGGGGTTTCTGAGGTGGACACCTCAGCCGTGCGCTGGGCGGAGTGCGCGCGCAGGATGGACCGCATGCCCCGCGTGTGAGCGGGAGTGGTTCCGCAGCAGCCGCCGACAAACTGCACCCCGGCCCGGAGGTATTTGCGGGCGAATGAACCCATGTACTCAGGGGAGCTGAGATAAAGCGTGCGCCCTTCTACAGCGCGAGGCACCCCGGCATTCGGCATGGCAAAAAGCGGCAGGTGGGCTCCAGCGGCCATGGCCTCGATTGCGCGCAAGACCGCAGCGGGCCCGGTTGCGCAATTCACTCCGACCCCGTCCGCGCCCCAGGCGGCAAGCCGGGCTGCCGCCTGCTCTGGGTGCGTGCCGTCGAGGCATACGCCTTCCTCGTCGACCGTGACCATGGCGACCAGGGGCAGGTCCGGGGCGGTGGCGCGGGCGGCAAGCAAGGCCTGCTCGGCTTCGGCAAGCGAGGCGATGGTCTCGAAGATAAGAATGTCAGGCGTTGCAGGACCTTCGACGAGTGCGGCAATCTGCTCTGCGTAGACAGCGCGGATCTCCTCGGGCGGGAGCTCCGCGCCGAGGGAGCCGAGCGACGCGGCCACGTGCGCTCGGGAGGCCTGCTTATCGTGCAGGTGGGCGGCGGCTTCGCGCGCGAGGGTGAGCCCGGCCTGGTTGATGGCGCGGAGCTTGTCTTCGAGGCCGAAGCGCCCGAGCCGGCAGCGGTTCGCGCCGTAGGTGTTGGCCTCAATGAGCTGCGCCCCAGCTTGCAGGTACTCCTCATGGATGGAGCGGATCAGCGCCGGGTCGGTGAGGTTGATTTCGTCGTAGCAGCGGTTGATGAAGACGCCGCGGTCATACAGGACGGTGGCCATCGCGCCGTCGCACAGGACGGGGCTGTCACCGAAGAGTACCTGGAGGCGGTTGGGCATGTACT
>CAXTKZ010000007.1:0-28948 GCA_964244985.1 uncultured Acidobacteriaceae bacterium
AAGCAGCCGCCCGTGCGCATGGCCGACCCCGCGCAGAACCAGGCGGCGTCACTCGCCCGCGTCCGCGAGCTGTACAAGCAGCGCTACAACATCATCGCCACTGAGCCTCTTGGGTTTGAGAACACCTTCGCCATGATCGTGCGCCCGGACCAAACTCCGGCAACGACGCTTTCCCAAGCAGTTGCGCAAGCGCCCGGCTGGCGGCTGGGGGTGGGTTACGAATTCGAGGAGCGCCCCGACGGCCTGCACGGACTGGAACAAGCGTATGGGCTGCGATTTGCGGGTGCGCCGCGCACCATGGACCTGGGACTGCTCTACCGGGCACTCGCGGCGCACCAGGTAGACATCATCGCCGGCAACTCAACCGACGGCCCGATCGCCGCGCGCGGGTTGAAGATTCTGACGGACGACAAGCACTACTTCCCGCCCTACCAGGCGGTGCCGCTCCTGCGGGCAGCCGCGCTTGCGCACTGGCCGCAGCTCGGACCCGCGCTGGCCGACCTAGCCGACAAAATCACCGCCGACGACATGCGCGCGATGAACGAAGCCGTGGACGGCGAGCACCGGGATGTCGCCGACGTGGTGCGCGCCTTCCGCGTCGCGCATCATTTATAGCTATGCCCCAACAACCCGAACCCTGGCTGCGCGGCACTCTCACCGACGTCCCGGCGATCCCGCGCGGGGTTCTCCATGCGCTCCAGCTCGCCGAAGAAAATGTCCTGCATTGGCTGCCGGAGCTGTCCGATGAAGAAATCCACGCCCAACCGTTCGGCCTCACGCCGTTCGCCTTCCATGTCCGGCACATCGGCCACTCACTCGACCGCCTGCTGACCTACGCCGAAGGTTCGCAGTTGAACGTGATCCAGCGTGCAGCCTTGCAAGTGGAGCTTGAGCCGGGCATGACCCGCGAAGCAGCGCGGGCCGAGTTCATAAGTGCGCTGCGCGAGGCGGAAAGCCGCATTCGAGCATTGCCGCTCGACCAACTCGAAAGCAAGCGCGCCGTGGGCTCGCAACAACTGCCCACTACACTCGGCGGCCTGCTTGTGCACCTCGCCGACCATACGCAACGCCACGCGGGCCAGGCCGTCACGACGGCGAAACTGCTGGTGGCGCTGCGCGGGAACGCGTGAAGCCGATTTGCGCTTCTAAGGATGGCCATTCCGAACGGTATGTAAAAACTAAGCTGCAATCACAAAATCAGGGTCATCCGGAGGAGCAAAGCGACGAAGGACCTGCTTTTGCCCGCACTGGCAGCAAAAGCAGGTCCTTCACTTCGTTCAGGATGACCCTTCGTTTTAGATTGCGCTTATCGTGAAGGGATAACGGCGTATCAGTCGCGAGCAAAAAAGGGTAACAGCGACTCAGTCCCGCAGCAGCAAGATCGACGCACCCACGCAAGCCACTAACCCCGCCAAATGCGTCGGTAGTACGCGCGCCGGTCGGGGGCTGTGACGGCCCGCCAGAATCGCGTCGCCTGCGGCAATTACCGAGGTAAGCGCGACCACCGTACCCAGCGCGCGCCGGTCCCGCATCAATGCGAACGCGATGATGGCGCTGCCCGCGAACAAGTCGCGCACCCCTGCCGCGACCAGGTACATGTCGCTCGGCTTATCGGACAGCGGAATCCCATAAGCCTCCGCGGCGACAAAAGGTTCAGCCGCCGCGACGGCACCGAGAACGAGCAGGCTTGCGCCGCCCGAGATGGCTCCCCAATATTCAAGCGTGCTCAAGGGCTCCCGCTTCATGCTTTCCTCCGTTTTACGAGGCCAGCGCCGCCGCGCCCGCTTCCGCTACCTGCTGGTCCTGCTCGCCGGAGCCGCCGCTCACTCCAACTGCACCCACCACCACACCGTCCTGCTTCAGCGGCAGGCCGCCCGCAAAAATCATGATCCGGCCGCCGTTTGAGGCGTGAATGCCGAAAAACTGCTGCCCCGGCTGCGAGTTCGCGCCCAGGTCTTTCGTGGAAATATCAAAGGCGCGCGAGGTGAACGCCTTGTTGATCGAGATGTCGATCGAGCCGCGCCACGCACCGGCCATGCGTTCAAACGCCAGCAGGTTGCCGCCCTCGTCCACCACGGCCACGTTCATGGGCTGGCCGATCTCCCCGGCCTTCTTCTCCGCCGCCGCGATTACCTGCCGCGCTTGCTCCAGTGTCACTCCACTTGCCATTCTCAATTCTCCTTTGGTCTTCGAGCATACGATGCGCTCCGCGCCCGCACGAAGGCAGGAAACCGATTACGATAAGAGTTTGTGTTTGGTGCCCCGGCAGCAGGGGGACGCATCGCCGAACATTCATATGGCTGTGCGGTTCTTCGCCGCGCCGTTGTGCTACTTTTCATCGCAAGCACCCTTTCCGGAGGAACAACAATTGGGCAAAAGTATGGTCCCGAAGCGCCTTTTTCTGACCAAGGGCGTAGGTCGGCACAAAGAACGGCTCACGTCGTTTGAAATGGCACTGCGCGACGCCGGCGTGGCTTCGCAAAACCTGGTCCGGGTATCGTCGATCTTTCCGCCGAACTGCAAGCTGATCAGCCGCAAGGAAGGCACACAGTTTCTCTCGCCGGGCGAGGTTGTCTTCGCGGTCATCGCGGAGAACTCAACACGGGAGCCGCACCGCTTGGTGACTTCGTCGATCGGCGTCGCCATCCCGACCGACCGCAACACGTATGGCTACCTGAGCGAGCACCACTCCTTCGGTGAAACCGAGGAGCAGGCGGGCGAGTACGCGGAAGAACTGGCAGCGGAAATGCTCGCAACCACGCTGGACGTGGAGTTCGACCCGGACGCGAGCTGGGACGAAAAGAAAGAGACTTATAAAATCTCCGACAAGATTGTGCGCACCGCGAACGTCACGCAGTCGGCTGTAGGCGACAAGCGCGGATTGTGGACGACCACGCTGGCCGCTGCGATCCTGATTTTTGAGTAAAGCGGCCCAAGCACGACCATAGAACAATGAGTCATCCTGAGTGGAGCGAAGGGTTTGATTTCTCTGCTGAGTTAATGAAGCACGGCAGAAAAGCAGATCCTTCGTCGCTTCGCCCCTCAGCGATGACCTATTTTGCTCGAGGGATGAGCTGATGCACTCATTTGCTGCCCACTATGAGGAGCATGTATGCCATCGAACCACAATTTTAAAATTGGCCTGGTGCAGATGCACTGCACTCCGGATCCAGAGGAAAACCTCGACCGCGCCGCTGAATGGGTACGGAAGGCCGCCCGCCAAGGCGCGCAGGTCATCTGCCTGCCGGAGCTGTTTCGGACGCAATACTTTTGCCAGCGCGAAGACATTGCTCTCTTCGATCTGGCGGAGCCGATCCCCGGTCCGAGCACCCTACGCCTGGGCGAGCTCGCGCGCGATTTGAATGTCACCGTGATTGCATCGCTCTTTGAGCGGCGCGCCGCGGGGCTGTACCACAACACAGCCGTGACGCTCCGTCCGGATGGCGCAGCCCCCGGCATGTACCGCAAAATGCACATTCCCGACGACCCGCTGTACTACGAAAAGTTTTACTTCACGCCGGGCGACCTGGGCTTTAAGGCGTGCGACACGCCCGTGGGCCGCGTGGGCACACTGGTCTGCTGGGACCAGTGGTACCCGGAAGGCGCACGCATCACCGCGCTTCAGGGGGCGGAAGTGCTGTTTTACCCGACCGCCATCGGCTGGCATCCCTACGAAAAGGCCGAGCACGGTCCCGCGCAGTACGATGCCTGGCAGACGATCCAGCGTGCCCATGCCATCGCGAATGGTGTGTATGTAGCCGCGCCAAACCGGGTCGGCCTCGAGCATGGCGATATTCGCGGCAACCGCGTGGAAGGCCCGGGACTTGAGTTCTGGGGCGGCTCGTTTATTGCTGACCCTTTCGGGCGGGTGATCGCGCAGGCCTCGCACGACCGCGAGGAAATCCTGCTCGCGGAGGTCAATCCAGCGAGCCTTGAAGAGCAGCGGCGCAACTGGCCCTTCCTGCGCGACCGCCGCATCGATGCGTACCAACCCATCGTCCGCCGATTTTTAGATGGGGACGGACAATGACCCCGCGCGAACGCGGGTTCCGCATGCCGGCCGAGTGGGCTCCGCACGAGGCGACCTGGATCGCCTGGCCGTACAATCCCCAGGACTGGCCGGGACGGTTCCAGCCCATTCCCTGGGTGTTTTGCGAGATCGTGCGGGCGCTTGCGCGTGTGGAGCGCGTCGAGATTTTAGTGAACGACCAAGCCGCGGAGAAGCGAGCGCGCGCGCTGCTGGGGCGCGCGGGAGCCGACCTTGCATCCATCCGATTCCATCACTGGCCGACCAATCGGATCTGGACGCGCGACTCCGGCCCGATCTTTGTGCAGGACAACGCAGGCGCGCTGGGCATCACCGACTGGCGCTTCAACGCCTGGGCCAAGTACCCCGACTGGCAAAAAGACGATGCTTTACCCGCCAAAGCAGCCGAACTGCTGCGGGTACCCGCATGGCAGCCCTCCGTAGGCGGCCACAGGGTCGTGCTGGAAGGCGGCTCGATCGACACAAACGGTGAAGGCGTGCTGTTGACCACCGAGGAGTGCCTGCTGAGCGACGTGCAAGCGCGCAACCCGGGCCTGAGCCGCGAGCAACTGGAGCAGGTTTTCCATAAATATCTCGGCATGGACCAGGTGATCTGGCTGAACCGTGGCATCGCCGGCGACGACACCCATGGCCATGTGGACGACATCACCCGATTTGTAGACCGCAACACCATCGTGACCGTCGTCGAGCCGGATCCGTCCGATGAAAACCACCTGCCGCTGGCTGAAAATCTGGATCGACTCCATGACGCGCGCAACAAGGAAGGCAAGCCTTTCGAGGTGATTGCGCTGCCCTGCCCCGCGCCGGTTGTGTTTGAAGGGCAGCGCCTGCCCGCGAGCTACGCCAACTTCTACATTGCAAACGAGCTCGTTCTCGTGCCAACATTCAACGACCCCCGCGACCGCATCGCGCTCACGACGCTGGCCGAAGTTTTTCCTCGGCACACCGTTCAGGGCATCCATTGCGGCGACTTTATCTGGGGTCTCGGCGCGCTGCATTGCATGACGCAGCAGCAGCCCGCCGCACAAAAAGGCACATAGAGGCCGTGGCAATCGACGATTTGGAATGGCTGGGGACGTGGTACGGACAACAATGCAACGGCCGGTGGGAGCAGGAGCAAGGCATGCTGCTCCAACCGCATGAACAAACAGGCTGGCGCCTGTGCATCGAGCTGCGCGGCACGGATGCGGCAGGGGCGGCTCCCCGCAGCATGGCCGTGCGCGCCATGGACGGCCCATGGCTGCGCTGCGCGCTCAACGGGCAGCGCTTTGAAGGCGAAGGCGTGGATGTGGAAGAGCTGATCGGCGTATTTCGGCGCTGGATCGAGGCGCGCCCGCCTGCCCGCCCGTCGATGGAAGAGGCGGTCTCTGCCGGCTGACCCGGTGGATGCCGAGCGCATGCACATAGCGCTCACGGAGGCGCGGCAGGCGGCGGAAGCAGGCGAGGTGCCGGTCGGAGCTGTAATCTTTCATGGCGACCGACTCATCGCATCCGGGCAGAACCGGGTGCTGCGCGACAACGATCCTACCGCCCACGCCGAGGTAGTCGCGCTGCGTGCGGCCGGGCTTGCCCTGGGCAACTACCGCCTCGTGGGCTGCACGCTCTACTGCACTCTTGAGCCCTGCACTATGTGCGCGGGCGCGATGATCCATGCGCGGCTCACCCGCCTCGTGTACGCCGCGCCGGATCCGAAAGCGGGTGCCGCCGGGTCGGTGCTCGCAGTGCTCAATCATCCCCAGCTGAACCACCGGGTTCCCGCTGAGAGTGGAGTTCTGGCGGAAGCTGCCCGAGAGCTCCTGCGGTTGTTCTTCCAACAGCGCCGGGCAAAGCCCTGACCGGGTATGATCGATAGAGATATGGACCTGCTCGTTTACACTGCGGCGTGGTGCCGCGACTGCCGTGAAGCCAAGCGCTTCCTCGATAAACACAAAATTGCCTATCGCGAGATCGACATCGAACGGACGCCCGGGGCAGCCGATGAGGTTGTGCGCCAGGTAGGGAAACGGGCGATTCCACAGTTCGTCATTGACGGCGAATGGGTGCAGCCCTACCGGCCCGGCCAGGGTTTTCTGCATGAGGAGATGAGCGAACGCTTCGGTGTGGCTGAGTAGCACCTGACCCAGACGTAGTTTTCGATCAAGTCTGTAAGAGTAAAAGGGTCATCCTGAACGAAGTGAAGGACCTGCTCTTTGTCCCCGGGCATAAACAAGCAGATTCCTCGCTTTTGAGGATGACCCTCTTAATGGAGCATCCGTCGGATGGTTTTACGGCAGCTCCTCCGGATGAATCACCACATCCGCCTGAGCCTCTGAAAGCTCCCGCCCGGCATCGGCCAAAATGGCCAAGGCATCGGCTTCTTCCGCGGCCGGCACCTGTAGGAGCAGCGGCCCTAAGCCAGGCTCAAGAATCGCCGCGTTTCCGCCGGACATAAATACCTGAATCCCGGCGGACTCCAGCCGACCCCGCGCCATTGCCGCTTCCAGCGGCTCCGGGAAATGCCCTACCGTTACTAATTCATCCATGCTGTTGCGCTCCGATTATTGGTTCACCGGCCATTAGATGCGGGCAAACCGCTACAATCGATTTCGCGACTGGAAGGAACTGCAAAGTTGATCAAACGCTACACCCGCCCCGCCATGGGAGCGATCTGGACCGACGAAAACAAATACCGCTGCTGGCTACGCGTGGAGGTTGCGGCCAGCGAGGCCCTGGCCGAAGCGGGCGTGGTGCCCGCGGAAGCCGCCGCGGCGATCCGCGAGCGCGGCGGATTCGATCTTGCGCGCATAGAGGCGATCGAGGCCGAGGTCAAGCACGATGTCATTGCCTTTACCACCGCGGTCGCCGAAGCCATCGGCCCCGAAGCCCGCTGGCTTCACTACGGGCTCACGTCGAATGACGTCGTCGACACGGCCCAGGCTTTGCAGGTAAAGGAAGCGTCTGCCATCCTGCGCGACGGCCTTGCCGCGCTGGCAGCGATTCTGCGCAAGCGCGCGCTCGAGTTCAAACATACCCCGGTAATCGGACGCACCCACGGCGTGCATGCCGAGCCCACCACCTTCGGACTCAAGCTGTTGAACTGGTACGCGGAAACCGAGCGCAATCTCGCCCGCTTCGACGCAGCCGCCGAAGGGATGCGCGTCGGCAAACTGTCGGGCGCGGTCGGCACTTTCGGACACCTGAAGCCGGAGAACGAGGAAGCGATTTGCGCGAAGCTCGGTCTTGAACCTGCCCCCGTCGCGACGCAGGTGATCCAGCGCGACCGCCACGCGCACTACATTTCCACGCTGGCCATCATCGCAAGCACACTCGACAAGATCGCGACCGAAGTGCGGCACCTACAACGCAGCGAAGTCCGTGAGGCGGAGGAGTTTTTCTCGGAAAAGCAAAAAGGCTCGTCCGCGATGCCGCACAAGCGCAACCCCATCACCTCCGAGCAGATTTCAGGCCTGGCGCGCGTCGTGCGGGCCAACGCGCAGGCCGCCTATGAGAATATTCCGCTGTGGCACGAGCGGGATATTTCTCACTCCTCCGTTGAGCGCATCATCCTCCCCGACTCGACGATCCTGCTCGACTACATGCTGGCAAAAACCACCGGGCTGATCGAAAATTTGCTCGTGTACCCCAAACGTATGCTGCGCAATCTCGAAAGCACGGGCGGCCTGATCTTCTCAGGTCAGTTGCTGCTCGATTTAGCCGAATCGGGCATGTCGCGCGAAGACGCGTACCGGCTTGTGCAGGGGCATTCCATGCGGGCCTGGAAGGAAGATTTGGTGTTTCGCGAGCTGGTCGGGGGAGACCCGGCAATTACATCCCGGCTGTCCCCCGACAAGTTGGAGCGGACGTTCGATCTTCATCGACAGCTCGGCAATGTCGATGCAATCTTTGCCCGCGTTTTGCCCGCGTGAACATCACGGTTGCCATCACCGGGGCGAGCGGGTCCGTTTTCGCTCAGCAGCTTTTACTCGCGCTTGAGCACGACGACCGCGTGGAGCGCGTGCAGTGCGTGCCGAGTGAAAACTCCCTGCGCGTGATGGCCGAGGAGCTCGGCTTCAGCGGCCGCAGCGCGCTTGTTGAGAAGCTGCTGGGCGCACCCTCGCGCAAAATCGAACTGCTCCACGAGGGCGACATCGGCGCGAGTATCGCCAGCGGCAGCTTCCCTTCCGCGGGCATGATCGTGCTGCCGTGCAGTATGGGCACGCTTGCGGGCATCGCCCATGGTCTTGCACAAAACCTCATCACCCGGGCCGCCGACGTCTGCCTCAAAGAAGGGAGGCCGCTGATTCTGTCGGTACGGGAAACACCATTCAACAAAATTCACTTGCGCAACATGATGCTGGCGGCAGATGCTGGCGCAGTGATCTTTCCCGTTATTCCCGCGTTTTACAACGTGCCTCTCGACTCGACCGAGATGGCGCGGCAATATTGCTTCCGCGTCCTCCACCACTTCGGCCTCACGCAGCCGGAAATGTATCGGTGGAAAGTTGAGTAAGCCCGCGTATATCCAGTTCGTGTCGGCGGTGTTGCTGCTTGCGGTTCTCGGCAGCTGCTCGCGGGCTGTCCGCACCGCCGTACCGCCCACGACCGGCAATGCCATCCTGAGCCCGGTTTCCACCGGCGCTGTTCTGCCTGCGAACGACCCGCTGACCGGCGACATCGTCCCGGTGCACGATCCCAGCCTCGCGCGCAAAGGGGATGGTACCTGGATCGCATACACGACCGACCTGCCGTTTCTCAACGCCAAAACCTCGCTCCAGCAGCGCTGCTCTGCCGATCTGCTCACCTGGCAGCCCTGCGGCAGTGTGTTCCCGGCGCTTCCCTCCTGGGTAAGCGTGAATTATCCCTCTGCCGTGGGACTGTGGGCACCGGATATTTCCTTCTTCAACGGGCAATACCACCTGTACTATTCGGTTTCCTCGCTCGGTTCGCAGCATTCGGCGATCGGTTTGGCAACGAATGCCACGCTCGACCCGAGCGACGGGCGCTATGGCTGGCACGATCAGGGGCTGGTCTTTGCCTCGGAACCGGGCGACGACTTCAATGCGATCGACCCCAATATCCTCGTCGACGGCGGGCAAGTCTGGCTCACCTACGGCTCATTTTGGAGCGGCATCTACCAGCAGGAAATCGATCCGGAGACAGGCAAGCCGATCGGCACGCGCTATCACCTTGCCGCGCAGCCCGCGTCGCTGAACGGCGCAATTGAGGGCGCGGCGATGGTGGCCCACAACGGCTGGTACTACCTGTTCGCTTCGACGGGCATCTGCTGTGTTCTTCCCATTGAGGGCGACACCTACCAGCAAATCGTGGGCCGGTCGCGGAGCGTACACGGTCCGTTTGTCGCCCAGGACGGCGGCAGCATGCTTGAGGGCGGCGGCACTGTGTTGTTGACCAGCGACGCGAACTGGCTCGCGCCGGGGGGTGGGTCGCTATGGCAAAGCCCGGATGGGTCGGAAACGCTGATCACCTTCCACGCGCTCCATCGCTCGGAAAACGGTGCGCTGGATCTGTGGGTGGAGCGGGTCGACTGGCAGGACGATTGGCCTGTGCTCACACCTGTCAGTGCGCCCTGAAGAAGTACGCGAGGAGCTTCCTCCTACAAATTTTGGGTCATCCTGAACGTAGGGAAGGATCTGCTTTAATTTGCACTATGGAAAAGAGCAGGTCCTTCGTCGCTTCACTCCTCAGGATGACCCTTCTTTCAACACGGCCTTTGCAAACACAGCGGTGAAACGAGAACAGCTTATTGCTGTTGGGGCTGCTGCGGCTGCTGTGTTTGGCGCATGCGCTGCAGCTCTTCCAGCATTTGCTGGGGTGTCCTGACCGGCTGAGGCTGTCCGTTTTGTGGGGTGTTCGGCTGCCCGTTCGACGGCTGAACAGGAGCTCCGGGGCCTACCTGCCCTTGGGCCATCCCGAAAAATCCCTGCTGCGGCGGAGGCGGCGCTTGTTCCCCCGCTTCGCTGTCGTCATCCTCCTGCGCGGATTGCGTATTCGCGGCCGTTTGCGCGGAAGGTGCGGAGGCTGAGCGTGTGCTCAGGACGATCTCGCGGGGTGAGCCGTCGGGTTTGCGTCCGGAGATGAGCACGTTGTACCCCGAGTCGTCCAGCAGCGCGGACAGAACCTCCTGCGGGTTGCCGGGACCGTACACGCCGAAGATGCGTTCGTCCTTCGCCAAGCCCTGCACCGTGACGCCGGTGCGGTCGCGCATAGCGTCGAGAATAGCGCGAAGGCTGCTGTTCGCGGCCTGGATCGTCAGCATACCGCCCGCATAGGTGAGCACGGGTGCGGCCGCGGGCTGATCGAGCAGGGAGGACGCTCCCTGGGCCCATAGCGCCGGCGCAGTCAGAAGAATGCCCGCAACAAACCAATTTCGATTGCGCATGCGCAAAGCTGCCTCCCCGAGCGATACTGCTTATGTACTAGACTAGCAGCGCGCCTGTTGGGAATCAGGCAGGCGCATATGAGCCGCTCCCATGAAGATTCTGAGGTTCCACCCAGCCCTGCTTGCCGCCCTGCTCCTTTTGGCCCCCCGCGCTCACGCGGTGAGTTGTACCCCCGGAGCGGCCATGAGCGGCGCGGAACGTGCAGCACTGTTCGACGCTGCCCACCAACTGGGGGGCGACGTGCTGCGCGGTGATGCCTCCGCTCTTCGCGCAAATACCATCCCTTCGGTCGCGGGCAGCTTTGACGGCATCGCCGGAACGGTCACGCAGCTTGCGCCCACGCTTCAGGGGGCGACGCTGACCGTCGAAAACCTGTATGGGCTCCATGCAGGCGACCTGACGGGCGCGCAGGAGGATGTGCAGTTCTTTTGCAGCGTTGCCGGTTCGCCCCTGCTGGTGACCGTGACCCTCGGCGAGCTGCCGAAAGGCGAGTACGCCCTGGCGCTGCTGCATGCAACGGGCATCAAGGACCCGCAGCAGTTCGCAATGATCCTCCAAAATACCGGAAGCACCCCGGCGAAATGGCAGTTGGCGGGCTTTTCCGCGCGGCAGCTGACCATGGCCGGGCACCCGGGCGTTTGGTATTGGCAACAGGCCCGCACGATGAAGGCCAAGGGCGAGCGATGGAGCGCCTTCTTTTACGAGCAGACCGCCGACTACCTGTCGCGCCCCGGTGATCTTTTCACCAGCAACAATCTCCAAAAGCTGAGCCGGGAAACCGCGGCCTCCGAGCCGGAAGGCCTGCCCGGCGCGAAGCCCATGCCCGTACCGGCGGGCGAACAAACCTTTGCGGTGACGGGTCTTCGCGCGGATGCGACGCTCGGCGCGCTCGACTTGCGCGTAGACGCTCAAGTCCCGAGCGTTGCCGACCCCGTGGCAGCCCGCAAGGACGCCTTGACCCTGATGACGGCGCTGCTGAAGCAGCACCCTGACCTCCGCGCCAACTTTCATGGTTTGTGGGTGTATGAGACCACGCCGGGCGGGCAGACTTTTGCGGTTGAACAGCCCATGAGCGCCATCGCACCTTAACCATGGACGACCGGGCGGACAGGCCGTTTTTACAGGTGGTGGCGGAGCGGCGCTCCACACCGTCGTTCGCCGATACACCCGTGCCTGAAGAAGACCTGCAGGCAATCCTGATGGCCGGCCTCCAGGCCCCGAGCAGCTATAATCTGCAACCCTGGCGTTTTGTTGTGGTGCAAACTCCGGAAACCAAGCGCAAGCTGCGCGCGGCCTGTTTCAACCAAGCCAAGGTGGAAGAAGCACCGGTGGTGATCGTGGCATCGGGCGATGCGGACGGCTGGCGGAATGGCGATCTTGAGGAAATGCTGCGCCTGGGCCGCGACGCCGGTGTTCCGGAAAGTTTTCTCGAGCAAATGCGCAGCAGTGTACCGGTGTATCTACGCGAGCACCCGAACCTGAGCGCCTGGCTCAACCGGCAGGTCGCAATGGCGTTCGCAACCATGATGTGGGCGGCGGAGTCGCTCGGCTACAACACGGCCCCCATGGAAGGCTTCGATACCGAAAAGGTGCGCGCGGCGCTTGCACTGCCGTTGAGCTGGGAGCCTGTGGCGCTGCTGGCCATGGGCCATGCGCAAAAATCGGCGAAAGCCACAAGCGGCCGGTTTAGCATGAGCCGGGTAGTGTTTGAGGAGAAATATCCCCGCCCGCTGCGGCGGGAATAGCTTAGGAAGTTACCGAAGCTTTTTCGAGGCGCTCGTTCGCCACGGTCGTCGCATGCATACGAAGCAGCCCAAACGCACCGCGGCAAAGGGCATGAGCGGCAAGAACTCCAAAAGCAAGTGAAGCAACAATAGCGCAAACCAGCATAACTGCGTTGATCATGTCCTGCATGTCCATTCCGGACTCCCTGATGGTGTGATGCTTGTGTGCGGCTCGAAAGCTCCGTCTTCATTTTGATTGTTGCAGACCGAAGCCGGTTTGACCCGCGTTCCATGGCGAAATACTCTGGTGGAGGTATCTGCGCAGGCACCGTTTCGCCCGGCCCGGCATCTCCTAACTGCACCCATGGCAATCACTCATATCTCCGTCCGCGGCGCGCGGCAGCACAACTTGCGCGACATCCACGTGCGGATCCCCCGCAATACCCTCACCGTGGTTACGGGCCTGTCGGGTTCGGGGAAAAGTTCGCTTGCTTTCGACACGATCTACGCCGAAGGGCAGCGGCGCTACGTCGAAACCCTCTCCGCTTACGCCCGGCAGTTTTTAGATCAGCTGGAGCGGCCCGATGTGGACTCGATCGAGGGTCTGAGCCCGGCAATCTCTATTGAGCAAAAGACCACCAACCGCTCGCCCCGCTCCACTGTTGGCACCATCACGGAAATCTACGATTACCTGCGTCTCCTGTATGCCTCGGTCGGCGTGCCGCACTGCCCCAACTGCGGTTTGCCCATCGCGCGGCAGTCGCTGGAGCAGATCACCGAGCGCGTGCTTGCGCTTGCGCCGGGCGAGCGCGTGACGATCTTTGCGCCGGTGGTGCGGGGCCGCAAGGGCGAGTTCAAAGAATTGCTGGACCAGTTGGACGGCCAGGGTTTCCGCGCACGGATCGACGGCGACATGCGGGACCTGTCGGAGCCGATTGCGCTTGAACGGCGCAAAAACCACACCATTGAGGCCGCGGTGGACCGCTTGGTGCTGAAGCCGGATCTCGACCGCAAGCGGCTTGAAGGCTCCATCGCAAAAGCACTGCAGATGGCGAACGGGCTGGTGCTGATCCAGGTCCACGGCAGCGACGGAGGACAGGAACAGCTGTATTCCTCCTCGATGTCCTGCCCCAATTGTGGGCTCGATGTGCCGAAGCTCGAGCCGCGCTCGTTCTCGTTCAACAGCACCTACGGCGCATGCGCGGGCTGCCATGGGCTCGGGTCGATCTACGACTTCGACCCCGCAAAGGTCATTACCGATTGGAGCAAGCCGCTGCTTGACGGCGCTCTGGGGCCGGGCGCGGGCTCGCAATATCTCCAGAAACTGATCGCGCTCGCGGCGGCCAAGTACAAGATTGACTTGAAGCAGCCCTTTGAGCAGTTAAGCAAGAAACACCAGGATCTCCTCCTCCATGGGCCGGAAAAAGGAGAAGGCCCGCGTACCGGGTTTCACGGCATTCTTCAGTGGCTGCGCGAGTCGCTGGAAGAAACCCGCTCGGAAACCTACCGCGAATGGATGATGGGTTACATGTCCGCCACCCCTTGCTCAAAATGCAAAGGGCGGCGGCTGCGGCCTGAGTCCCTGGCGGTCAAGGTCGGGGACCTGTCCATTGCCGAGTACACGGAAATGCCGCTGCACCGGGCGCTGGATGCGGCACGCTCGCTTGCTTTTTCATCGCGCGATGCCATGATCGCCGAACGTTTGCGGCGCGAGGTGGTGGAGCGCCTGGAGTTTCTGAACGCGGTCGGACTTTCGTACCTGTCGCTCGACCGCAGCGCGGCCACGCTATCGGGCGGCGAGGGCCAGCGTATTCGGCTGGCTACGCAGATTGGTTCGCGTCTGCGCGGTGTGCTGTACGTGCTCGATGAGCCTTCCATCGGGCTCCACCAGCGCGACAACATGCGCTTGATTGCGGCGCTGGAGGCTTTGCGCGACCTGGGTAATACGGTTCTGGTGGTGGAGCACGACGAGGACACGATCCGCCACGCAGACTATGTGCTCGATCTAGGCCCCGGCGCGGGCAAGCTGGGCGGCTACGTCATCGCGCAGGGTACGCCGGCCGAGGTCATGGCTGCCCCTGACTCGCTTACCGGACGCTACCTGTCCGGACAAACCGACATCATGCACCGCGAAGCACCGCGGCCCCTGTCCGGCAAGTGGATCACGGTGGAAGGCGCGCGCAGTCACAACCTGCAGAACGTGACCGCGAAAATCCCGCTCGGAGTCATGTCGGTGATCACCGGCGTTTCAGGTTCGGGCAAAAGTACCCTGGTCAACGACACACTCTATCGCGCGCTCGCAAAGGAGCTGTACGGCTCGCGCGAGGAGCCGGGAAAACACACGCGCATCAAGGGCTTCGAGCAGATCGACAAAGCGGTGCGCATCGATCAGTCCCCCATCGGGCGCACGCCCCGGTCGAATCCGGCGACGTACACGGGCGTGTTCACGGCCATCCGCGACCTGTTCGCCATGCTGCCCGAGTCACGCGAGCGCGGCTACAAGCCGGGGCGGTTTTCCTTCAACGTCTCCGGCGGCCGCTGCGAAGCCTGCCAGGGCGACGGGCAAAAGCGCGTCGAAATGAATTTCCTCCCCGATGTTTACGTGTTGTGCGACATTTGCAACGGACGCCGCTACAACCAGGAAACCTTGTCGGTGTGCTTCAACGGCCATTCGGTCGCCGACATCCTCGAAATGTCGATCGCGGATGCGCTGCCGGTGCTCGCGGACATCCCGCAGGTGCGTCAAAAACTGCAAACGCTGGTCGATGTAGGCCTGGGCTACATTCACCTCGGCCAAGCCGCCACAACGCTGTCCGGCGGCGAGGCGCAGCGGATGAAGCTGGCACGGGAGTTGTCGAAGCGGCAGACCGGCAAAACGCTGTACCTGCTCGATGAACCCACCACTGGACTGCATTTCGACGATGTCCGCAAGCTGCTTGAAGTTCTGCACAAACTTGTCGATCTAGGGAATACCGTGTTGATCATCGAGCACAATTTGGACGTGATCCGCAACGCGGATTGGATTGTGGACATGGGACCGGAGGGCGGCGAGGGCGGCGGCGCCATTGTCGCCGAAGGCACCCCCGCGCAGGTCGCGGCAGTGGCGGAGTCGCATACGGGCGCGTTTCTGAAGCGCTACATCGGGGCAGAGACGACTGCCGTGGAAGAGCCGTCAACCCCGGTCGGCAAGCGGCGTAAAAAGGAGACCGTGCATTGAGCGCGCTCGAACCTGCTGCGCCCAATCCAATCGCCCCTGAACCTTCAAGCGTTGCTCCCGGCCTCGCTGAAATCGGCCCGAACCTGGGTCACGCCTTGTTGTTGCTTTTGCTCACTGTTCTATTCGCCATGGTCGTCACCCCGCTGGTCTTTACATTCGCCATCGCCCACCTCCACGTGTACGGCGGGGGAGGTTTTCGCGAAACCGCCGCAGCGCTTAAGAGCGACCAGGATCCGCGCTGGCTGATTCCGATCGAAACTGTGGGGTACGGACTGGTTTTGCTTGCGGCTGTTCCGCTGTTTCGGGGATTGTGGCAGCAGCCTTTCGCGGTGGGTCTTCATTGGAACAGCCGCGCTGCTTCACGGTACTTCGGCCGGCTGCTGCTGCTGGGGCTCGCGTGCGGTTTCGGCATTGGAGTGCTTGGCTCGCGGCTGCCCATGCCGAAAGACCCGCCGATCCTGGCCGACATCATGCAGTCACCTACAGGCGCATGGCTGATGTTTGTGTTCGGTATTACGGGGGCACCGTTGTTTGAAGAGATGTTCTTTCGCGGATTCATTCTGCCCGGGTTCCTCAATGTGTTTCGGTGGTTTTCCACATATGGCTCGCTTCCGCCCCGCACGGCCCTGTGGGTGGGGGTGCCAGTTTCCGTATTGTTTACTAGTCTTCCTTTCGCCCTGCTGCACGCGCAGCAAGTGGCGCATGCCTGGGCTCCCGTGCTGCTCATCGGGATCGTCTCGGTCGTTCTATGCATTGTCCGGCTCAGGCTCAACTCGCTCGCCTGTTCAACCGTCGTGCATGCAGCGTACAACTTCACGCTCTTCGCGGGAATCCTGGTACAAACCGGCGGCTTCCGTCATCTTGACCGCCTGAGCCACTGAGAGCCATGACCCACGACAGCAAAGCTTTACTTCATCTATTGTCCCGCATCTCTTTCAAACTGGGTGAGTTCACCCTTGCATCCGGCGCGAAGAGCGACTACTACATCGACTGTCGCATAACCACGCTCCACGCGGACGGTGCCCGGCTTACCGGTCTGGCGCTGCTGGAGCTATTCAACGCGCACGGTCTGCATCCCGCAGCTGTGGGCGGCCTGACCATGGGGGCCGACCCCGTTGTATCCGCCGTGGTGCTCACCAGTGCGCTGCGCGAGCACAACCCAATTCACGGTTTTTTGGTCCGCAAAGGTGAGAAAGCACACGGAACCAAGCGCCGTATTGAAGGCTTTCTGAAAGAAAACGCCCCCGTTGTGATCCTCGACGACGTATGCACCACGGGGGGCTCAACCATCGAGGCCATCGAGGCCGCACGCGCGGCAGGGATGCGGGTCATCGGCGCAGCATGCCTCGTGATGCGCGATCCCCAAGGGAAGAAAGCCGTCGAACATACCTTGGCGGGAGCGCCGGTTTTTGCGCTTTTTACCGCGGACGATGTGCGCTCAGCACACATTGCGCAGATGCCTTTGTAAGCGCATCCGCGCATCGTGCCTCGCTCTGGGGGAGGGAGCTTATGGCTGCGTCGGCGAGGAGGCCGAAGCAGTGGTGCCCGCGGGCTGATTGGTCAACAGCTGGACATCGACGCGCCGATTTTGTGCGCGGCCGGCAGCGGTGCTATTGTCGGCGACAGCCTTGTCCTTGCCCAAACCAATTAGATAAAAGCGATGGGCAGGTACGTTGTACTTCGATGCCAGATATTGCACCACGGCTTCCGCGCGTTGGTCGCTGAGCTGATAGTTGTACGTTGCCGACCCGACCGAATCCGTCCCACCCGTGAGCGACAGGATATAGGAGCGCTGGGAACCGAGCTGTGTGCCGAGGGTGTCCAGCTGCGCCTTCGCGTCCTTGTTCAGGTCCGACTTGTTGAAGCCGAAATTAACCTGTACATCACCAACCTGTTTATACGTGTCCAGGTTCTGGACCACAGAATTCAACGTGTCGGCCCGGTGTACGGCATTCTGCGCGGTGCCCTGCGCGGTGCCAGCGGACGTGTTCGCCTGGGTAGCGGCCTGCTGCGCGTTGGTCGCGGAGGTTTGCGCGCCGTTGATGCCGGTGCCGGTGCGCTTGTCGAGATCGTTGAGTGCCCGGTTGTTCGCGGCGGTCTTGTCGTCGAGCTCATTGGTGCCGTTCACAATCGGCGTGGTCTGGTTGCGGACGTAATTTTTTGTGCTGCAGCCGACAACCAATGTGAGTGACAGCATGGCCGCGGCAATTGGGGCAGATCGGGAGTGGAAATCAGCTTTTGTCATAAAAAGTCCTTCAGTCAGTGTCTGGGACGCGACGTTCAGGGCGCATGTGCGCCGTCAAGCAAATAGGATGCACGGCAGGGGCCAAACTGCTTGCCGCCCGTGAACGTCCTGTTGTGAGCCATTCTATGGGGCGCTTGCATGTTGGCAGCAGCCAACGAGTAGTTTTTACTGCGTAAACCAGCCAGTAGGGAGCCGGGGAAGCAAGTCCGTCTTCCCGGCGTAGCATAAAGAAGGAATGGATCTCGAAGAAAAAATCAGGACGCTCCCCATGCGTCCCGGTGTGTACCTGTATAAGGACGCTGAAGGCACCGTAATCTACGTCGGCAAGGCCAAAAACCTACGTTCGCGGGTCCGGTCCTACCTGCTCGCGGCCTCGCAGGCTCATGCCAAAACCGGCTCGCTGATGCGCGCGGCGGTGGACCTCGACTACATCCTGGTGGACAACGAGCGGGAAGCGCTGGCACTTGAAAACAACCTCATTAAGCAGAAAAAGCCGCGCTTCAACATCCTTCTGCGCGATGACAAAACCTACCCTTATGTGAAGCTCACCCTGGCGGACCGCTACCCAAAAGTGTTTGTCACGCGCAAGCTGCGTAAGGATAAGGGCGCGTACTACGGCCCGTACTTCCCCGGCAACCTGGCCTACCGCATCGCCGAACTCGTCCGGCGGTCGTTTTTGCTGCCCTCCTGCAAAGTGGACCTGAGCCGCTATCATCCCCGGCCCTGCCTCCAGTACTACATCAAGCGCTGCCAGGGGCCGTGCGTTGAGGGCCTGACCACGCCCGAACAGTACAGCGAAGCCGTACGCGACGCACAATTGGTGCTGGACGGCCGCGGCGCGGAGCTTGCGAAGCAGCTGGAAACACGCATGATGGAGGCCGCGGAACAAGAGCTGTATGAGCTCGCGGCCAAGTATCGGGATCTGCTTTCCACCGTCGACCAACTCCAGGACAAACAGCGCATCGCAACCGCGGATGAGGATGACGCCGACCTGTTCGGCTACCATTACGAAAAAGGCATGCTCGCTGTGAACCTGTTCCATGTACGGGCGGGCAAGATTGTGGACCGGCGCGAGTTTTTCTGGGAGGACATCGCCGAGCTGGAACTGGCGCAGGATGAGGAGCCCGTCGTGAGCGGAGAGAAACGCGAGTTTGAGCCCGGCGCGTTCTTCGCCTCCCTGCTTAAGCAGCTTTACCTCGATCAGCCCTATGTGCCCACATCCATCTACACCCCTGTCGAGTTCGCCGACCGCGACGTGTTGGCTTCGGCCTTGTCGAAGCGCGGGCGTAGGGTATGTATTGAAGTCCCGCAGCGCGGAGAAAAGCGCTCCCTCCTCGACCTGGCGGGCACAAATGCGAAGCAAAGCTACGACCAGCGCTTCCGCGTGATGAAGCCCAGCGAAATCGCTATTGCCGAAGCGCTTGAAGATGCGCTGATGCTGCCCGAAACTCCGACGAGGATTGAATGCTTCGATATTTCGCACATCCAGGGAGCGGAAACTGTCGCGAGCATGGTGGTGTGGGAGCCCGGCGGCATGAAAAAGAGCGACTACCGCAAGTTCCAGATCAAAACGGTTGAGGGAGTAGACGACTTCGCTTCCATGCGCGAGGTCATCGGCCGCCGCTACAAGCGTCTGCAGGAGGAGAAAAAGCCGCTGCCCAGCCTGGTGCTGGTGGACGGCGGCCTGGGCCAGCTCCATGCGGCCGCAAGCGCGCTGGAGGAGCTGGGCCTGACAACGCAGCCGTTGGCGTCCATCGCCAAGCGCGAAGAAGTAATTTACGTACACGGGAGCGAGGACGAACCCGTGGTGCTGGAGCGACGGTCGCCCGTGCTGCACCTGGTCCAGCGCATCCGCGACGAGTCGCACCGGTTCGCGATCACCTACCACCGCAAGCGGCGTGAAATCCGCGATCGCACCTCCGAGCTCACGGAGATTCCCGGCGTGGGCGCACGGACACGCATCCGCTTGGTGGAGCACTTCGGCAGTGTGCGCGCGGTGGAGCAGGCCGGCGTCCAGGCGTTGACAGCGGTTGTGCCGCGTAAAACCGCTGAAAATATTTTTACGCACTTCCATGCGCCGGACGCGCCGGATTCCGTCGACTTGTTGCCGATTGTTACCGGGTGAACCGCTCTGGTGCCCACGCGCCGGTTAGTCTGGTTGAAAGCATGAGTACGAGCACCCAGGCGGTTGTTTCCCATTGGTCGGTCGAGCGCACTCCACGCGCAAGAGTTCCGTCCCTGCTGCCGCTCCTGTTGTTGTTCGGCGGAGCGAAGCTGCTGCTGCAAATTGCCGTAACGCTCCTGTCCCAGCATGCGGGGTATGGCATTTACCGCGATGAGCTGTATTACCTGGTCTGCGGACACCGGCTCGCCTTCGGATACGTGGACCAGCCGCCCCTCGTGGCGCTCCAGGCGCGTGCGGCGGAGCTGCTTTTCGGATCCCGCGATCTGGTGCTTTTCCGGTTGCTGCCCAACCTCGCGGGCGCGCTTACCGTGATGCTCACCGGGCTGATCGCGCAGGCCCTGGGCGGCGGGCGACGCGGCGCCGGCTATGCCATGCTCGCGGTCCTGACCGTGCCTGTATTTCTGTCTACCCAGAGCTTCCTTTCGATGAATGCGTGGGAGCCAGTCTTCTGGATGAGCGCCGTCCTGGCCCTGCTGCACGTGCTCGGGAACCCGCGTGCCACGCGGTGGTGGCTGCTGCTGGGTGGGAGCGCTGGGCTGGGGCTTGAAAATAAAGCCTCCACGCTGTTTTTTCTCATTGCCCTGCTCCTTGCTGTGGTCGCCCTGCCCGCACGCCGCATCCTGCGGACACGGGGTTTTGCACTTGCGCTGGCTGTCACGGTTGCCCTCGCGCTGCCGAACTTTTTGTGGCAGGTGCACAACCATTACCCCACGTACGAGTGGCTTCACGACGTCGCGCACAGCAGCAAGGATGCGGTTCTCTCGCCTCCCCAATTCCTGCTTGCGCAGGTGTTTATGGTGTCGCCGTTTCACCTGTTGGTGTGGGTGCCGGGGCTGGTGCTCCTGCTGCGGTCGCGAGCGTACCGGGCGCTCGGCCTGCTTTACGTTTTTTTCCTGGGCATTATGTTTCTCCTGCACGCGAAGGATTATTACCTTGCCCCGATCTATCCCCTGCTGTTCGCGGCGGGCGGGGTCGCGTTTGCGCGGTGGGCCTGGGTTTCCAACGTCCGCCTCGCTGGGACAAATCTTTATTTCGCGGCGCTTGCTGTATCGATATGCATCACGGCCCCGTTCGCCGTGCCCATTCTGCCGCCCGCGCAGTACCTGGCGTATTCGCGCACGATGCATTTTGCACCTATTGAGAGTGAGCAGCACGCGGGAGCGAACTTCCCTGAGTTCTTCGCCGATCACCTGGATTGGCAGCGGCTTGCGGATGGGGTCGCCCGCGTGTACCGGTCGCTGCCGCCCGACGAGCAGCGGACGACCGGCATCTTTGCCGCTAATTACGGGCAGGCCAGTGCCCTCAACATTCTAGGACCCGCGCTCGGACTTCCCGAGGCCATCAGCGGGCACCAAAATTACTGGCTTTGGGGTCCCCGGGGTTACACGGGCAAGGAGATGATCGTGGTCTCGCCGGCACCGCTGAGTGAGCTGCTTCACTCCTACCGGAGCTGCACGGTCGCCGACCACCAGACCAGCCCCTACCAGATGCCCTGGGAGCAGCGGTTCATCTATGTATGCCGTGACCGCCTCCATCCCTACGCGACAGGCTGGAGTGAGCTGAAGCTGTACCGGTAGCTTCTACGACCGTCGCCGCGCCACGGCTTCGTACAGCGCGCTAAACTCGGCCGCGGGACGCACCCAGCTGTAGTTCTGCCGCATGCCGTTGAGCATCAAGGCGCGCCAACCTTGCCGGTCGCCGAAAAAGCCGAGCGCCCGGTCGATCGCTCCTAAAAACTCGCGGGCGTTGTAGCCATGGAACTTAAAGCCCGTGCCCTCCGCCGGGTCGGGCCGCTCCTCAACCGTGTCGTCGAGGCCGCCCGTGGCGCGGACGACTGGCACGGTCCCGTAGCGCAGACTGTAGAGCTGGTTCAGACCGCTGGGCTCATAGCGCGATGGCATAAGGAACATGTCGGCCCCGGCCTCGATTTTGTGGGCCAAGGTGTTGTCGTATTGCACGCGCACAGCGAACCGGTGAGGGTAGCGCTCGGCCAGCGAACGGAGAAGGTTTTCATAGTAAGGCTCGCCGGTGCCGAGCGCTACAAGCAGCAGGTCGCGCCGCTGGAGCTCATCGGCAATCTGCGCCAGCAGGTCGAAGCCCTTTTGCGTCGCGAACCGCGAGACGATTCCGAGAATCGGCGTGGTTTCCGGCAAGTCCGGCGCACCGAAAGCATGCAGGAGGTCGCGGCGGCACTCCCCTTTGCCCGCGAGGTCGTTCGGCGTGTAGTGCGCGGCGATGTAGCGGTCGTGCGCGGGATCCCACTGCTCATAGTCGACGCCGTTGAGGATGCCGTGGAGATCGGCGGAGCGATGGCGGAACACGCCATCCAGTCCGTAGCCGAACTCCGGCGTCTGGATTTCCTCGGCATATTTACGGCTGACCGTGGTCACTTCATCGGCATACACGATGCCGCCCTTGAGGAAGTTCAGGGTGTCGTAGTGCTCCATGCGGTCCATCCGGAACACCTCCCACGGCAGCAGCAGGCGCTCGGTGGTTTGCGGCGGAAACCAGCCCTGATAGCCGGCATTGTGCACGGTAAATACAGTCCCAGCGGCAGAAAGCGCGGGATCCAGCGCGTATACAGTGCGCAGGTATACCGGAACCAGCGCGGCCTGCCAGTCGTGCGCGTGGTACACATCGGGCACGCCCAGCTGCTTTGAGGCTTCAAGCACGGCCCGGCTGAACAAGGCGAAACGCTCCCAGTTGTCCTCGTAGTCGCCGCCGCCGGGGCCGTACAGTCCTTCCCGGTCAAACAGCGCCGGGCAGTCGATGAAAAAAAAGCGGACGCCGTCGCGCGTGCCGCCGTCCACCACGGAAGCAAAACGGTTGTAGCCGAGGAACGGGATCGACAGGCTTTCGATCGCGACCTTGCGCTTTTGCAGCTGTGCCGCCACCGGCCGAAACAGCGGCAAATACACCGTAATCGCATGGCCCTGCCGGACCAACTCCCCCGGCAGCGCCCCGACAACATCGGCAAGGCCGCCGGTTTTGACGAATGGAACACACTCCGACGCGGCAAACACAATATGCATGGTGCGGGTATTCTCCTTGTGCGACGCGCTAAGGGGGATGCGAGGGAATAGCCTAAGGATGCTGGCAAACGGGGTTGGAAGGCAATGGGCAAGCGGCAGGGACCGGTACTGGGACAGAACTTTTTAGCGGATTGGGGGGCGCGGCAGCGCATTGCGGCGGCTTTGGGCGAGGCAGGACGCGGCGATGTGGTGGAGATCGGACCCGGCAAAGCGGCGATCACTGAACTTTTGGCGCAGCGCGCCCGACGCCTCGTAGCCGTCGAAGTAGACACGTCGCTTGCCGCTGCCCTGCGCACGCGCTTCAGCGGAATGCCATCGATCGAGATCGTGGAGGCTGACGTGCTCACGGTCGACTTCGCCACCCTGGCGCGGGAGGGGGGGCGGTCCCTCGCGGTTGTCGGCAACCTGCCCTACTACATCACCTCCCCTATTCTTCAGCGCCTGTTCTTGTTTGAAGACCGAATCAGCCGCGCGGTGGTGATGGTGCAGCGCGAGGTGGCCGAACGCATGGCGGCCGCGCCCGGCAGCCGCGACTACGGCCTTTTAACCGTGCTGTGCCAGGTGCACGCGCGGTGTGAGCTTTTGTTCACACTGCCGCCCGAGGCATTTCAGCCGCCCCCACAGGTGGACTCGGCAGTGGTGCGGATGGAGTTTGCCCCGCGCTGGGCGGAGCTGGAGGTGGAGCCGGAGCCGTTTCGCAGGTTTTTACAAAGCTGCTTTGCGCAAAAGCGAAAAACACTGGCAAATAATCTGCGCGCTGCGGGCCGGGGTGCCGCGGAAATCGCAGCCGCTCTCGCGGACGTGCGCCCAAACGCCCGCGCCGAGGAGCTCAGCCCGGATGAGCTTGCCCGCGTTTTCCGCGCGTTGAACCGCTGAAATGCGCCGAGGAGTGAGCACCACACAACAGCCCGGCTCATCCTGAGGAGCAAAGCGACAAAGGACCTGCTTTTTGCTGGGTTGCAGAAAAGCAGGTCCGTTGACGCAGAGCGCTTCCGCCTGCGGCTCAGGATGAGCCGGTGTTGGTTTCACTAACAAGCTGATACAGCGTGGGCCGTCGTCGAGCCGCTCTAGTTCAATGAAAAGTAGTTCAGGTTGAACCCCCCATTTCCCGAATCGATCACCACCCGCAGAACATGTTTCCCTGCCCTTAAAGCAGCCGTCGCCGATACACCCGCCCAGCTCTGCCAGCCGCCCGTCGCCGAAACCGAGATCGTCCCGGTCAGGTTCTTCCCGGTTTCATCCTCGATGTGGAAGGTTCCCGCTGTGCCACTGGCAAGGCCGGACGCCACCCGCGCCGTCACCGTATACGTTTTGGCGGTCGCGACATTGACCGTGTACTTCATCCACTCGCCCGGCTCCGTCCAGCCCACATCGTAGCCCCCGCCTGTGTCGCTCGATGCCTCAATATCGACTCCCTCGGAAGTCCGATACTGGCCGCCGTCGTTGGCCGCGTCCGTGTCATGGTAGGCCACGCCTTCCCCGCCCTTATCGAAGTTTTCCGCCTGCACTGTTCCCGGCAGCGCGATGGCCGTCCCCGTATATGGCGTCCCCGCATACCCCAGGGCTGTACCGAACTGCATCGCCTCCAAATTGAACCCTGCGTTCACACTGTCGATCACCACACGCAAAACGTGGCTGCCTGCCCCAAGCACCGCGGAACCGTTCACGTTCGCCCAGTTCTGCCATCCTCCGCTCGATGAAACCGTGATCGTCCCCGTCAGGTTTTTTCCTGTTTCATCCTCCACATGAAAGGTACCCGCGCTTCCCGAGGCCACGCCCGAAGCCACCCGGAACGTGATCGGGTATGTTCCCGCGGCGCTCACGTTCACGGTGTATTTCATCCACTCTCCCGCCACCAGCCAGCCGACATCGTACCCGTTGCCCACTCCGGAAGCATCCGTACTCTGCTCAATGTCCACGCCTTCCGACGGCCGGTACTGCCCTCCATCGTTCGCGGCATCGCTGTCGTTGTAGGCAACGCCCTGACCGCCCTTGTCGTAGTTGTCGAATTGGACGGTTCCGGGGATGGCTGCCGGGGTTCCGCTGTACGGGGCTTCAGGCGTATTGGCGGCGACCGGCGTTGCGGAAACTTCCGCCGACGGCCCGCTCGCCCCGGCGCTGTTCACCGCGGTTACCTTGTAAAAATACTTCGTCGCGTTCGATACCCCCGTGTCGCTGTAGCTCGTTCCCGTGATGTTGGAGGCAAGCGGGCTCGCGCCCTCACCTCCCGAGGAAGTCCCGCGATATACGGCGTAGCTCGTTGCCCCGCTGCCAGCACTCCAGCTCAGCGTCACCTGGCCATTGCCGGCTGTGGCCTGTACATTCGTCGGAGCGGACGGGACTGCCGTCCCCGATCCCCCGCCGGTTGTTCTCTCGAAGATCGCGAAATCATGCCCTTGCAGTGAGAAGTACCCGGGTGCCGTATGCCCTTTGCCGCCGGGCGAACCGCTTGGTGTCACGTCCGCCCAGCCTCCCGCCGTTGCATTGACCGTGCCACTGAGGGCCGAACCCGAGAAGTTGATCTCAACCAGAAACTCCGTCGTTCCGCTCACCCGGTCCAAGGTCGCCACCTGCGATGAAGCGGAGTTCGTCACCCACGTGAGAGAGCCCTGCTGCAGCGCCGGGTTCCCATTGCGCAAAGCAATCACATCCTTGTAAAAACTCGTGAACGTCGCCGCGTTCGGCGAGTTCCAATCGATCACCGTGTGCGTGTTATTCGCGCTGTTATCGTTTCCTACTTCTTCACCGTTGAACATCAACGGCACCCCGTTCAGCGTGTAGTTGAACACCGCCGCGTCCAGCGTGTTCGGCACGCCGCCGTATACCTGCAGGTCCTCTCCGAGGTCCCAATCCTGCGTCAGCGACATATGCAGCATGCCCGACGGAAAGTTCGAAACCTGGCTTTGCCACGTACTCTGGAGCCCCGCTGTGCTGTTGCCGCTCGTGGCGGCCTGCACCAGCGCGCTTTGGAGATTCCATCCATAGTCAAGCTCAAACGGGGCCAATGCCAAGTCCGCATCCTCTTCCTCGCCCAGCATCAGGATGTCCGGCTTGGTCGCCTCCAACGACGTCCGCAGCTGCTGCCAAAAAGCTTTAGGGATATTCCTGCTCGATCCGAATGGATCATCCGCCGTATCGAACCGAAACCCATCCACTCCGTAGGTCGTGATCCAGGAGTTCAGCATGGTATCCATGTAGGTCCACAAGCCGTAGCTCTGGTTTGAGTAGTCGAGCTGCGCCACATCATTGAAGTTGAACGCCACCTCCTCCGACCCCACGTTGTACGCGTTTCCATCGCTGTGGCGGTAATACTCCGGGTGCTGCGTCGTCAGCACGTTATCCCAGGATGTATGGTTCAACACCTCATCCAGGATTACTTTCATGCCCAGCCCGTGCGCTGTGTTGATCAGGTTTTGGAGATCGGACGAGCTTCCGTACGTTGGGTTCACCGCGTAGTAATCGTGTACCGCGTACGGCGAGTCAAATGCGGGGTGCCCGTTGTAGGGCTGCCCTACCGGCGTGACCGGCATCAGCCAGATCACGTTGACTCCCAAGCCGTGGATCCTGTTCAACTGCGCTGTGACCCCCGCAAATCCGCTGCTCGAAAAGATTTCCGGGTACACGCAGTAAATGACGGAGGAATTGAGCCACGACGGATGGGAAGAACTTCCTTGCGCCGCCGCGCTCACCGGGGATATCGATACGGCCGCACCGGCGAGCAGCGCCGCAAAAGGGGGGAGGACCTGCCTGCTTTTCATGCTGAAACTCTCCTGGTTCAGCCGATCCCGGCTGAAGCTTGCATTTCACGGTATCCGGCTCCGGAAACGAGCCGATACGCGAGCGGGGCCCATCATCCGCCTCGCCCTGCACGAAAAGCAATGGGTTCCTTCAGGATTTTGCAGCTTTGTAAGAGGCCGAGGCTCCGCGCCTCTAGGGCGACGGAGGTGCCGCCGGCCTACCGCGCCGGGACGCTCTAATGGGAGCGGGGCGCGGCAGGGGATGCGGCTGCGGGGGCGGCCATGCGTGGGGCGGCGGGTGGCGGCGCGGGGTGGAACACGGGCGGCGGCACCACCCGGACCGGCGGCGTGATTGCGGTGCGCGGTGCCGCGAGCACACCCCCCGGCGGCGTAATTGCGTTCGGCCCGCGGGTTACGATCCGGTTGTCGGAAGACGTGTAGACGCCGCGTCCGGCCTCGGGGTGCTGCGAGGGAAGCGCGCCGCCCCCGAGATAAGGAGACCGTCCCCCCAACCCACCCACATTGACGGGCAGGGTCGGGGCGAATCCACTTCCTCCGCCCCGCAAAGCATCCCTGTCGGCCCGTGCCGACGACGGAGCAATGGGAAACGGTCGAGGCTCGGGCCGGGCCCCGCCCAGTGGACGGAAGGAGTACACAGGGCCGCGCGTGACGGGGACCGGCTGGGTTTGCAGGCGGGCGTCCATCGTTTGGACGGGCTTGCGCACAGGATGGCGGGTCGGCAAACGGTAGCCCGGAGGTCCGTTGTGAACGCCGGAATATGGGTACCAGCCCGCGCCGCCATAGCCGCAGCCGCCCGGCTGCCAACCCCAGCCGAAGCCGGAAAAGTAGTTCCAGCCGCCGCAGTGGTAGGGCAGCCAGCCCCATGGGTAAGCCGATACCCAGGTTGGGCCCACGCCGGGGTACGAGGTCCATGCGCCCGAGCCATACGGGTCGAAGCTCGCGTCCACTCCATCCGGGGCCCAGGCCATGCCCGCGCCGGGTACGTTGTACCAGGTCCCGTAGTAATCCAGGTCATTCCAGCCGGGTGAGTTCGCATCGCCATTGCCCACCCGGGCATTGGTTTCACCCTGTGCGAGCTCGGCAATGGTTTGGTCGCGGTCGGTGTTCCAGGCGTCCCACGAGTTGTTCGCCAGCTCCCCATTTACGTCGTAGGAGTTTGAGTCGGAAGGATCGATCGCCGCGGTTTGGCCGTTGGAGACCTCAAATCCGATATCGGAGCTCGCGCTGGTGAACTGCGCCGACCCGCGCAGGACGCCGATCTGGAGAGGCGTCCTGTCGAGGTCGAACCGCACGAGGCTGCCTTGGCTCAGGCGCACACCGTCCGGCCCCGCCTGCACGGTCAGGGTTCCGGTCCCCTCGGCGTTCGTTTCCAGATAAGAAAGTCCGCGCATCACTCGCAGCTCTTCCCCGCCCTCCGGCAAGGCAAGCACAGCCACGGCAGAGTTGGGCGCCATACGGGCGATATTGCCGTCGTTGAACTGGAGCTCGGCCCGTCCGTCGTGGCCGGTTTGCACCTCAGTGCCGGCGAGCACCGGCGTGTTCACCAGCGCCGAGTGGAAAGCCGAGTCGGGCGGCGGTGCCGGAGGTAGCTGCGCCCCTTTCGCCTGCGCTGTTTCCGGGGGCAGCTGCGCTACCTGCACCGGCCCTTCCACATCGCTGAGGCGCGCGGGAAACGGTGCATTGAGGGACGGCGGCTGCGGGGCGGCCTCTGAGGGCGCGGTCTGGCTTTGCGCGCTTCCGGCACCTAGGAACAAAACGGGCAGCAATTTAAAAAGTTGATTCATGGCAGGCTCCACCCGCAGGTACAAGGAAACACGGAAATGCTACCGCAAGTTGCGCGGCGTCCGTCTTCGGCATTCTGTTCGATGCGCGGACAGGCCAGCCATCGCGGGACACCAGACTAGTGCGCGAGCAGAGCGCGGGCGCTCGACCGCGTGTGGTTCAGCACATCGGGGTCCGCGGCGATGGCCTGCAACACGGGTGCGATATTGCCGAGCTCAAGCGCGCGGCCCCCGGCCTGCTCATCCATCAAAACGTCGATTTCGGCGTTCAGCCCCAGCTTGTCATGCAGAAGCAGCAGCTCGAGCTTGCTCCCTTCTTCAAGCGTTGTCGCGACCGCGATCAGGCTGTCCGACAGCTCGGTAATCTGCTGACTCTTCGCATAGTTGAAGGTGCAGCTGCCTTGCCCTTCCGGCCCCGTATAGCGCAGAGTTTTATTGCCGGTAAACGCCAGGTTTTTCCGACCGGAGTCGCAGGGGATCGCGAACAGCTTATTTTTGTGCGCGGCCGCAAACAGCTGCGCCCGGAGCGGGCCGGTGATGGCGATGTCGCGGTCCAATGGCTGCGGCTGCAAAACACC
>CAXTKZ010000007.1:29048-48246 GCA_964244985.1 uncultured Acidobacteriaceae bacterium
ATGGCGATCGCGAGCGCATCGGCGGCATCCGCCGGCTCGGGGGCGCGTTCAAGTTCAAGCAGCCGCGCCACCATGTACTGCACCTGCTCTTTTTTGGCCAGCCCGTAGCCCACCACGGTGGACTTGATCTTAAGCGGCGCATATTCAAAAACCGGCAGGGCATGTTCGGCTGCCGCCAGCAGCGCCACTCCGCGCACATGGCCCAGTTTGAGCGCCGACTGCGCATTGACAGAATGAAACACTTCCTCGATGGCAATCGCATCCGGCCGATGCTCGCCGATCAGCGCATGGAGCTCGCGGTGCACCAGCGCGAGCCGGACGGCCAGTGTGTCCTTTTTTGAGAGCCGGATGGCCCCCGCGCACACGGGCCTCAGCCTGCGCTCCCGGGGCGTTTCTTCCACCCTCACTACCCCATAGCCGGTCCACTCGGTCCCGCAGTCGATTCCAAACACGCGCATGTGGCTTGAGTGTAGCGCGGGCAGGCCGGATTGCGGCCCGCCCGAGTAGCTTGTGAAGCCGGGACGCGGCTTTTCCAAGCTACTCTTGCATTGCCGCGCTTACGACAGGTGAGCCGCCGCAAGCAGGGCTGTGACGCCGTTCCAGGCAATCTGTGCACCGATACACAGCACAATAAACGCCATCACGCGCAGTATGCCGTTCATCGTCGAGGCCGGCCAGATCCGCGTCAGACGTGGGGCATAGGCATAGCAGAAAAAGATCAGGAAACTCAGTGCGATCACGGCTAAAAGAAGCCCCACGTGGCCCAGGACCTCGGTTGCTAAAGAGCGATTAGCATCGTGCGCGCTCAGGGTCAGGGTGACCACCAGCGTGCCTGGCCCGGAGGTGATGGGAAAGGTCAACGGGTAAAACGAGCGGTCGTAGTAGGCCTCGGGCGACGCTTCGGATGCCGCGGCGGCAGCGGCTTCCTTGTCGGCGCGGCTTTCGCTTTCCGCATCCTTGCGGTTCAGCATCGACCAACCGATCCCCACAATCACAAGGCCGCCCGAAACCTGCACGATGGGAATGGAAATACCGAAAAACTTGAGGATGGATGTCCCGAGCAACCCGATAATCGTTAAAAAAATGGCATTGTTAATCGCCACCTTGCGCGCCAGCGCGCGGTACACCGTTGCCGGTGCGTCTCCGACCAACCCCATAAAGATCAGGGCTGAACCCAGCGGATTGACCAGCGGCAGCAAGGCGCTGAAAGCAAGCACAAACGTGGTCCAAAGACGCAAGGGGTGGCTCCGGACTCATGGTACATGCGGGCCTGCTGCTTCAGCGCGAAATGCCTTCCAGCGGCGACGACGCCGTCGCATACAGCTTGCGCGGCATGCGGCCGGCCAGGTATGCCTGCCGTCCGGCGAGTACGGCGTGGCCCATGGCTTCGGCCATCAGCACAGGCACACGCGCCCCGGCAATGGGCGAGTTAAGCAGCACCGCGTCCGCGCCCAGCTCCATCGCCAGCGCCGCGTCCGAGGCGGTACCCAGCCCGGCATCGATGATCAGCGGAACTTCTCGGATCAGCTCACGCAGAATCCGGAAATTATCGCGGTTGGAGATGCCGAGCCCCGAGCCGATCGGTGCTCCAAGCGGCATCACCGCGGCAGCACCCGCGTCCACCAAACGCTTTGCAAACACGATGTCGTCGGTCGTGTACGGCAGCACGGTGAAGCCTTCCTTGACCAGCACGCGCGTGGCTTCAAGCGTTGCCTGCACATCCGGGTACAGCGTGGCCTGATCGCCGATCACCTCGATCTTGACCCAATCCGACAGGCCCACCTCCCGCCCCAAACGCGCCGTGCGAATGGCCTCCTCAGCCGTATAGCACCCGGCGGTGTTGGGCAGCAGGAAGTAGCGTTGAGGGTCGATAAAGTCGAGCAAGGACTCGCGCGAGCGGTCGAGATTGACGCGCCGCACCGCAACGGTCACCATCTCCGCACCGGAGGCTTCGATAGCAGCCTGGGTTTCCGCCCCATCCTTGTACTTGCCCGTACCCACGATAAGGCGCGACTGGAAAGCTTTTCCTGCAATGACGAGCGGTTCCATAAAGCCTATTTTACCGCCAAAAACACATGGCCCACTGTTTAAGTGGGCCATGTGCCGGTGCACTGTTGAGATTGACCTGAGGCATCCTTCAGAACCAAACAGACTTCCGCATACCCAATCCTGCGGAAACGTTCTTAAGATGAGCCTCGGCGTGAAACTTCAACGTACCGCCAGGTCTAAAGCTCGGAAGGAGCCTTAAGCCTCAGTCACCTCACGTACTGCGATGATGCACATATTACAGTCAGATTTCATAGATTAGAATCGCCCTCCTTTCTTGTGTAACTCAACAATAGAACGACCGCAGCGGGGGGTCAAGACCAAGTTTTTGGCTTGGTTGAAATGGGAATTCCCGAAGGTACGCTCACCAAGCGTGGAGCCATCCGTCGCGCTCCCCAAGCGCTACCGGGACGCCGAACAGCTCACTCAATACCGGCTCGGTCAGCAGCGTACGGCGGTGCCCGTCCGCGACGATGCCGCCCGCGCGCATCAGTACGACGCGCTCAATCTCCGGGAGTATGTCGCCCAGGTGGTGCGTGACCAGAATGAGCCCGGTCCCCCCACGCGCGACCTGCTGCAAAGCTTCCCGCAGCTCATGCTGGGCCTGCAGGTCGAGCGCATTGGAAGGCTCGTCGAGCAGGAGGGTGCGCGGTCGATGGACCAGGGCGCGGGCAATCATGACGCGCCGCTGTTCCCCGGCCGACATGGCGCGCACCGGCTTGCCCGCGAGGTACTCAGCACGGAGCAGCGCCAGTGCCTCCTCGGCGCGGAGCTTCATCTCTGCTGTGGCAGTGTGCTGCGGCCACAGGGCGGACGCGCCCCAAAAGCCCGCCAGCACTGCTTCAAAGCCGGTCGCGGAGGCAGTACGCTCCCCCGGCAGCTCCGCGCCGACCACGCCGAACTCAGCGCGCAGCTGGGAAATGTCCCAGCGTTCGCGGCCCAGCAGCGTGCAACGACCGGCCGGCGCAACGGGGTAGATTTCCCGTGTCAGCGTCTTGATCAGCGTCGATTTGCCGCAGCCGTTCGGCCCCAGGATCGCGACGTGCTCGCCCAGTGCGATGTCGAGCGAGTCGATCCGGAGCACAACAGCTTCGCCGCGGGCGACGGAAACATCGCGCATCGAAAGAAAATTATCCATCGGCAACTATCTTCGCAAACCGCGGATTCATTAGAGTGGAACCGTGATGAACACGAGCACCGAACCGCTGCTGCCCGACGACGCCATTCCCCGGGGGTTTTGCTTCGCTGCTGTCCGGGCGGGGATCAAGGCCAGCGGCAGCCTCGACTTGGCCTGCGCCGCCGCCGACCCCGGCACACAGGCTGCGGCCATGTTCACGAGCAATCGCGCGGCAGCTGCCCCGGTCATCGTGGGGCGGGAGCACCTCCAGGCTTCCGGCGGCAGCCTGCGAGCCGTAGTGGTCAACAGCGGCAACGCAAACTGCGCGACCGGCAAGGCCGGCCTCCAAACCGCGCGCGACACCTGCGCCCGTGCCGCGGAGCTGCTTGGCTGCGCGCCGGAGGAAGTATTGCCCAGCTCGACCGGCATCATCGGTGTGCCCTTGCCCGGGGACAAGCTGCTCAATGCGCTTCCCGAGCTTGCGGCGGCGCTCACCCCCCAAAACTTTTCAACGTTCGCGCGAGCGATCCTGACAACCGACACCCGCCCGAAAGTCGCGCATCGCACTGTTGCAGGCGGAACCGTGCGCTTGGCCGGAGCCGCTAAAGGCGCGGGCATGATCCACCCTCGATTGGTGGGGCCGCCGCACGCCACCATGCTCGTGTACCTGTTTACAGACGCCCGGCTCCCTGCCCCTGCCTTACAGGGGGCGCTTGCCGCGAGCGTGGAGCGGAGCTTCAACTGCATCTCCATCGATGGCGACACCTCCACCAATGACACGGTGCTGCTGCTTGCCTCGGGCGCGAGCGGCATCGCGCCGGATCACGATGCATTTCAGGCGGCGCTCGACGAGCTGTGCGGAGAACTCGCGTCTGCCATCGTTGAAGACGGAGAAGGTGTGACGCACGTTGTCACACTCGATATCGCGGGCGCGCCTACGGACACCGACGCGCTGACCGTCGCAAAAGCGATCGCGCACTCGCCGCTCGTAAAAACAGCCTGGGCTGGCAGCGACCCGAACTGGGGCCGTCTGCTCTCGGCGATCGGTGGGAGCGGCGTAGCGGTAAAGCCCGAGCGCATCGCCATTGCCCTGAACGGCCTGGCGGTATGCGAGGGCGGCGAGCGTGCCCCGGCGTTCGATGCGGACGCAATCCACGCAGCGATGCAAGAGCGCCGGTTCACCATTTCGGTCGAGCTGGGGCTGGGCACGGGCCGCTGCCGGTTTTGGACTACCGACCTTACGGCGGAATACGTTCGGATCAACGCCGAGTATTCCACCTGAGCCTGCTGAAAACGATTTTCAGCAAGTGCCCTGTTTTGTGTGCAGAATGGTGAAAGCCGCATGAATTGGGCCCGGTTGGGAGTTTGGGAGGGTTGTTGCACAGGGTTATGCACATTTGTGTTGAAAACTGCCGCTTGCGTGCGGAGCGCTCGGCATGGTGGAGGGTTGCGGGGTGAGTAAGGACGAAGCAGCGCGGGTCCGCGAGGAGCTGTTGAAGGAGCTATATCGCGCGGTTTTGCTGTGCTCTCTCGCCGAAGCGCAAGCCGGCAAGCCTGCCGGGAGCCATGCTTTAGCGGCCGGGGTGTACGCCAACATGAAGCGTGAAGACCTGCTGCTGCTTCCGCCGCGAGGCGGATCGGCTTTTCGGACGTTGCGTGGTATTCGGGGGCAGCACCATGCGGCGGACTTCGAGGCAGGGGTGCTTACACTGCCGCGGGGAGAGGAAGCGGCAGCGAGCTTTGCCCTGGGCGCGGCAGCGGCGCTGAAGCGCACGGGCGGGGGAGCGATGGCAGTTGTGCTTTTGCCTCCGCTGCGAACCGAACCGTCGCCCTGGCACGAGAGCGGCATGGCAGCAGCGAAGCTGAACCTGCCGCTGCTGCTCGTCTCTAAAAAAAAAACAGCGCCGCGAGCGGCGACGCCCGAGCAGCCTGCGCCGCCCTACCCGACGATCCCCGTGGACCGCGACGACGCGCTCGCGGCATATCGTGTGGCATATGAGTGCACTGCCCGCGCGCGTGCCGGTCAAGGCCCAAGTGCGATTGTGGGGGTGCCTTTCCGTGTACGGGGGCAAGCCCCGGAACCTGGCGCTCAAGCGCGTTTGGAAGGGCTGCTGCGCGCACGCGGAGCATGGGAAAAAGCCTGGCGCAGGCAGATAGAGCGTACCGCTGTAAAGGAGCTGACTGAGTAAGCATCCGCCCGAGTTTTCCGAGAAGGAACGAGTTCCATTTTGGAACAACTCGCCCGGAGACTGACCTGCTTGCTCTTGTTTTCCGGGGGCTCATGCTCTAGGCTTTCCCATGAGTGACGCCCCTTGCGCCCGGAAATGCGGGCCGGAGCGCCTGAGGTGAGAGTGAGATTTGCCGTAGCTATCTGTTTGTCGGCCGCTTGCGGCTTCCCTGCCGCGAGCCGCGCCCAGACGGAGCAGTTGCCGGCCCCGGCCCCGCAGCAGCAGCCCTACTCACCCGAAACACAAAACGCGCCTTATAAGCCGACGCCCGATGACGTTAAAGTGCCGGCCGATTACCGGCCTGAGCTCCCGGTGCATTCGATCGATGGGCAAGGGTCGACCTATATTCCCGTGGACAGCTGGGTGTACCCCGCGCTCGACCGGCTCCACTCGCTCGGCTACCTCGACACGGCTTTTTCGGGTCTTCGTCCATGGACGCGCCTGAGCATCCTCCACATGCTCAGTCAAAGCGACGATGAGATTGAGAGCGCACGCGGCCCTGGCGCCGAGGAAGCACAGGGGATCTTCCTTGCTGTGGAGCGCAAGCTGGCCGAGGACCAAACATTCAGCGGCATCCACGGCGAGCTCGACACGGTGTATACACGGTTTCTTGGTATCACGGATACGCCGTTGAACGACAGCTACCACCTGGGCCAGACCATCTATAACGACTACGGTCGCCCCTACCAGGCCGGAATCAACAACGTGTCCGGCGCGGGCGGACGTTTCGAGGCGGGACGGTTTACCCTTCAGGTACGGGGCGAGTACCAGCACGCCCCATCGGCGCAGGGGTATACACCGCTTCTGGGCACGTACCTGTCGCAGGTTGTCGACCTGATTCCTTTCAACTCTGTCCCCCACCAGGACACGCTGCCCGTGGGCCCAATCGGCTCGGTGAACAACTTCCGGCTGTTGGAAGCGACTGCGTCCTATCACCTTTTCAATCACGAGGTTTCCTTCGGTAAGACCGATCACTGGTGGGGACCTGGGCAGGGCGGAGCCTTTGCCTTTAGCAACAATGCCGATAACTTCTATGCTTTTGAAATCAACCGTACCGAGCCGCTGTACATCCCCGGCTTCGAGCGCCTGTTCGGGCCCATCCGCTACGACTTCACCGTCGGCTCGCTTCAGGGCCATACCGCGGTCAACAAACCGTTTGTGCATGCCGAAAAGATCAGTATTCACCCGACGAAGAACCTGGAGATGGGCTTCGAGCGCACAGTCATCTGGGGCGGCCGTGGGCATGAGCCTGTAACGCTGCACACGTTTTTGCGGTCCTTCTTCTCGACCAGCGCCACCGACTTCAATACCAAGTACTCGCCGCGCGATCCCGGAGCGCGCTTCAGTGCCTTTGACTTCTCGTACCGTCTACCGTTCTTGCGCGACTGGTTGACCCTGTACACCGATTCCTTCGCGCACGACGATATCCTACCTATCTCCGCGCCGCGCCGCGCCGCAATCCGGCCCGGGATTTACCTGTCGCATGTGCCGAAGCTGCCCGCGCTTGACTTCCGCGTGGAAGCCGCCTCGACCGATCCGCCGACTAGCCGCTCGCACCTAGGCCAGTTTTTGTACTACGAAGCTGTTGCGCAGCAGGGCGTCACCAACAAGGGATTTTTGTTTTCGGACGCGATCGGGCGTGAGGACAAAGGCGGCCAGGCATGGCTCACCTACCATCTTTCCCCTGAAGAGCAGGTTCAGGTTTCCTATCGCAATGTAAAGGCGGCAAAGGACTTTATCGCGGGGGGAACAACGCAGAACCAGTACAAAATTGAGTTCACGAAGAAGCTCGGGAAAGACGTTTTGCTTGATGCCGCTGGCCAGTATGAAGGCTGGAAGGCACCGGTTTATAAGCCGGGCTTGAATACAGATGTGAGTATTTGGGGTGGGCTGACTTGGTATCCGCACAAAAGCAAGCAGTTCTAGACCGCGCTATTGCCATTCAGCCGAGACCCACAATTCCAGCTATTCCCAAGCGCGTGTCCTGAGTCGGCCCGCGACAAGCAAAAGATGGGTCATCCAGAAGAGCGCAGCGACGAAGGATCCGCTTTTTCGCCTCAACTGCAGGCATAAAGCAGGTCCTTCACTGCGTTCAGGATGACCCCTCCTTCCTGAGGGTGCCAAGTAAACTGGATGGGCACATTTAGCCGCGTAGAACCCGCAAATCTTCACCCGTCATCTCCTTCGGCTTTTGAAGCCCCAGCAATCCCAGGATGGTCGGCGAAAGATCACGCAGCGACCCGCCCTCGCGCAGGGTGTACCGGTCTGCATTTTCATCGAGCAGCAGAAACGGCACTGGGTTGGTGGTGTGCGAGGTGTGCGGCCCCCCAGAGCCGGGGTCGACCATTTGCTCCGCATTCCCGTGATCCGCGGTGATGAGCATCGCACCGCCGCGCGCCCGGAGACTTGCATACACACGCCCGAGCTGGGTATCCACAGTTTCCACCCCGCGGATGGTGGGCGGGAGCTGGCCCGAATGCGCGACCATGTCGGCATTGGCGAAGTTGACCACGACGAGGTCGAAAGCGGTATCTTCAACAGCCTTGATCACTGCGTCGGCGACCCCGGAAGCGCTCATCTCCGGCGCGAGATCGTAAGTGGCAACCTTTTGCGAGGGGACGAGCACCCGTTCCTCGCCGGGAAACGCTTTCTCGATGCCGCCATTGAAGAAGTACGTCACATGCGCATACTTCTCGGTCTCGGCGATACGAAGGTTGCGGAGATTGGCCTGAGCCAGCAGGTTGGCAAGCAGATTGTCCATCGATTGCGGCTCAATCACGCGCGGCAGGCTGAAGTGCTTGTCGTACTGCGTCATGGTCGCGACAAAAAGTTCACGCGGCAAAGTGGACGGAGGAATGGCCGCGTCCTGTTCGTCAATCTTCGGCAGCTCACGCCCATTGTCCGCAGTAATGCCGCTGTTGCGGGCAATAATCCGGGTGATTTGCCGAGCGCGGTCGGCACGGTAGTTGAAGAGGAGGCAGGCGTCACCATCACGGATGGTCGCCGTGGGCGCGCCCTCGGCATCGGTAACGACGAAGGGTGGGATGAACTCGTCCGTGATGCCGTTGCTGTAGCACTCCAACACGCGGGCAACCGGGTCGCGGTAGGCCCCGCCCTCGGCAACGCCGCCGATCATGGCGTCGGAGGCCAGCTTTTCGCGCTCCCAACGTATATCGCGATCCATGGCGTAGTACCGCCCGCTCACAGTGGCGAGCCTGCCGATGCCGTACTCGCCCATGTGCTCGAGTAGTTGCCGCAGGTAATGGGCGCCGGACGTGGGCAGGGTGTCGCGGCCATCGAGAAAAGCATGGACGAACACCCGCTCCAGCCCGGCGGCCTTGGCGGCCCGCAGTAGTGCGTATAAGTGCTGCTGATGCGCATGAACGCCGCCGTCGGAAACCAGCCCAAGCAGGTGGAGCGCCCGGCCATGATCACGGGCATGTGCGAACGCTGCGGCAACGGCCGGATTTTCGCCAAGCTTACCCGAGGCAATCAGGGCATCGATGCGGGTGATGTCCATTTCAACGACGCGCCCCGCACCGATGTTGAGGTGGCCCACTTCGCTGTTGCCCATCTGCCCATCCGGCAGGCCTACGTAGTGCTCGGAGGCGCGCAAAGTGGTGGAGGGAAACTCCCGCAGCAGCCGATCGAATGTCGGTTTGCGTGCAAGCGCAACAGCGTTGTTTTCCTCAACGGCGCGCACGCCCCAGCCATCGAGGATGGCCAAGACGAGCGGACGCTTATACGCGGAGTGGGCAGGCATCGAACGCTCCTGAAAGCTACTGGGGCTTGTTGGGGGTGGACGCTCCGCCACTCGGCGCGGATGATTTCGGACCAGCTCCGCCCATGGTGGGTGCGGGCCCCTGCGGGCCGCCGAGTGAGGGAGCGGGATGGTCTGCCTGATACTTCTTTTCCGCCGCTTCGATCTCGGTTTTGTGGCGCTCCATGGCTGCCTGGAAAGTTTGCTGACCCTGCTTCAGCGTCGACTGTTGCAGTTCATTCAACAATGCGGGCTGCGCTTCCGTGTAGTTCTTGCCGGCAGGCGTTTTATAAAAGTCGATGATTTTAGCCGCGTCTTCAATCGACAGATAGCGCTGGTAGATCGCGACGGATGGAGTGTCCACATCCATTTTTTCGAGGCTGCTGTGCACGTCCTGCTTCACATCGGCCGGCACAAACGGGGGAAACCGCTGCTGCATGTAGCCGGTGATCTGCTCGATGAGACGGCCCTTCGCTTTGTCGGTGCCGGTCAGCTGCATCAGCTCATGCGCTTGCGCGGCAGTGATGGGGTGCGCCGGTGTGGCGGGATGGGCAGCCGCAGCGCCCTCTGAAGAAGAACCAGCCTGGGCGGGCTTGCCGGTAGGGGAAGGAGCTGTTTGTGCGAGAGCGACAGTGGCAGCGAGGAAAAGTGGTGCAAGCGCGCTGATTTGAATCTTGTTCATCCTTGTTTCTCCAATAGATCTGTTTGCTTCTGCTCACCCTAGATAAAGTAAAAAGGACGCAATGGGGAAAAGTGCGGTCCGTCCAAGGCCTTAACTTATTTACTCCTCACTCATGAACCATGAGTAAGGAGCCGCTCGGCTTCCTGCGGCGACAGCTAGTCGCCGCAGTTCACCGCTTCCAGCCCGAGGTACTCCGCGGCCTGTCCCAGTTCTTCCTCGATGCGCAGCAGCTGGTTGTATTTCGCAATGCGGTCGGTGCGCGAAGCCGAGCCGGTCTTGATCTGACCCGCGCCGGTGCCCACCGCGAGGTCCGCGATGAAAGTGTCCTCGGTTTCGCCGGAGCGGTGCGAAATGATGGAGGTGTACCCATAGCGTCGGCCCAACTCGATGGCCTCCAGCGTTTCCGAAATGGTCCCAATCTGGTTGACTTTGATCAGAATGGAGTTCGCTATGCCTTCCTCAATCCCGCGCTGCAGCCGCTCCGTGTTGGTGACAAAAAGATCGTCGCCGACCAACTGGATGCTGTCGCCGATCTGCTCACTTAAAAACTTCCAGCCTTCCCAATCGTCTTCAGCCAGGCCGTCCTCAATAGAAACGATTGGATACTGGCGTGACCAGGACTCCCAGTAGCGGGCCATTTCCTCGCTTGACAGGCTGCGCTTATCGGATTTCTTAAAGATGTAGCGACCGGCTTCCTTGTCGTAAAACTCACTGGCTGCCGGATCGAGGGCAATCGCGATGTCTTCGCCTGCCTTGTAGCCGGCAAGCTCAATCGATTCAAGAATGACCTCGATCGCTTCCTCGTTTGACTTCAGTGAAGGTGCAAAGCCGCCTTCGTCGCCGACCGACGTGTTGTAGCCGCGCTTTTTCAGCACACCTTTCAGGGTATGGAAGACCTCGGTGCCCCAGCGCAGCGCGTCCGAAAAGCGTTCCGCGCCGACCGGCATGATCATGAACTCCTGAAAATCTACGTTGTTGTCGGCGTGTGCGCCTCCGTTCAGGATGTTCATCATGGGGGTGGGCAGAATGCACGCATTCACGCCGCCAAGGTAGCGGTAGAGCGGCAGGTGCAGCGCAGTGGCGGAGGCGCGCGCGGCAGCCATTGAAACCGCAAGGATCGCATTCGCCCCCAGCTTGCTCTTGTTCGGCGTGCCGTCAAGCGCGATCATGGTCGCATCGAGCAGGCGTTGGTTTGCCGCGTCCATACCGGCCAGCTCCGGCGCCAGCACCGACTCGACATTCTCGACCGCCTGCAGCACACCCTTGCCCATGTAGTGGCTTTTGTCGCCGTCGCGCAGCTCCATCGCTTCATGCTCGCCCGTGGAAGCGCCCGAGGGCACCGCCGCGCGGCCGCGTATGCCGCCTTCCAGCACCACTTCGGCTTCCACTGTGGGGTTGCCGCGTGAGTCGAGAATCTCCCGGGCGTGGATCGAAACAATTTCAGTCATCTGTGTCCTTGTCGTTATCTGGTGCTGCAGCCGTTCGGGCAAGCGCGGCCGGCGGTCCACCCGCACAGAGGCTCCGCCTCCCATCGCGCTTCCAATATGTTCGACGAAACCCGCCATGGAAACGCACTTCTCCCAAGATCGACGAAGCCGAATTCGCTTCGCGGTCAAGGGCGATTCTACCAGCCGCCCGCTAAGGTTTGGGGTGGAGCGGCCGCGCATTTCCATGAATGTTTCGCGCCCGGAGCTCCCCATTGCCTTTGTGGATTCCTTTTCCGCGATTCTTTCGTCCGTACCGAGGGGTTCAACATAGGCTGAAGGTGCCGCATTTTCCCTTATCCCGAGGTCTGCACCCATGTCTGTACCCGCTTCCCACGCACGCCTGCTCCTTGCTGCATCGTTGCTGCTCGCCTGCCCTTTGACTTACGCGCAGAACAGCGGCGTGTCGCGGCCGCCCGCCGATGACGCCATTGTTGCGAACGACGACCCTACACCCCAGCCCATACGCAAACCGTCGCCCGCCGTCTCTGTGGAGGCGGCACGCCCCGCTGCGGCGGCACCGGTGGAGAACCCGGACTACGGCGTTGTGACGAGCACCGGCGTAACAGAAACGCGGGCCGCCCACACGGACGAAAAGAGCACGAAGCTGATTCCCCGCCCCACCAACCCCGACTACGGCGTGGTGGGCATGGTGCCGTCGCCGTCGAACCAGCTTGCGGAAGGCACCGACATTCACGCGCGTCTGCTGCAGGCGCTCAGCACCCGGCACACGCAGGATGGCGAGCCTTTCCGGGCGCAGGTGTCGGCGGATGTCTTCAAGGAAGGCCGTGTGGTCATCCCCGCCGGCTCTGAGCTGCGCGGTCGCGTGGTGCAGGTGGAACAAGGGCACCGTCTGCGCAATCACGCGACGCTGCGCCTGCGGCCCGACGCGGTCATTCTCCCCGACGGCACTGCCTACCACCTGTACGCGCAGGCCGTTTCGAGCTCCGAACCCGGCACCCGAACCGATGCCGAAGGCGGCATCCAGCCCAAGGCGCACACAGTGAAGAACCTGGCCGAGTACGGCGCGGGCGCGGGCGGCGGCGCGATTGTCGGCGCTGCGCTCGGCGGCCCGGTCGGCGCGGGCGCGGGTGCCATCGTCGGCACAGGTGTGGTGACCACGCATTTGCTTCTGCAAAAGCCGCAGGACGCGAAGGTAGAGGAAGGCGCGGAGATTGTGTTCAGCCTGACCGAGCCAATGGATTTGCTGCCGACGCGGAACTAGTATGTAGGGAAGGCGGAGCTTTCCCGCTCCGCTTCTCCGTTCGGTCTCCCCACTTTTACAAAGTGTCGGATGAAGCGAGCAGCCTGAGATAAGGCCTGCAAAGAATCACCCAGTCATCCAGCTGAATAGTCCGGCTCAGAACCAAACCGTAAAGTTAGCCAATCGACGAGTAATACGCCCAAACCTCATGGAGATCGAGGCGGAAACCCGCGACCGGACCTTCCCCCTCCAACACCTGTCCCGGGAACACGATCGGCTCCGCCGAGCCCGGTTTGTACACCAGCACATGCCGCTTCCGCGGGTCGATTAGCCACCCAAGCTGTACGCCGTTCGCCACCCAGCGAAGCATCTTTTTCTTCAGCTCGCCGAGGCGGTCGCTTTCTGAGCGCAGTTCGATAATGAACTCGGGACAGATGCGGTAGTAGCCTTTGCGATCGGCCGGAGCCAGGCGCGCGAAGCTTTCCCCTGTCAGGTACGACGCGTCGGGCGAAAGCAGCGAACCATCCGGCAGATAAAAACCGCCGCTCGAATCGAAGGCACGGCCTCGCCTGTGTGTTCTCCACCAATCCTGAAGCTGAACTCCGATCTCGAGATTGCTGCTGCTGATGTCGCCGCCCGCCGGAGCCATCATCAGGATGCGTTCCTTTCCCCAGCGCTCAATCCGCGCGGGCTCGTTGACATGAATAAACCGTTCCAACTCCGCATCGGTCATCGGCGGGTCGAGGACGAGTTCATGGCGCGCTCGCGGCGTATGAAGCGGAAGCAGGGTGGGCATGGGCCGATTCTAACGCGGATGCATGTCGGGCACCCGGTCCAGTAAACGCTTCCAGTTCTTCCCATTCCGCCGGAAGCTCTTCTTGAGATCATCCAGAATCCGCTCGAAGTCCGTGTGCCCGCTCAGGCGCTTCCAGGCGGGGTTTTGTGCGAACCATGGGTAGTTCTCATTGCCCAGATAGATAGCCCGACGCAGCCAATGCAGTGCTTCCGATTCATCCCCCTCGACGGCGAAGTACGTCGCCAACCGGTACGCCATCTCCGAGTCGGCCTCCGCTGCGGCCATTGAGTTTTCTTCGATCAACTCGGACGCGCGCTCGCGGTCACCCACCTGCACGTAGCACATGGCAAGCGTCGGGTAAGCCAGGCGCATGCTCCCGTCGTCCTCAATGACGCGTTCAAGCATGTCGATCGCGGCGGGCAGGTCGCCGAGGCGCATGCGCTGGTAGGCGGACGAGGTACGCAGCAGCGGGTGTTTCGGCTCCAGCGCCAAGCCCTTCTCCAGCTCGTCGCCCGCGAGCTCCAGCTGGTTTTGGTACTGGTACACGCGGGCGCGATGGTTGTAGATTACGGCGGCGTTGGAGGGGTCGAGTTGAAGCGAGGCATTGAACTGCCGCAGCGCATACTCATACATGCCGTCGAGCCGCATGGTCATGCCCGCAACCATGTGCACCTGCGCGTTGTTGGCCGCGGTTTCCAGCAGATGCTCAATGCCGTGGCGGGCACTTTCCTTTTCTCCTCGACCCAGCAGCATGTACACGCGGTATAAATTGGCCTCGACCGAGCCGGGGTCGAGCTCCAGCGCGCGGTCGAACGCCTTGCGCGCGGCGATGATGTGCATGTGGCCGCCGAAGCCATGCCGCACGTACTGTAAGTGCGTAATGCCGAGACCCGACCAGGCGGCGGCGAAAGACGCGTTCGCCGTCGTCACCTGTTCAAACCGCTCCAGCGCGCGATCCAGATCGTTGCGGTTGCTTGTCCGCTGCATAAACGACGACAGCAGGGCCCGCGCCTGGAGATATTGCTCGGACAGCTGGCCCGACAACGCGACCGGACGCGCCGCAACCCGTTCGGCGATTTTCAGCGAGCCGATCCCCTGCAGCGAAGCAAACACATCGTTGCAGATTTCGGTCTGGACGGAGATCAAGTCGAAGGACGGAACGGAAATCGCGCCGCCCCCGCCCACGCTTTGCTCCACCACATCGAGCAGCTGCCAGTTCAGGTCGAAGCCCTGCGCGCCGCGCAGAAAATTGCCGGTCAGCACCCAGCGCACCAGCAAGCGCTGCCCAATGGCCAGCGGGTCCATGTGGGCGAGGTTCATTTGAAACAACGCGCTCGACGGGCGGACCACCAGCGACGGCATGCGGGCCAGGCGTGCCGCAATCGCATCGGCCAGGGCCGAGCCGTACAGCGGGGCCACCGGCTCCGGTCCTGCGTTCTGAAACGGCAAAACCATGATGCTGTTCTGCTTGGCGGGGGACTCGGGCGCATCGCGGAAGCGTTCGGCCAGCATGGACAACAGACCGGTCGCGCGCTTTTCGTTTTCGGCGCTCGACACAGGCAGGCTCGCCGCGGCTTCCCCGGGGATAATGCCGGACTCTAGCTGCAGCGTCCGCATAATGGTTTTCAGCGCTTCGCGCGTTTCCGCGGCGCTTGCGTAGCGGTCGCTTGGGGTCTTCGCGAGCAGCGTGTAGATGACGCTTGCAAACTCCGCCGGCACCTGCGGGCAGCACACGGCCAGCGGCGGCGGGTCAAGGAACTGAATGGCGCGGATGGCCCCGAACTCATCGCCGTCCGAACGCTGAAACGGGTGTTTGCCGCTTACAAGCTCGTACAGGATGATGCCGAGCGCCCATAAGTCGGACCGCACGCTCGACTGCCCGGTAACGAACTGCTCCGGGGCCATGTAGGCAATGGTGCCGCCGCGCGCGGTGTAGGTGGCGGGCACACCCTTGCGCTGGACTGAGGCGGAAGGGTCGAACTGCGCATCCTCGACGGAAAGTCGGCGTGCCAGGCCGAAGTCGAGGATCTTGATCAGGCCGCCGTCGGTCAGAATGACGTTTGCCGGTTTCAGGTCGCGGTGAAAGATGCCGAGCGAGTGCGCGGCCTGGAGGCCGTCGGCGATCTGGATCCCCACCGAAAGCACAAGCTGCATACTCGCCGGCGTGTCCCGCTCAATCAGCTTGGTGAGCGGCTGCCCGGGCACGTACTGCATCACGATCCAGGCTTCGTCGCCTTTTTCGCCAACCTCATAAATCGCGCACACATTAGGGTGCTCGATGGCGGAAGCCAGCCGCGCTTCGCGGAGCACGGTTGAGCGCATCTGCTCGGACGAGTGCGCACCGCGCTTGAGGATTTTGAGCACGACGGGCCGCATCAGCTCCGTGTCTTCGGCCAGGAACGCAACCCCCGAACCGCCGGAACCGAGGCGGCGCTGCAGCTCATAATGCTCGATGACGCGGTGCTTCATGGTGTGTTCAGTGTAATGTGCCGAGCGAATTACCCGAGAAGGTTACGCCCGTTATGCGCCTGCACTCACAAACGCGCGACTTACCCCAGCCATTGCATTACAGTGCTGAAAGACCTGTGGACACCTGGGCCGTAACAAGGCGGACTTGATGCTGAAACGATGGGACAGCTCTCCGGCGCGCACCGGACTCTCAGACGAAGTACTGGAGAGCAGGGAGATCGCTATCGGCATCGCCGACGGGGCCCAGTCCCGGCTTATCGAAGGCGTCGCTCTCCAGCTGCATCTCGATCCGGTGTTCCTGTCCGGCAACCTCCATGAGCTCAGGGGAAGGAGATCGCCCTCGTGGTTGCTGATGAACCGCTCGCGCGACAGCTTCGAGCCTATGCCGCGTCTGGCGGCTTCGGAGGCAGCGATGTCGAGCCTACCATTGTCGCGGTGGTTCCAGCCGACAAGGTGGATGGCCTGCTTGCCGCCAAGCATCGCGGCGGTCCGCGGTTTGACGGCGTGCTTGCGATGCCGCAGTCGCCCGCGGTCATTCTGGCGCAGTTGAGCGTCATCCTGTATGCCCATCGCGCTAACCGGAGCCGGTATGAGTCGGCGATGGAGGAGCTGATGCTGAATCGCAGAATGTTCCGCTCTGTCACGAGCGGCATCAGCATCGCCAGCGCCACCGAGCCCGACATGCCCTTGATCTATGTCACTCCGGCGTTTGAGGTCATGACCGGCTATACCTCTGACGATATGCAGAACAGGAATTGCCGCTTTTTGCAACGCGGCGACCGCGACCAGCCCGGTTTAACCCTGGTGCGGGAAGCAATTGCGGAGAAACGTGAGACCACCGCCATCCTGGAACGAGCTTTCCTTGTCACCATTACCGACCGTGAAGGCACGCTGACGCACTTTGTCGGGATCCAGAACGACGTTTCAGCGCGGTTCGCTTTCGAGGAAGCACTCAGAGAAAGTGAAAAGCTGGCCGCCTCGCGGCATTGATCGCGCACGAGATCAACAATCCTCTTGAAGCTGTGACCAACCTCATTTATCTCGCCCGCGCGGAAGAAGCGCCGCTGAAGAAAGACGCTTATTTGGCAAGCGCCGAGGAAGAGCTGCGGCGCGCTGCCCTGCTCACTCACCAATCACTACGCTTCTATAAGCAGTCGAGCAAACCGCAGGCGAGTCGGCTGGCCGACGTTGTTGCTTCCGTGCTCGATAGGTATGCGGTAAAGCTGAAGAATTATGAAATCGTGGTCGAACGCCGGTTCCGGACGCATGAGTCGATCGTGTGCCTGGACAGCGAAATACGGCAAGTGGTGAGTAATCTGGTCCGCAACGCCATGGAAGCGATGCTCGGCGCGGGCGGCCTGCTTTCCATCCGTACGCGTGAGGCGACCGATCCTAAAACAGGAGTGAAAGGTCTTTCGCTGTTGGTGGCGGACACCGGCATGGGGATGTCTCCTGAAACGAAAAGTAAGCTGTACACGGCGTTTCATACGACGAAGGGTGTGGGCGGCACGGGATTGGGCTTATGGGTGAGCGCGGAGATCGTGGAGCGGCACCACGGCAAACTCCGCGTGCGGAGCAGGCAGGCTCCCGCGCCCCGCGGCACTGTGTTTACGCTTCAACTTCCCTATCAGGCAGTCGCCCCATAGCGCCCATGGCGTAATCTGCGCCATGCACTCTGGTAATGATGTCTTTCCAGATGTACCTTCCCTCACTACTCTGGAGAAGGTACACTCCAACATTGGAGTGGTACCCAGGATAGGATGAGGAACCAGACCCATTGAGCAAGTTCACCTTAGCTTCCCAACAAGCTGTTTATCCCAGAAGCCAGTTTTCCCCGACAGCCTATCCCAATCTGGGTGACCCTGAAGAGCGTAAGCGCCTGACGCCGGCCGCCATGCGGGCATTTTTCAACATCATGCGGCATTGGAAGGTTCGCGACGAAGATGCACGGCTGCTCCTGGGAGGCGTTTCCAATGGGACGTTCTACACGTGGAAGCAAGGGGCCGCAAAGCAGCTCGAGCAGGACCGGCTCCTGCGTATTTCGTATCTGATCGGCATTTTTAAATCTCTCAACATTTTGTTCAGCGAAGCCCTGGCGGACCGCTGGATCCTGCTGCCGAATGCCAATGAGATCTTCGGCGGCCGCACGCCGCTGGACTATATGCTGCGCGGCGGCGCGCCTGCCATGGACACCGTGCGCCGCCTTTTGGACGCACGCCGCGGGGGATAATGGGAGGCATGAGCAGTCGCCCCCCACGAAAGCGTGTTCTGAAGCGCATTGGGCGCGTGCCCCGATTGCAGGCTGTGGCCGAGCACCTCAGGGCCGAACAGCTGCGGGCCGAGCAATGGAGACCCGGGCAGGTCGGCAGCGCGGGGGCGTTCCCGAACCCGTACACGCCGCCCACAACCACGATTCGCCAGCTCAGTACGGCGCGCCTCCTGCCGGCACGCTATTCCGACTCAGTGCTGCTCCGTATCGCGGACTCCGCGTCCGACCTCGATCAGATTTACGCGCTGGACAATGCCACAAACGAGCGCTTGATCGCCGAAGCGAACGGGAGGCTCGGCATCGGGGCACGCGAGCTTGTCTTCGATATCCCGTTTGCTCGCATCATCAATGCGGCTTTTGCTCACCCGCACCCGCAAGGTGCCCGCTTTTCCACCCCGTCTCGTGGAGCCTGGTACGCCGCCTGGGAGCTTGCGACCGCCAAGGCGGAAGTGATGTTTCACCGCTCCGTGCAGTTCTCCGAAATTGGCTGGCTGCAGGGGGAAGACCTCGATTACGACCATTATGCGGCCGACTTCGCGGGCGTTTTTCACGATCTGCGTCCGCCGCTCCGACAGGTCGGCTTGCCGTCCGAGAAGAACGAGCAAGCGCGCCGCCAATGTCTTGACCCCGGCTCCTATGTCCACTCACAGCAGCTGGCCTCCGAGCTGCTCGAAATGGGCTCGCTCGGCATTATCTTCCCCAGCACCCGCCGGCCCGGGGGTACCTGCCTGGCGTGCCTCCGTCCCGCGCTGATCGCGAATGTACGCAAACGCGGGCTTCATCGACTGAGCTGGCGGCCGGATACGCCGCCTACCTTCGCGCGCGTTGCGCGTGAGGGGGAAGCGCCCACGCTGCAAACGCTCACGGACGATCCCGAACCGTAGCTGCTTCCTCAGACATGCATCCGAGCTGCCCATGGCTGCATTGCCTACATCGACTCTATTACTGCATATATCAGGGCCGGTTCCCTTGGGAGCTGGTCAGGCATCCGCCCCCCCCCGGCTGTGCCGGTCTACATGCAGAAGGGTGTCTTCCAAATGCTGCCGCCAGTACGGCCAGGCATGGTCTCCGGGGAACTCGGCGAATGTATGTGGAATGCCCTCCTGCCGCAGTGCCTCATGCAAGCCGCGGTTGCTGGGGAGC
>CAXTKZ010000008.1:0-47629 GCA_964244985.1 uncultured Acidobacteriaceae bacterium
TGGTCGCCGATCCGATCCGCGAGCTCGACCGGCTCCACGGGAAGCACCACACGGGCAGCGCTCTCACCGCCTCCGGCATCGACGCGAAGCTCCGACCGATTGCCCCCGGCCCGCTCGATGTCCAGATGGATGTGACGCTGCCGCCCGACGGCACGCTGACCCTCCGCTACCAAGGCACGGATCTCCTTACCCTGCGCCCTTCGGACCTGCGGGAGGGCCGCGGCTCCGTCCGGCTGCTGATCGACAAAACCGTCGCCGAAATCTTTGTCGACGGCGGACGCCGGTACATCGTCCGCGAGCTTCCCGTTTCCGACAGCCGCACCGGCTTCGGCTGCCTGCTCGCAGGCACGGGCACCAAGGTCAACCACCTAGACATCTACGAGCTCAAGTCCATGTGGGGGAACGGCGCATAATTCGCCTCGTTTGCGGCGGATAACTTCCAAGACGACGGTCTATCGCTCCGAATGCAGTGGCTCGCGAAAATAGCAAACTATCTGTCGGTTCAATCAAGTACGCCAGGGCATGCGGGGACCGCATCCTGTTATGCTCAAAGGCAAGGGAATGGGGTTTCCCTTTAACCGCCTTGTGCGCACCACACGAGGCTGATGACTCCTGCCGAATCCGGAGTGTTTGCACGGAGGCAGGATAGATGGCTTCTTATCTGTGGGTTATGCTGGGCAGCGCGCTCGGCGGCCTTTTGCGCTACGCGTTTACCCGGTGGACCCTGCCCATCGACACGGCGTTCCCTTGGAGCACCCTTTTCATCAATGTGCTCGGGTCCTTCGCCATTGGATTTTTCGGGACCCTCACCATGACCGGCACGCGTTATGCAGCGTCGGACAACGTGCGGTTGTTTGTGATGGTGGGGATCTGCGGAGGGTTCACAACATTTTCGTCCTTCAGCCTGCAAACCTTCGATCTGTTGCGGGTCGGCGCATGGGGGCGGGCCTTTTTAAACACCGGGCTGTCCGTTGTGGTGTGCCTGGGAGCTGTGGCGCTCGGTAATGCCCTGGCGCAGCACTTGGACGGGCCCCCCGCCGTGGCCCGTAGCGCCGAAGAAGAGCTTGCCGGCTGAGCCTTTACACCCCAAAACCGCTTTCCATATGCACGTAGTTTCCCAGATGCTCTTTCACGATCGCGTAGCATTCACATGCTTTGCGTTCCAAGCCCTTGCGGTCGACGATATCGACCCGGCTGCGATGGTGTTCAATCAAGCCCATCTCTTCAAAGCGGCCGACCGCTAAAGTGACGCTGGGGCGCGTTGTGCCCAGCATCATCGACAAAAACTCCTGCGAGATATGAAAGCTCTCGCTGCCGGCGCGGTCCGCGCAAAGCAGAAGCCACCGCGCAAAGCGCTGGTCGATATCGTGCCGGGCATTGCACGCCGCCGACTGCATGGTCTGGGTCAACTGGGCCTGCACGTAGCGCAGCAGCATGCGCTGAAAGTCGCCGCCGCGCTCCCATTCCTTGCGCGCATGTTCCAGGGGACACCGGAATCCGTGTCCTTCCAGTTGCATAAAAGTACGGTTCAGGCTGAATTTGGTTCCCATCAGCGCTGAAACACCGATGACCGACTCATACCCGAACAGCCCGACTTCCACCTGCGAACCATCTTCGAGCTGACAGGTAAGCGAGCCCAATCCCGCTTCAATAAAGTACAGGTTGCGGATCGGCTTACCGGGCGACTCAATATCCTGCTGCACCGGGAGCTGGACCGGCTTCAACGAAAGCCGCCCGACGATCTCGGGCGAGAGCTCACACAAAACTCGATTCCTGTATCTTCCTTGACGGTTGCCGGAGGGTGGAACGGGTTTCGTTTCCATGCACGCAAATCCTTTCAGATCCTTGCACGGAAGTCTATGGCTATGGTAAAGGCTCCCCAATCCCTTTTGGACGCTCCGGCTCTCCAGGAATCTCATCCGCAACGACCTGGTTGCTGTCGTTTTCGCGGACGGAAAAGATAAAAGGTGCGTGGTAGGTGGCGCTGACGCCATTGGCAAAAGTGACGAAGACCATATCGGGATTGAAGTCCACGGCGGTGATGCTGGGCGGTTCGTTTTGATCGTGCATAAGACCTCTGCCTTCCAGTGTCCGGGCAGGGCAGAGCGAACTCTGTGCACTACCGGTCATAACCGCTTCTTTCTCCCGCAAAGCCGCCTGTAGGATAAGCCTGTATGCACGATCTCCAATTGCTGCGGAGCAACCTGCCCATGGTCGAAGAGCGCTTGCGCGCCCGCGGGCTCGATCCCGCCATCGTTTTGGGCGACTTTCATGGCTTGGACACCGAACGGCGCGCGCGCATTACCGAAGCCGAACAGCTCCAGGCCGAGCGGAACAGCTTGAGCCAGGAGGTAGGCCACGCGCGCCGGGCAGGGATAGACCCTGGGCCGATCATGGACGAGGTGCGACGGCTCAAAGCGGCAGCCGAAGGGCGGGAGCGTGCGGCGGCTGAGGCTGAAGAAGCCCTGCGCGCGGTGCTGGCGGGGTTGCCGAACTTGCCTGCCGCGGATGTGCCGCCCGGCAACGATGAGCATGCCAATGTCGAGGTGAAGCGCTGGGGAACGCCGCCGGAATTTGCGTTTGCACCGAAGCCTCACTACGACTTAGGCGAGTCGCTCGGCATACTCGATCTGGCGCGCGCGGCCAAGCTTTCCGGTGCGCGCTTCATGGTGTTGAAAGGCGCGGGTGCGCGGCTGGAGCGGGCATTGGCGCAGTGGATGCTCGATGTACAAACCGGGGAGCATGGATACCTCGAAGTGGCACCCCCGCTGATGGTGAACAGCCGGTCGCTGTGGGGTACCGGGCAGCTGCCCAAGTTCGCGGACGACCTGTTTCGCTGCGCGGACGCGGAGGGTTCCGAGGGTTTACGGGACAATGACCACTGGTTGATCCCGACCGCCGAGGTGCCGCTGACGAACCTGCTGCGGGATGAGATTGTCGAGGGCGGTCTGCCGATTTCGTATGCGGCCTGTACGCCCTGCTTCCGGTCGGAGGCAGGATCCTACGGGCGCGATATGCGGGGAATCATCCGACAGCACCAGTTCACCAAGGTGGAGCTGGTTAAATTTGCAAAACCGGACGAAAGCGCGGCGGCACACGAACGGATGACACGCGATGCGGAAACCATTTTGGAGCGTTTGGAGCTGCCGTACCGGCGCATGCTGCTGTGCGCGGGAGATATGGGGTTTTCCGCGGCAAAGACCTATGACCTTGAAGTTTGGCTGCCAGGCCAGGGCGCCTACCGCGAGATTTCGTCCGTGTCGAACTGCGAGGCGTTTCAGGCGCGGCGGGCCAATATCCGTTTCCGCAACGCACAAGGTAAAGCCGAGCATCTGCATACCTTGAACGGATCGGGGCTGGCGGTGGGTCGGGCGTGGGTGGCCGTGGTGGAGAACTATCAGCAGGCAGACGGGTCTGTACGGGTACCCGAGGTGCTGCGGCCGTATATGGGCGGGGTCACCATGATTGCTGCTTCTAAAAGTTTTTAACACCCGCTCAGGCGGTTTGCCTTGGAGTTGCTATGGGTTTGATCAAGAGCTACGTTTTTTGGAAGTACGACCGGGGCAGCTTTCACTACGACGTGATGGTGTCGCTGATTTTGCTGTTTATCTTCGTCACGCCCCACCTATGGAGCTACCGGGATCATCCAGTCGCCGGCAATCTCGCCCCGTCGACGATTTTGGTGAAGCCGACCGACACAGGTGTGATTTACGAGGTGCCGGCGGACCAGGTACACCCGGCGAAGGGCGTGCTGGCCCGAAGCATGGATGCGCCCCTGGCGCTTGCGATTGCGCCGGTTTCGGGTCCCGTGACGATCGACCATTGGGAAGGCCTAAAAGACGCGAGCGGGAAAACAACGGCGTATAAAGTTTGGGCGCATCGCTAGAAATAGTTGAGCGCGCCCTGAACGAAGTTGGAAACCTGCCGATAAGGAGAGTACATGCGTAAGTTTGTCATCATGCTTGGGCTGGTTCTGCTGGGCGCGGGCGCACGGGCGCAATCCAACGAAGCGCAGCTCGGGAAAGTGCTCGCGCAGCTGGATGCGGCGGCGGCGAAGTTCCAAAGTGCACAGGCGGAGTTCACCTGGGACCAGCTGACGGCCGTGGTCGACGAGCACGATGTCCAAAAGGGAATGATCGCCTTCAAGCGAGGCGCGGAAGGCACGGCGATGGTCGCGCATGTCGCTACCGACAATGGGCAGTCCGCGCCCAAGGATGTGCTGTTCCAGAACGGCGAGTTGAAGTTGTACCAGCCTGCCATCAAGCAGGAAACGATTCTCAACGCGGGCGCGAACCGGCAACAATTCGAAAGCTTCGCGACGCTTGGCTTCGGAGGCAGCGGGCGCGATCTTCAGGCGAACTGGAATGTGACCTACGATGGCCTGGACACTGTGGATAGCACGCAGGTCGCGAAGCTGGGCTTGACACCGAAAAACGCCGGGCCGAACCCGATGTTTACCAAGATAGAAATCTGGATCGACCCCGCGACCGCGACCTCGCGCAAGCAGGTTTTTCAAAACCCTGGGGGCGACACGCGCACTGCAACCTACACGAACGTTAAGGTTAACGGGAAGCCGTCGCTTGCCTTTGAGCTGAAGGTGCCGGGCGGGACCAGTATCGTGAAGCGCTGAAATAAGGTGCGAGCAGAAGACCGTCAAGGACCAGGATCATAGGAAAACACTCAAGCGTATAGCGCGGCTCGGGTGCTTCGATCGTCCAGAGCAGGGCACAGCGCAGCAGGATAAAAGCAGCAAAAACACCCAGCATTGGTGGTTTTCGAAGCCCTCCGACAAGGGCGAGCGCAAGATACAGCAGATTCAGCGCGCCGAGGGCGTAAGCGAGTACCGTGTCGGCCCCTTCGGAGCGATAGTGCCACCAACGCAGGTCCATGTTAAACAGCTCGGTTCGGGGCCGGAGCCACATGTCGAGGAGGCGGAGCAGCGGCATGCCGATGGATGTGCGGACCGGGTGCGCCGCCGCGCGCTCTTGGGCGAGCGCGGCAAAGCGGGCGTCCAGCGCAGGCGTAATGGTGGTGTGGCGGTTGTAGTCGGCCAGCAGATCGGCTGTCTGCCGGAATTGCTGTGGTGAGTCGAAAGCTCGAGTGGGTAGGTCGTTGAGAGCGATGGACGTATCGTCAGCAGCCCAATAGACCTCGGAAGTGCAGGCAAGGTCGGCGCACACGGTTTTGGTCCAGCGCTGGAAACCTGGATTCGTCGGCTCGCCGGGGTCGGTTGCATAGCGCGGGGCAAGCGGCTCGAAAACGTGGAAGGTATGCCAGTTGCGGAGTGTCCAAGGTAGAAAGGCCAGCAGGGAAGCAAGTGCACTGAGGGCGGCCAGGGTGAGAGCGCGCCGGACAATACCGTGTCGGAAACCGTGGAGAAGAAGCGCGGCGCAAAGCGTCACGCCGAGCAACGCGCCATCAGGGCGGAGCAGGGCGGCGTAGGTCCAAAACAGGACCGATACAGCAAGGGCTTTCCCATCGATAGCGTTCTTGGTCTGCAAATGCAGAGTAGGAGGTGAGCCGATGTGCAATGCGCGGGCAAAGGCAAGCAAAGCGGCGGTGGTTGAAAACAGCTCCAGGGTTTCTGTAAGCGGCGCGGCTGTGTAACAGGCTGTAAATGGGCACAAGGCAGCCAGCCACAAAGTCGCGGTTGCCGCCCGCTCCTTGAAAGGGGCGGATGCAAGCCGGGATGCAAGTCGGGCCAGCAACACGCAGCCGAGCAGGTCGACGACCACCTGAAAGTAAAGAACGGGGTAATAGTGTTCAACGCCGAAAACACGAAAACACCCGGCAAGGAAGAGCGGGTAGCCCGGCAGGCGGATCAGTGTCGGCACACCTGCGTCGAAGCCGTACACCCCGTGTTGCAGCAGATTGCGGGCGATGGCCCCATACAACAGCGGGTCGCCGGACAGGTCGGGATCATGATGCACGAACCACATCCGCAGCAGCAGCCCAAACGCAAGCGGCAGCGCGGTGGAAAGCGGAAACCGCTTTCGCATTCGGGACAAACGGGAAAACATTCCCAAAATGATACTGCGCACGCTTGCCGACCGACGAACAGGTTCGCCGGACAGGGCATGGGAAGGGTAAGCTAGCCACACGCATGAAGCCTGTCTTTTATGATCCGCAGCGGAAACGATGGAAGCGCCTGCGGCGCGTTCTGGACGCGGTCGCCGTTGTGTCGACGATTGTGCTCGTGCTGTTTTCGCTCGGCGTGCTGCGCAAAAATTCGCTCCCGGGTCTGCCTTTTCCGGGCGACCGGCGCAATGTGCATGCCTACGTGCCGCAGGCCGGGCTCAAGCTGAAAGGCGCGCATGCGCTGCGGCGTAAAACCGCGAAAAAACCTTCTGAGGTGGTGCTGAATCAGGATGAAGGTATCCGCGCGGCTTTTCTGCAGGGCGGGAAAACCAGCGATCCCGAAGGCTATGCCTCGCTGAAAGCGCATATTCACCAGATCGACTTATTGTTTCCTGACTGGCTGCATCTGCTCACCCCGGACGGTCGCGTAAAAGCGTTGACCGATCAGTATCCGCTGCACCTGTATGACGTGGTGGACAAAACCGGCGTGCATGGCATCGACCCGGACAACGAAGTTGACCACGTTATCTCTGCCGCCAAGGAAGACACTGAAGTCTTTCCCATGCTGAACGACTACAACGCATTGACGAACAAGTGGGATGGCGAAGTGGTCGCGGCGATGCTCAAGGACCCTGCCGCGCGCGAGCGGCTGCACGTCGAGCTCGACCAGATGCTGTGGGCCAATCCGAAATACCGCGGCATCACGATGGATTTCGAGCAGGTGCCTGACAACGCGACGAAGCTGTACGCGCAGTGGCTCGATGAGCTGCACCGCGACTTCGGGCCCAAAGGCTTGAAGTTATACGTGAACGTGCCGTCTGAGGCGGACGCTTCGGTACTGCGGATGATGAGTGCGGCGACGGACGGCATCATCCTCATGAACTACGACCAACACGAAGACACCTCCGATCCCGGACCGGTGGCCGCCGAAGACTGGTTTGAGGCCAACCTTGCCCGCGCGCTCAAATATGTGCCGAAAACGAAGCTCCTGTGCGCCCTCGGCAATTACGGCTATGACTGGCAACAGCCGATCGACCGTCATGGCCGGCTCACCTCACAAAAGGTGGAGGGGGCGGACGACATCACTGTGCAGGAGGCCTGGGACCGCGCCGGCGATGCGCGCGCGCAAATCTCATTCAATGGCGATGAGCTGAATCCGCACTTTGCTTATGACGATGACGATGAGCACGTGCGGCATCAGGTGTGGTTCCTCGATTCGGTTTCCGCGCTGAACGAGCTGCGCGCGGCTCGGCAGATGGGGCTGCGCACCTTTGCGCTCTGGAAACTGGGTTCAGAGGACGGTTCCCTGTGGTCAGTATGGGATCATCCTTCCGCCGCAAATGCGCCGGATTTGCTCAAAACCGTGCCCACCGGTGGAGGCGTGGCCAATACTGGTCAGGGCGATATCCTGCGCATCATTTCAACGCCGAAATCTGGAGCGCGCGAGGTCGATCTCGACGCGCTCAAGCAAACCGTCACCGACGAGCGTATGACCGCGCTGCCCCAACCGTACACCCTTCGCTACTATGGGTATCAGCCTAAGAAGCTGGCACTCAGCTTTGACGACGGCCCGGATCCGACCTGGACTCCGAAAGTGCTGGACGTACTGAAGAAATACAACGTGCACGCCGTATTCATGGTCATCGGCGAAGCGGCGCAGGACCATGTGGGCCTGCTGAAACGCTACCTGCGCGAAGGCCATGAGATCGGCAACCATACCTTTACGCACCCTGATATTTCGGAGATTTCCGACCGGGAGCTCAAGCTCGAACTGAATGTGACCGAGCGGCTGTTTGGGGCGGAGCTGGGCATCCAGCCGTTGTACTTCCGGCCGCCGTACTCCATTGACCAGGAGCCCGACACCAACGACCAGGCTACGCCTGCGTACAAGATTCAGCAGATGGGTTACACCATCGTCGGCAACAAAATCGATACGGACGATTGGGATGAGCGTACCCGCAAAACACCGCAGCAGATCGTCGACCGTGTGCTGCAGCAGCTCGATGCCATGCAGAGCCGGGACGACTTCAAGGGATCGATCATCCTGATGCACGATGGCGGCGGCAACCGCAGCGCGACTGTGGCTGCCTTGCCGCTGCTGATTACCACCCTGCGCGCCAAGGGCTACGAGTTCGTGCCCGTGTCGGAGTTGATGGGCAAAACCCGCGCCGAAGTAATGCCGCCGCTTTCGCCCGGATTGCGCTGGCAGGCGCGCGTCGATCTGGTTGCGTTTTTTGTGTTTTCCTCACTCAGCCACGTCGTGGTATTTGTGTTCTTTGTGGGCGACGTGCTCATGACCGGACGGCTGCTGATCATCGGCATTTGCGCGCTTATCGACCGTTTCAGGACGCGCAAAACGCCCCCCGGCGAGTTCAGTCCGCAGATCGCGGTGCTGGTGCCCGCTTACAACGAGGAAACCGTGATCGTCCGCACAGTGCGGTCGGTTCTGCGTTCGGATTACCCGTATCTGCGCGTCATCGTCATCGACGACGGCTCGACCGACCGAACCTTCGATGTGACTCGTGAAGCCTATCGGGAAGAAATCGCGAGTGGGCGCGTAATCGTGCTGACCAAGCCGAACGCCGGCAAGGCGGAAGCGCTCAACTATGCGCTGGAACGCTTGGAAGAAGTGCTGTACGTCGGCATCGACGCGGATACTGTCATCGCACCCGACGCGATTTCGCGCCTCGTATGCCACTTCGCCGACGAGCGCGTGGGTGCCGTAGCGGGCAATGCCAAAGTGGGCAACCGCGTGAACCTGTGGACGCGCTGGCAGGCTCTCGAATACATCACCAGCCAGAACTTCGAACGACGCGCTTTGGACTTGTTCGATGTGGTTACGGTTGTTCCGGGAGCGATCGGGGCATGGCGTACCGATGCTGTGCGCCGAGCCGACGGCTACCCACTCAACACGGTAGCCGAAGACGCCGATCTGACCATGAACCTCCTCGAACAAAATTACAAGGTCATCTACGAGGACCGCGCGCTTGCATTTACCGAGGCGCCTGTCACGATGCGCGGCCTTATGCGGCAGCGGTTCCGCTGGTCGTTTGGCATCTTGCAGGCAGTCTTTAAGCATAAGCAGGCACTGCGCAACAACCGCGCGATGGGGCTATTCGCATTGCCCAACATCCTTGTATTTCAGATTGTGCTGCCGCTTGTGTCGCCGTTTATCGATTTGATGTTCGTCGCCGGCTTGGTCAGCTATTTGTGGCAGCGCTATTTCCACCCTGAGGCGGCAAGCGCGGTCAACTTTGAAAAGCTGCTGGTCTATTTCGTGATGTTCCTGGTGGTCGACTTCGTCACCTCCGCGCTCGCGTTCTCGCTCGAACGCCGCCACCCGAGCAGCAAGGGCGACGGTCTCTTGCTGTTCCATATCTGGCTGCAGCGGTTCACCTATCGACAGGTGTTTTCGCTGGTGCTTTTCAAAACACTCAAGCGCGCTATCGACGGCCGACCCTTCAACTGGGACAAGCTGGAGCGCACCGCCAAAATGTCGAAGCAAACAGAAAGCATTGTGGCCGGAGATTGAGAGTCGCGGCTGTTTTCGTGGCTTTGCTTGCCGGCACTATGGCGAGTGCGCAAACGCTGACTCCTTCGGCGGCCGCGGTTGCCGATGCGATTGGGGTCCGCGCCGATCTCCAGCGACTTGCAGAAGTAAAGCGGGGCGACCCGCAAGCGTCCGCTGCGATTGCGCTGCGCCAAACAATTACCGAGCAGGTGCTGCTTGCCTCGTTTGATGTGGACGAGATGCTGGGGCGCGTGGACGCGGAAGCCGCTCATGCCGAAGACAGCCGCTACGTGCTGGTCTCGGACGAGGAGCGACGGACCGCGCGGCTCAATCTGGCAACGTTCGCAATGAGCGGTGCGTTGGGTACAGTGGGCTCGGCGATGCAGCTTTCCAATAGTTTGAACACGGCGGGCGGCGCACTGAATATCGCATCAAGCGCCAGCGCGCTTACCTTGTCCGCAGCCCAACTCAAAGCCGCACATGGCGGCAAGCGCGCTTTCCGCTCGCCGTACAACATGTTGGCACAGCTGCTCGGGCGGTCGCCGAACGGAGCGAGCCGCTATCCTGCGGTGGTCGCAGCCTATCTGCGGACACCCACCGCGGGCGATGGTCAACTGCCTGACAACCAAGCTCCGGAAATCTCACTCAAGCAGGCCTGGGAACGACTGCATCGCCTGCGGGAGGCCGGAAGTAAGGAAGGCGCAAGTCTCGCGAGCGTCACGACCGACTCCTCGCAAGGCGAAAAGCTGTCCGCCGAGGAGCTTGCCGACCGCGAAGCCATGCTGCGCGACCTCCACGGTGCCGTGGCGCTTCTAAAATCGGAGCTGCGTGCGATTCTGCTGGCCACGCGCCAACCTTGAATCACCCAGGAACAGGATTCCCGACACAATCGCTGCCACCACCGGCGCAAGCAGCGACATGGGTAAAGCGACCGCTCTTGTACTAGCCCCATGAAGCATAAGGATCGTTCTCGATGCATACTGCGCCAACTTTTCCGGAGCCATAGGCAAGTCAATCGCGCAGGCCGGGGATGAAGCCATTTCCCTCGCACTTTCTAGGGGATCGGAACAGGAACGCATCATGAAGTTTTAAAAGAGTGTTTCGGCTGCCGAGTTTACCTCTTTACGCTTCGGACGAGAGCCTCACTTCAGGCCCCTGTTTGAAAATTGCCTAAAGGTGCCTCACCGAAATCGGCTATGTTCGGTTAGGCTTGCGCATGGCTGGTTTTTCTTCTGCGCTCCTGATTTGGTTTCTCGCTTCCCTTGCTTCCACAACACAAGCTCAAAATCCGGCCAAGCCAGTCCCCACAATCGCAGATGCGAGCGTTAAAGCCAAGCTGCTGCGCGGCGCGTACGGTCCGTACCGCGCGAACAACGACCTGCTTTCCTATAAGCTCCGGGTGCGCGTCGACCCCGCCGCAGGCTCCATCCAAGGCGACAACCAGATCCGCTTCCGCATGCTCGTGCCGGATAAACGTGTGCAGATCGATCTGTACCCCGACCTCCTCGTCGACAAAATCACCATGGACGGGAAGCCGCTTGCTTACACACGAGAACTGGGCGCGGTATACATCGACTTCCCGGAGATGCTCCAAACCGACCGGGAATACACGATCGACTTCTTCTACTCCGGCCATCCGAAGCCGGTGGGTCGGTTCGGCGGCATCACGTTCGGCAAGGATCCAGACGGCAATCCATGGGTCGTCACCTCTTGCGAGGATGACGGATCGAGCATCTGGTGGCCATCGAAAGACCAATGGCGCGACGAGCCGCAGGACGGCATGATCATCGAGGCCGAAGTGCCCGATGGGCTCACCGATGTGTCCAACGGCAAATTTGAGAGTGAGCAAAAGCTCCCTGATGGGTACACACGCTGGACCTGGCATGTGCATTACCCCATCAACAGCTACGATGTGTCGCTGAACATCGGCAAATACGCGCACTGGAGCGATACATACAGCGGCGTCCCAGTGGACTTTTACGCGCTGCCGGCCAATCTCGAAAAAGCCAAAACGCAGTTCGCGCAGGCACAAGGCATGCTCGATGCTTTTCAGCATTATTTTGGCGAGTATCCCTTCATCAAAGACGGCTACAAGCTCATCGAGGTACCGTATACCGGCATGGAGCACCAAAGCGCCGTCACCTACGGGAACCATTTCGCCAACGGCTACTATGGCCGCGACTGGACCGGGGTCGGGATCAGCCCGCGGTTCGACTTCATCATCATTCATGAGAGCGGGCACGAGTGGTTCGGGAACGCCGTTTCGGCCCGCGATCCATCCGACATGTGGATCCATGAGGGATGGGACACTTACGCTGAAAGTTTGTACGTCGAGTACCGCTGGGGCAAAGCCGATGCGATCCGCTACGTCAACGGCCTCAAGCCGAAGATTCAGAATAAGGCACCCATTCTGACCGAGCGCGGCAAGGATCAACAGCCGACGGAGGACCAGTATTTCAAGGGAGCGCTGTTTCTCAACACCCTGCGCAGCGTGGTCGATGACGACGCAAAATGGTTTGCATTGATTCACGACTACTATCAGCAATTCAAGTACCGGACGATCCTGACCGAGGACGTAGCCGCGTTCTTCAACCGGCAAACCGGGCTTGACTTGACGCCGGAGTTCGATCAATACCTGCGGCATACGGCACTGCCCACGCTTCAGCTCCGGTTCGATCCCGCGGTCAAGCGCGTGAGCTACCGGTGGAAGGTCGATGTCGACCCGTTTCGGATGCCGGTGAAGGTCGGAGACCCCGCGCATTGGCAGACAATCACGCCCACGACGGACTGGCAGGACATGCCTTGGAATGGGACGCCGGAGCAGTTTGGGGTGGCGGCGGAGCTGTATTACTTGACGGTGGAAAAATCGCAGGCCTTATGATGCTGGTCTATGCGGAATCCAACTTTTCACGTCGGCAAGCTGCAAATTACCAAATTGCATGAGCTGGACCTGAACGACTTTCATGCCACGGAGCTTCTGCCCGATCTCCATCCTGACGAGCTCGCCAAATACACGGAGCGCTCTGAAGATCGCACCTTTGATCCACAAACCGACAAAGTGGCGATGAGCGTGCACACCTGGGTTGTACGCTGGGACAATAAGATTCTTTTAATCGACACGGGAGCCGGCAACGAGAAAAGCCGTCCCACCCTGAAGACTCTTGATCATCTGCATAATCCGTATTTAGAACGTTTGCGCATGATCGGTGTGGAACCGGAACAGGTGAATTTCGTGCTGCTGACGCACGTACATGCCGACCACATCGGTTGGAATACCGTTCGGGCGGGAGATGCATGGGTGCCTACATTTCCCAATGCAACGGTGATCTGTTCGGGCCGGGAATGGCGCTATGGAGCTGCTTTGTCCGCGGACGATCAGGTAGATGCGGAGAAAATTCGGGCAGAAGCAGGTTTCGGCGAGCCTTCGCGTAAGCCCTTGCCCGGCGCTTTTGCCGACAGCATGGCTCCTCTGGAGGCGTCAGGGAACCTTCGGCTCGTCGCAGTTGACGGCAGTGAAGTATTGCCCGGTATACGTTTTCTTCCCACGGCAGGTCACAGCATCGATCATGCAGCCATTTCAGTTACTTCCGAGGGCTCGGAAGCGGTTTTCGGCGGCGATGTGATGCACCACCTTCTCGAGCTTGAAAACCCTGAGCTTGTCTCCATGTTTTGCGAATTTCCCGACGCCGCGCGTCACTCGCGCCGCAAGCTTGTTGCGTATGTCGCGGAGCGGGATGCGACGTACTTCAGCAGCCACCTCCCTCACACGTCGGCGGGAAAAATCAGGTGCTCTGAAGAAGTTTTTTCATGGGCTTTTTTAAACGGTGTCTAGCAGCGGCCCAGTGTTGCAGCAGGCAGCCAATGTGCATCAATGGTGGACGACCGCAGTTGCTTCTACGGCACTGATGCAGCCGCTCCACCCTTTGCCAAGTTGGGCCATCCCTCTCGGACTATCGAAAGAGCATCGTCGGCTTCGTTGAGCTTCCACAAACGAAAGAGCCTGAGCGGTACACTGATCACTATGGCGACCGCACCCGCTCCCACGACGCAGATTCAGGCCCGGACTCCTCAAGGGAAGTTCCAAAACGAGCCGTTTACCGACTTTTCGCATGGCCGGCATGCACATGAAATGGATGAAGCGCTGCGGGCGGTGGGCGACCAGCTCGGGCGGCGCTATCCGTTGATTCTTGGCGGTGAGCGCAGGCTGGGTAGCACGACGTTTGAGTCGCGGAACCCGGCAAATCCGTCGGAGGTTGTCGGCGTGCATCCTGCGGCCGGCACGACGGAAGCCGACGCGGCTGTGAAGGCTGCCATGCAAGCTTTTGAGTCATGGCGCTTTTCGCCGTTGGAGGACCGGGTTTCGCTGCTGCTGCGCGCTTCCGAAATCATCCGAGCGCGCAAGTTCGAGTTTTGCGCGTGGCTTACTTATGAGGTGGGCAAGAATTGGGCCGAGGCCGACGCGGAAGTTGCCGAGTGTATCGATTTTCTCGAGTTCTACGCGCGGGAAGCTCTGCGGCTGGCCGGAGCTGAGACCCCGATTCAGTACCCGGGCGAGCGCGATGTGCTCGAATATATCCCATTGGGCGTGGGTGCGGTGATACCGCCCTGGAATTTTCCCCTGGCAATCGCGATGGGTATGGCGGCAGCCGCCATCGTGACCGGCAACACGGTTGTGCTGAAGCCGTCGCCCGATGCGCCGACCATTGCGACGCGGTTTGTGGACGTGCTGGAAGAAGCTGGAATGCCGGGCGGCGTCGTCAATCTGCTGCAAGGGGGCGGCGAAGCAGGCAATGCACTGGTTGAGCACCCGCAGGTACGCTTTATCGCGTTTACCGGCTCGCGCGCCGTGGGGTTGGAGATCAACGAAAAAGCCGCGAAGCCGCGCCGAGGGCAGATTTGGATCAAGCGTGCCATTCTGGAGCTGGGCGGCAAGGATGCGACCGTTGTCACCGCAGACGCAGACATCGATGAGGCGGTCGAGGGCGTACTGGCCGCAGCCTTCGGTTACAGCGGGCAAAAATGCTCAGCAGGCTCCCGCGCTATCGTCGAGGACGCGATCTATGACGTGTTCGTCGACAAGATTCGTGAGGGTATCGAGGCCATCTCAGTTCGCGATCCGAAAACAAACCCGCGCATGGGTCCGGTTATCAATGAGGGCGCACATCGCAAGGTCCTCAGCTATATTGAGGCGGGTAAAAGTGAGGGGCGTCTGCTCGCCGGCGGCCAAGCCGTTGAAACGGAAACAGGCGGCTACTACGTCCAGCCTACGGTATTCGCCGACGTACATCCCGACGCGCGCATTGCGCAGGAAGAAATTTTCGGCCCTGTGCTCGCAATCCTGCGGGTTAAAAACTTTTCCGAGGCCATGACCGTGGCCAACGGGACGGAGTTCGGCTTGACTGGCGCAGTCTATGCGAGCGCGCCCGAAACACTCAATCGGGCGCGGCGCGAGTTCCACGTCGGCAACCTCTATTTGAACCGCAAATGCACGGGAGCCATGGTGGGGGCCCACCCATTCGGGGGGTTCAACATGTCCGGCACCGACTCAAAAGCAGGCGGCCCGGATTACCTGCTGCACTTCACGCAAGGCAAGACGATCGCCGAACGCATCACCTAGCAATTTCGGCTTACGGGTACAGAACTGATGCGAGCTTGACCGCCCTACAAAAGGGGTAGTCAAGCTCGCACCGGTATATATGTTGATTCAGCTTGCCTGGAGGATGAGACTGCCGGCTGCCGCTGCTGCTTCGGCCAGGATTTTGTGGTGAATCGTGAACAGCGCAAGCTCCAGACGGTCGGAAACGCCGGTTTTGTCGTACACACCACGTAGATAATTTTTAATGACCTGCTCGGTTGTACCGAGACGAACGGCAATCTCTTTGTTCTTGCATCCTTGCACGATCAAGGCCACGATCTTCATTTCCTTAGGCGTGAGCCGGTCGCGCACACGCGCTCCCACAACATCTTCCTCGGGCAAGGGCGGCGGCGGGGGTGCGTTGTTGGCGGAGTGAATCGCTCGTTCGCCCCGACCGACGCGTCGGACACAGTCCACCAGGGTAGGACCGGTAATCGAGCGGAAAAATAGCCCATGGACGTGCGCGGTCAGATAAGGCTGCTGCGGCTCATTATTTTCAAGAATTGCAATGCCGCGGCTTCCATTGGAGCAAATCTGCTGCATCAACTGCTGCGGTTCCTGCTTGAGCGTTGAACCGAAGAGCACGGTGACCCCGCGAAAAGTCGTGAGCGCGGCATGAAGCCGTTCGGCATCGGGACACTGGGCGATGATGCGGAAATCGTCTTCCATGGATAGCACCTTTGCAGTGCCGGTGCGGAAGATAGCCTGATTATCGGCAAGTATGACTTTATTCATTGTGAGCGAATCCTTGTGGCCTGAGTGGGTGAAACTACCGCGCTTTCCTCTTTGGGGATAAACGCAGTCTCCATTCAGTTCCTCGGAAAGCAAAGGTTGCCTAACCGAGAAACATTGGCTCACAGAATCCAGGGCAAGTGTTTCAATTTGGAACGAGTACTGTGCCAAACGTACTTAAGTTTGTGCAACTTTCTGCTCGCATCCAAAGAAGATGTTCGCTGATGAGGTAAGAGTACAGGGATTTGGGAGCATTGCAAGAACTTTTTTCACTGTTTTCCAGATACAACCTTTGTGGAATCTAGCGTTTCCTGAACCGATTCGTAGAATATGTAAAAAATACATATCTTTCTAAGCGAAATCTAATGTTACTTCACAGAGAGAAGGGAATCCAATACACATGTGCAAGCCGGTCATTCTTGCGGTCGACGATGACATCAGCGTGCTGGAAGCCGTGGTGCAGGATCTCCGGCGCCACTATGGGGAACATTATCGCATTGTCCGTGCCGGTTCAGGCCAGGCTGCGCTCGATATTTGCAGCCAGTTGAAAACCCGGGGCGACGCAGTGGCGCTGATTGTCTCAGACCAGCGCATGCCCGGCATGACGGGAGTAACTTTTTTAGAACGAGTGCAGGCGATTTATCCCGATGCAAAGCGCACGCTACTGACCGCCTACGCGGATACAGAAGCTGCAATCCAGGCGATTAATTCAGCCCGCATCCATTACTACCTGACCAAGCCCTGGGACCCTCCTGAACAGCGTTTATACCCTGTACTGACAGACCTGCTCGAGGCCTGGGGCAGCGGCTACAAACCTCGGTATGAAGGCCTGCAGGTGGTGGGAACGCGCTGGTCCGCCGAGGATCATACCGTACGCGATTTCTTGAGCCGCAACCAGATTCCCTTCAAATGGGTAGACCCCGAGAAAGCCGGTAGTGATGCGGCCGAGTTACTGAAAAGTTACGGTCTGGAAGACAGCAGGCTGCCGGCGGTTTTATTTCCGGACGGCACCGCTCTGTCCCGGCCTGGGCTGCCGGAGCTTGCCGGGCGTGTCGGCCTGAAGACCGCGGCGGCAAGCGAGTACTACGATCTGGTGATCCTCGGGGGCGGACCGGCCGGGTTGGCGGCTGCGGTGTACGGGTCCTCCGAAGGTCTGAAAACCCTGTTGGTGGAGCCGGAAGCGCCCGGTGGGCAGGCGGGGTCGAGCTCGCGGATTGAAAACTATCTGGGGTTTCCCTCCGGAGTCAGCGGAGAAGACCTGGCCCGGCGCGCCATCACGCAGGCCGCCCGGTTCGGCACGGAGTTCATCACGCAGCATGCCAGCAGTGTTTGCAGCAAGGACGGGTACCACCACGTTGCGCTCGGCGACGGTCGCGAGGTGAACTGCCGGGTGTGTCTTCTTTCAACCGGAGTACGGTGGCGTCTATTGGAGGTACCTGGGGCCGAGCGCCTGCTGAACGCCGGCGTATATTACGGCGCAACCCTGAGCGAAGGACCGACCTGCTCGAACGAGGACATCTATATCGTCGGCGGAGCCAATTCCGCCGGACAAGCAGCCGTGCACTTCGCCAAATATGCCCGTAAGGTCACGATGCTGGTGCGCGCGCCGTCGCTGGTGGCAAGTATGTCGAAGTACTTGATCGATCAAATCGCCGGCACTCCGAATATTGAGGTGGAAACCGGTGCTCAAGTCGACGACGTTTCGGGCGATACACATCTTGAGTGCATCGGGATTAGAAAGAATGGGCAGGTCAGTCAGCATGAGGCATCCTCCCTGTTCATTTTTATCGGGGCCGCGCCCAAAACAGATTGGCTGCCGGAGTGCATCCTTCGCGATGAAAAAGGGTTTATTCTCGCTGGGCCCGATCTGAAGCGGGGGGGCAAGCTGCCCACATGGTGGAAAGAGGATCGCGATCCGTATCTGCTTGAAACCAGTACGCCGGGTATTTTTGTCGCGGGCGATGTGCGGTATGGGTCGGTGAAGCGCGTCGCTTCTTCGGTGGGCGAAGGTTCGATCGCGGTGCAGTTCATGCATCAATATTTGGCGCAATTTTAGCGCCGGGGGAGACTGCCGCTGGACGGGCAGCTTGAAATCTCTATGGAAAAAGCAGCACATATCCGAGCCGAAATGACGGAAGCGAAGCTGGACGAAACCTTGCTCGCCCAACTGCGGCAGACAGCAACACTCAGCGAGCTGAAGTTGGAACATCTGCCGCTGCTCGCCGGTGCGCAGTGGGTGCGGCTGCCCAAGGGAGGGCGGCTGACCATCGGTGAAACGGGATACCGCTTTTGGGTGCTGCTGCAAGGCGAGCTGATCCTGAGCAAGTTGGAAGGCGACCAGGATGTTCATGTATTGAGCCCGCTGGCTGGAGAGACTTTCGGCGAAGTGCCGATACTCACCGGCTGGTCGATGGCTTTGGCAAGCATGGAAGCGAAGCAGGATGCGCGCCTGTTGAGCATTCCGGAGCAAGGGTTCTGGGAACTCCTGACTGCGTGTCCCGCGATTCGCACGGCGGTGCTGGCCAATAAATCGCGCCGGTTTGAAGCCTACCAGGCAATGGCCCTGCACAAGGAAAAGCTGATCTCACTCGGCACCCTGGCCGCCGGCCTGATGCACGAGTTGAACAATCCCGGAGCCGCCGCGCGCCGGGCTGCCGCGCATCTGCGCGAAAACATCGGACGCCTGCAGCATATTTCGCTCCGCATGACCCGCACCCGCCTGAGCGGGGAACAGCTGGAGTGCCTAGCGGATCTGCAGGAACAGGTGTTGATGCTTCAGAAACCGGTCCACCTTTCGCCGCTGGAGCAGGGGGACCGCGAAGAAGAAATGTCCGACTGGCTTGGAGAGCTTCAGGTCGAGAATGCATGGCGGTTGGCCCCTACGCTCGTCAGCGCCGGGTGGACCCGCGAGGATGTTGCCTGCGCGCAGCACTCGTTCCCGCCGGGCATCCTGTCGGACACGCTGAACTATCTGGAAGCGCTGATCGGCAGTGTTCAACATGTGGGCACGATTGAAGAAAGCATTGGGCGCGTGACGGATCTGGTAGTGGCCGTTAAAAAATATGCGTACGACGACAAGCGCAAGCAGCAGCCGATCGATGTACGGGACACCCTCCTGAGCGCGCTCACCATACTGAGCCACAAATTCCGGCATAAAAACATTCATGTGGTGCGCGACCTGCCCGCGGGAGAAACCCGAATCTCCTGCATGGGCGCAGGACTGGCGCAGGTGTGGACCAACCTCCTGGACAATGCCGTCGATGCTGTTGCGGAAGACGGTGAGATCGCGGTGCGGCTTTGGAGCGAGCAGGAAAGCGTCTGCGTCACAATACGCGACAACGGCCCAGGCATTGCCCCCGAGCATCGGGACCATATCTTCGAGCCTTTTTACACGACCAAGGAAGCGGGCGTGGGTACCGGGCTCGGTCTCGACATCGCGCAGCGCATCGTCCGCGGGAACTTCAAGGGTGAAATTCGATTCCAAACCGGACCGGAGGGTACGGAGTTCACTGTGAGCCTTCCCATGGCCCCTATGGGCTCGCAGAGGGCAGGCTGCTCCGTGGAAAGTCCGGAGCGCTAGCCCGCGCCGGGCTGGTAGGGGCAACCGCAGGAGTGGCGCACCAGTAGGTCGACCGGCAGCACCACTCTTACGGTTTCAGCGAGCGGCACCTGCTTCTTCAGTTTGGCGAACAGGATGCGGCCAGCGGTCTCCCCAAGCCCTTCGGCCGGCTGTCGCACCACGGTAAGGGCAGGGTGGAGCAAATCGCTCAGTTCCAAATCGTCGAAGCCGACAAGCGCAATTTCCTCGGGAACGCGTACACGCAGGCGCAGCAGAGCCGACAGAATATGCCGGGTGGTGAGGTTGTTTCCAGAAAACAATGCCTGTGGGGGGCTTGGCTGCTGCAAGGCGGCGCGCAACACCTCTTGTGTGGCTTCCCGTGAGGCGCAATTGAAGTCGGCAAACGGCTCGCAATGCGCGGCCTGCATGGCCGAGGCGTAACCTTGGTAGCGCCGCTCCACGGTAAAGAGCCCCAACCTGTAACCCAGGAAGAGAATACGTTTGAGCCCGTGTACATGCAGCAGGTGTTCCGTAGCGAGCCGCGCACCCGCCTCATTTTCGGTCAGGACGGAGTCGGCCTCGCCTTCGCCGGGGGGCAGCGGGCGATCCAGCATGACCACGGGGATCTCCCGAAACTCCCCCTCGCCCAGGCGGCACTGGCTGGAGCCCGCCGGGATCACAACCAGCCCTTCCACATGGCGCTGCATCATGCGCCGGGCCTCTTTGTATTCATTGCCTGAGTCGTCGTTGGTGAGAGTCAACAGAACGGTGTAATCGTGCTGTTTCGCAACCATGTTGAGCGCGTGGGCACATGTTGCATAGAAAGGATCGTGGAGGTTGGGCAGCAAGAGGCCGATCGTGCGGGATTTGAAGTTGCGCAGGGCCCGCGCCATCTCGTTGGGGTGGTAGCCCAGCTTGGCGACGGCCAGCCGCACACGCTCGGCGGTCCCGTCGGAAACATGTTCAGAGCCGTTGAGCACGCGCGACACGGTCATGGTGCCGACCCCGGCCTGCCGTGCTACGTCGTTCATGGTGGGTTTTCGTGACATGGAGGCGCGAGGAGAAGCATACAGCACGCGCCCAGGACAAAGGTTCGACTACCGGGCGTACAAGGGCACCATCGCTGCACCGAGCAGACCGGAATCCGACCCCAACATCGCGGGCAAAACATTTGTTTTACCAGGCGTGTAGGTGTATTTGTCCTCCGGCATGGTAAGCCGATACACGTAGCTGCAACGTTCGAGCTCGCGAAAGAGCGCTGGGGCAAACAAGCGCCATGCCGCTGAAGCCCCCCCGCCGATGACATACAGCGGGACATTGAGCACGTTGACAAGGCTGGACAAGCTCAACCCCAGGGCGCGCCCCACGGTGTCGTATACGACCAGCGCGCCTTCATCGCCTTCCTCGGCAAAGCGGGCGACATCGCGCGCGGTAACCGGCTCGCCGCGATCGATCAGTTCGCGAGTGCGCGGGGAGCGGCCCTCGGAAGCGGTTTCGCGTGCCATACGGGCGATGCCGGTGGCGGAGGCGAACAGCTCCAGGCAGCCGCGGTTGCCGCAGGGGCACAGAGTACCGTCGGGCCAGACCGAGGCGTGCCCGGCTTCGCCTGCCATGCCGCGGAAGCCGTGCCAGATCCTGCCTCCGAATACCAATCCGTTGCCGACGCCGGTCCCCAGCGTCAGCATGCAAAGCGAATCGATCGCGTATTTCTCGCCAGCGCCGGCATGTGCTTCGGCAAGCGCGGCGGCATTGGCATCGCTCTCAATGGTGACCGGCAGATTGAGCCGGGCTTCAAGCTCGGTTTTAAGCTCCAGGGCATGGAAGCCGGGCAGGTTCGGCGGCTGCAGCAGGCGGCCTTCCGGCAACTCGATGGGACCAGGCGAGCCCACGCCGATGCCCGCGAGCTCCTTACGCCCGCCGCACTCCTCGATCACTCGGCAAATCGCGTCGGCCATATCGCTCAAAACGGCCTTGGGTCCGTCACTGACGCGGGTTGGGACAGCCACGGAGCTCAACCGCTGCCACTCCGCGGTGTAGCCTCCGATCCGCAGATTGGTACCGCCCATGTCTACGCCGACCGTGAACTTCGCCATCGGAAACGAGTGGATCCTTCCAGTTAAAAGGTGAGCGCTGCCTTCGCAAGGGTACTATGAGTGGGCGGCGAGGAAAGAATGGCAGCCGACGCGCGCGGTCAGTATGCGCCGGAGATGATGTTCGCAGGTGGTTCGCCGGCCTGGAGGCGCGCTACCTGCTCCGCTACAAAGTGGAAGACCCGATCAAGAAATGCCGGGGTGGAGCCGGCGACATGCGGGGTGAGCAGGAGGTTGGGCGCTTTCCATAGGGGATGGCCTTCGGGCAGCGGTTCAGGGTCGGTTACATCGAGCGCCGCGCGTATCTGCCCGCTTCGCAGTGCTGCAACCAGCGCATCGGTGTCGACTACACCGCCCCGCGCCGCGTTGACCAGCACCGCGCCGCGCCGCATGAGGGCAAACTCTTTTGCACCGATCAGGTGACGGGTTTCGGGAGTAAGCGGGGTAATCAGTACAACGATGTCCGCTTCACCCAGCAGTGTTGGAAGCTCCGCGGTGGCGTGAACGCTTTCCCGCTCGGTACGCGCCACGCGTAAAATTCGGGCGGGCTCAAAGGCTTGCAACCGCGCTTCAATAGCCCGGCCGATCGAGCCGTAGCCGACGATCATGATGGTTTTGCCCGCAACCTCTTCCACCGCAACGGGAGACTGCCCGGCCGATGGATGGCCGTATACCTGCTCCCAGTGCGCATCGGTTTCCCCACGACTGCTCCATCGGCCTTCACGCTGCAGGCTGCCGTAAAAGGGAAGCCACTTGAGCGAAGCAAGGATGGCGGTAACCGCCCACTCCGCGGTGGTTCTGTCGTGTACGCCGCGTGCATTGCACAACACCACCCCAGGAGGGACTAAGGGCAGAATTGCTTCCACACCGGCCGACATGGTTTGAATGTAGCGGGTGCGGATCGAGCCGATCAGTTTCTTTGTGTCATAGCCGAGGCTGGGCCAGCCCATGGGTACCAGCATGTCGACCTCAGCGGGCTGCACGTTGTCGGCATGGTAACGAATAATCTCAGTGCCGGGGGGCATGGAATGCAGCGGCGCATCCTCGATGATCGAAGGAACAGCGATGCGGAACGGCTTGTTTTGAGCCATGAAAAATGCAATCTCCTGCTACTTCTGATGAAACACAGAATTGTTGATATTGGGCCAAAACTCCTGGAAGGCATAGGTGAGGCCGTCAAGAATGACATTTTGCAGCCAGCGCTGACCGGTTTTAGTCCAGTTCTGCTCATTTTCAGGGTAGTACCAGGTGGAGATGCCGGAAGCCGCGCCCGCGCCGACAATCTCCGAGGTATTGAAGGTGTTGCCGCCGGAGTCCTTGCGTGTGATCAGCGTACGGTCGAAGGCGTAAATGCCGCGACGAAGGACGCTGCCGTGGCCGAGGGTGTAGTAGCGCGAATCCTGGTGCAGCACGGCGGGCAGAATAAATTGCACCCAGTAGTTCTCGTCTGTCTGATCGGCGTAGGTGTGGTAAAAGTACTGCCCAAAGCCGGTCAAGCCCGTGCGGAACTGCGGTGTGGATCCTTCCGCCTGGTCCACACCTGAAAGGATTACTGAAAACAGAACGGAGGAATAATCGAAGCTTTGTTGGGTGGTAGTGGTGAACTTTTCCTTCACCGTCTGCGGGCGCAGCTGGGTATCGGCGGAAACGGCACGGAAGTTGGGGATGATGCCGAGGATCCGCTTGGTTTGTTTCGGCTGGCCGCCGTTGGCGGGGTTTACAGGTCCGTTTGAAGTTTCCTTGGTCGGGGTCGTGCTTTTCTCTATCTGGTGTGTGTTGTCCTGCTGCGCCGCAAGCACGGCTCCCGGATCGTCGGGCAGCGCGGAAAGGGCATCCACACCACGCTGCGCCTGCAAAGGGGAAGAAGCGAGAAAGGCGGATGCGCTGAAAAGCGCGGTCCTGAAAAGAATGAGCCGCGCAGCGCCGAGTGTGGCGGAACAAGATGGCATGATGCCCTTTGGACGTAAACCCCGGAGTTGAAGACGCTTTTTCTGGAGTAAACGAGAACTGTTTTGCTGGAGAGAAGGACGGCGGCGGCGATGCTAGGCTCAGAAATTATGAAGCTTTGGATGATCTGGCCGGCGTTGGCGCTGCTTTGGGCTTTGCAGGCCGGGGCTGCTCTGGTGGCGCACCGTGAAAAGCCCGCACTCATCATGCTCGGCATGGCGTTGTTTTTTGCGCTTATCGGCCATATCGTGCGGCGCAACACACTCAGGTCGCGATAAGCCCTGTATACACAGCCATGCCCGCGACCGCATCCACGCCGAGCGCGTCGAGCACATCGATTTCTTCCTGCTCGCGGATGCCTCCGGCGACGATCAACTGCTTGCCCGTGAGCGCGCGCAGGCGCTGGGCAACGGCAAGGGGAAAGCCTTTAAGCGTCCCCTCTGTATCGACGTGGGTGTAGAGAAAGCCGCCGCAGAAGGGCTCGAGCACTTCTATGGCTTCATCGGGGGTGAGCACTGTTTCCTCGCGCCAGCCGCGCACGGCAACGCGTCCGTTTTTTGTGTCGATGCTGGCGAAAAATTGCTGGGTGCCGATGGTGTCCGCGATTTCGCGCGCGAGTTTCACATCCACGCCTGCAGTTGAAAACAGCGCCGAGCCGAAGATCACGCGACGCACGCCCAGCGCGAGCAGGGTGCGGGCCTGCTCGGGCGTGCGTACCCCGCCGCCTACCTGCACGGGCAGCTCGCGGGCAATCCGCTCAATGAGCGCGCGGTTGTCGCCCTGCCGCTTGGCCGCGTCAAGGTCAATCAGCTGCACGAGTGGATACCCACGGAAGCGATCAATCCAGTAGGGGAAGTCGTCGGAGGCGATGCGGAGCTCTTCGCCTTGCACCAGCTGCACGATGCGGCCGCCCATCAAGTCGATCGCGGGTATCAGCATGGGAGCCTCACGGGGACGCCCACGGCGACGAGTTCCCCCTTGAGCGTGCGTGCGTCGGCGATGCCGAAATGGAAGATACTCGCGGCCAGCGCGGCGTCGGCGCGGCCTTGCTTGAGCACATCTGCAAAGTGCAGCGCATTGCCCGCGCCGCCGGACGCGATCACGGGGATTTGCACAGCGTCCGAGATCGCGGCGGTAAGCTCGCAGTCGAAGCCCGCGCCTGTGCCGTCGGCGTCCATGCTCGTGAGCAGAATTTCGCCCGCACCGCGTCGCTCTGCTTCGCGGGCCCAGTCGAGCGCACGCCGGCCGGTCGGCCTGCGGCCCCCACTTACGAACACTTCGGCGTGCTCCGGGGCTTGGCCGGCGCGACGGGCATCGATCGCGACCACAACGGCCTGCGCGCCGAACCGCTTGCCGATCGCATCAATGAGCTCGGGCGAAGCAAGCGCGGCGGAGTTGATGGAGACCTTGTCCGCGCCTGCATCGAAGACCTCCGTCGCATCGTCGCCGGAGCGGATGCCGCCGCCCACGGTGAACGGGATAAATAATCTGGCGGCAGTTTGTCGAACGGTGTTAAGCAGCGTTCCCCGGCCCTCGTGTGTGGCGGTGATGTCGAGCAGCACGATTTCATCCGCGCCTCCATCGGCATGGCGTGCTGCCAGCGATGCAGGGTCGCCCGCATCGATCAGGTCTTCGAACTGCACGCCTTTGACGACGCGTCCGGCATTGACGTCGAGGCAGGCGATGATGCGTTTGGTCAGCACTCGTTATTGCTCCAGGAAGTTGCGTAAAAGACGAAGCCCGGCCGCGCCCGATTTTTCCGGATGAAACTGCGCGCCCATGATGTTGCCGCGCTCGACAATCGCGGAAAAAGCGCCGCCGTAATCGCAGGTCGCCGTTGTTTCTCCGACGACCGGCGCGCGGTAGGAATGTGTGAAGTACACATGCTCACCGTCGCGGAGGCCGCGCGTGAGCGGCGTCTCATGCGGAATCGCAAGCGCGTTCCAGCCGACGTGCGGGCATTTCAGGCGGGTGTCGTCGAAGCGGGCGCACTCACCCGCGAACGCGCCGAAGCCGGGTGTTTCGGGCGACTCCGTGCTGCCGGTGAACAGCCATTGCAGGCCCACGCAGATGCCGAGAAAAGGTGTTCCCTCGGCAGCCCGCTCGCGGATTGCCTGCTCCAGCCCGCGCTCGCGCAAGTGCGCGGTCGCGGCAAAGTGGCCCACGCCGGGCAGGATGATTTTTTCCGCCTGCACGACCATCGCCGGGTCTTCCGTGACCCGGAGATCGGAAGCGCCGGCGGCAGTGAGCGACTTCAGCACGCTGGTAAGGTTGCCGGCTTTGTAGTCGACAACCGCGATCACAATAGGCCTTTTGTCGACGGCAGCATTTCACCAAGCTGCTTATCGCGTGAGCAGGCCACGCGCAGCGCCCGCGCAAAGGCTTTGAACAAGGCTTCCAGCTTGTGGTGGTTTGAGCGGCCGTACATGGTTTTCAGGTGGACGTTCGCGCGTGCGCCCCGGGCAAAGCCGTCGAAGAAGTCCTCAACCAGCTCGCTTTGCAGGTCGCCGACGAGCGCTGTCTTCACTTTGGTCTTGACCTTGCACGCGACGCGCCCGCTCAGGTCCACCGCCGCAATGCCGAGCGTTTCGTCCATCGGCATTAGAAAGTAGCCCGCGCGGTGGATGCCTTTTTTGTCGCCCAGCGCCTGGTCGAACGCTTCGCCGAGCGCAATGCCCACATCTTCCATCGTGTGATGCTGGTCGACATCGAGATCGCCCTTGCAGGTGAGCTCTAAATCGAACGCGCCGTGCCGCGTGAACAGCTCCAGCATGTGATCGAAAAACCGGATGCCTGTGGCGATGGTGTACTGTCCCGTGCCCTCGATGGTGAGCCGGAGCGCGATCTGGGTTTCGGTGGTGTCGCGGTGCAAAACGGCGGTGCGTTTCGCGGGTTCCGGGACCTTACGAGAAGGCACTTTTGGCGATGTCGGTGGGGCTGCCGATGGGCTCTTGCTTGGCATACTCAATCGTACAGCCTGAGCTCGTGGACTACGTCCCGCAAGGCATCATGACAGGCGTGCATCTGCTCGCGTGTGCCCACCGTGATGCGCACGCAGCCGTCGCAGCCGGGGTCGGCGGAGCGGTCCCGGACCAGGATGCCGCGCTCGTGCATCCCGCGGGTAAACTCGCGGTGGCGCGGGCCGATGGCGAGCAGGACGAAGTTGGCCTGCGAGGGCCAGGTGCGCACGCCGAGCTCCCCGCAGACGGCGTAAAACTCAGCCCGCGCGGTTTTCACTTCACCTACGTACCAATCCAGGTAGGCCGTATCTTCCAGCGCCGCCGGAAGGCATACCAGCGCGAGCGCGTTGACACTGTAAGGCGAGATGACGCGCCGCAGCCAGTGCATGTTGTGCTCGCCCGTCGCAAGCAGCCCGAGCCGCAAACCGGCCAGGCCGTAGGCTTTGGAAAACGTGCGCGCGACCACGAGGTTTGGACACTCGATCAAGCAGTCGAGGACGGTTTCGCCGAAGAAATGGAAGTATGCCTCATCGGCGAGCACGATGGCCTGTGGAGCGCGCCGGGCGATGCTCAGGATTTGCTCGCGGGTGAGCGTGCTCCCAGTGGGGCTGTTCGGGTTGGCAAGTGCGACGATGCGGGTTTTTGGGCTGATCGCTTGCACGACCCGCTCGTAAGGAAAGGCAAAATCCTCACGCGCAGCCTGCACGGGCACAATTTTTGAGCCCGTGGCTGAGGCGTACACCTCATACATGGAGTAGGTGGGCACGGGCAGCAGAAGTTCGGCACCCGGCTCAAGGTATGTTTGGCACAGAACATGGATGGCTTCATCGACGCCGTTGGTGAGCAGCACTTGCTCCGGCCCGAGCCCGAAGCGGCGGCTCACAAGAGCTTCCATAGGGCCGCGCTCGGGATAGCGGGTCAGGTCGCCCGCCGTCACCCGCGCGAGCGCCTCTCGGACGCGCGGCGAACAAGCCAGCGTATTTTCATTGAAGTCGAGCCGCAGCCCGTCGCGGTTGCCCAGCGGCGGATGATACTCCTTCATGTTTTGAATAATTCGCCTGGGCGCGGGCACGCTCATGCGCCGACCCCGCGCACCCGCACAGCCTCGGCATGGCCGGTCAACCCTTCCGCTTCCGCAATGCGGATTGCCGCTGGCCCCAGCGCATCGAGCCCTTCGCGCGTGTACTGCTGCACGGTGATGAGCTTCAGGTAGTCGTACACGCTCAGGCCGCCGCGTAGCCTCGCTTCGCCGCCAGTGGGTAGGGTGTGGTTGGGGCCGGAAACGTAGTCGCCCATGGGCTGCGGTGACCAGCGCCCGATGAATACTGATCCTGCGTGACGCACCCAGGCGAGATCCTCGGCGGTATCGACGGTCAGGTGCTCGCCCGCGAGCTCGTTGGTAATCGCATGTGCTTCCTCAAGCGACCCGGCGATGATGGCCACACCCGAGCGGTTGAGCGACAACGCGGCAATGGGATTCGCTTTGGCCTGCGCTTTTGTTTCCGCGACGACGCTCCGCGCCAGCTCCGGGCGGGTCGTGATGAAGATGGCGACCGCATCCGGGTCGTGCTCGGATTGTGCGACCAGGTCGGCGGCGATCTCGCGCGGGTCTCCGGCTTCGCTGGTCACGATGATTTCGGTCGGGCCGGCGAGCATGTCGATATCCGCGTCAAAGGCGACCAGCTTCTTCGCGGCAGTCACATAGGCGTTGCCGGGGCCGACGATCTTGTCGATCCTTGGAATTGTGTCCGTACCGTAGGCCAGCGCGGCCACGGCCTGCGCGCCGCCTACCTGGTAAAACTCCGTGATGCCGAGGAGTGCGGCGACAGCCAACACTTCCGGAACACGGCGCGGGGAGACCGCGACAATGCGCTTGACGCCCGCAACCTGCGCGGGGATGGCGGTCATCAGCAGCGTGGAAGGCAAGGGATGACGCCCGCTCGGGACGTAGCAGCCGACCGAGTCAAGCGGGCGCACCCGCTGGCCGACGCTCAAGCCCGTCGTGGGCTCAAAATCCCACTCCGCCGGCATCTGTCTTTCGGCGAAAGCGCGGATGTTCGCGGCGGCGGTTTCAAGCGCGCGGCGCACGTCTGTGGGCATCTCGGCAAGCGCCGCGCGCATCTCGGCGGGGTCGATGGCGAGCGGCACTTTCGCGGGCAACCCGTCGAGCTTCAAAGCCCAGGCGCGCAGGGCTTTATCGCCGTCCTTGCGCACGGCGTTGGTAATGCGCTCCGCCGCTGGGGCAACGCGCGCGTCCATGGCGGCTCCGCGCTGGGCCAACTGTGCAACGCGGGCGCGCCCGCGGCGACCGCCCAGTCCTGTGGTGCGGACAATGTCCATGAATACTCCTACTTGCGGAAGACAAAAACCGCCTTCGCAGCTGGCGGTCACTTCGTGACGGGTAATCGTCAAGGGCTATAAAACAACTTTGTTCAGCGGATACTCCACAATCCCCGTCGCGCCCGCCGCCTTCAGCTTGGGGATCACCTCGCGCACGACCCCTTCCTCCAGGATCGTATTCACCGCCGACCAGCCTTCCTGGGTTAATGAGGAGACGGTGGGCGAGTTAAGCGCGGGCAGCACCGCCAGCACCTCAGCGAGCCGGTCGCGATGCACATTGAGCATCAGACCTACCTGGCCCTGTGCGTCAATTGCACCGCGCAGCATCAACGCCAGCGTGTCGACTTTTGCGCGCTTCCATCTGTCCTCGGCAGCAGCGGAGTTCACGATCAGTCGTGTTTCCGACTCCATGACTGTGTCGATGATCCGCAGGCGGTTCGCGCGCAGGCTCGATCCGGTTTCGGTGATCTCGACGATGGCGTCGGCCAGCATCGGCGGCTTCACCTCGGTGGCACCCCAGGAAAACTCAACCTTGACGGGCACGTTCTTGCCCGCGAAGTACTGCTTCGTCACCTCGACCAGCTCGGTCGCGATCGTTTTGTCCGCCAGGTCTTCCGCCCGCTGCCATGGCGCGTCCTCGGGTACAGCGAGCACCCACTTGACCCGTTGGCGACTTTGCTTTGCATACACAAGCGAGCACACGCTTTCAACATCGAGCCCGCTTTCGACCACCCAGTCGATGCCCGTCAGTCCGGCATCGAGCACCCCGGAGTGCACGTAACGCGCCATTTCCTGCGCGCGGATGAGCATGCACTCGATCTCAGGGTCGTCAATCTGCGGGAAATAGGACCGTCCGTTCGCATAAACTTTCCAGCCCGCTTTCGCGAACAGGTCGATGGTTGCGTCCTGGAGCGAGCCCTTGGGGATGCCTAAACGAAGCTTGTTCACGCGCGCGCCTCCGTCAGCAGCGGCCGCGTGAAGCAGCTCACCGTACCTTCATGGCACACCAGGCCGTCACCCTCGACCGACACCTTAAACAAGAGCGTATCCCGGTCGCAGTCGGTTGAGGCGGCCAGGATACGCAGGCGGTTGCCGCTGGTTTCCCCCTTGGCCCACAGCTTTTGCCGGGTGCGGCTCCAGAACGTCACGTAGCCGGTTTCCTGCGTACGCCGCCAGCTCTCCTCGTTGAGAAAGCCTGTCATCAGGACCTCACCGGTCGCTGCATCCTGCACGATGCCGGGCACGAGGCCGTCCATTTTGTTGAAGTCGAGTGCCTGGTCCACCACGGGTTCCTTTCGCATAAGAAAGCCCGCCTGCGCTCGGGAGAGGCGGGCGGGCTTCGGTCCGATCACTCATTCTGAGAAGTTCGAGCGAATTACTGTGAGCCTCCGCGATGCGCCGCCTGTGCGGGCGAACGGTGGTGCGCGGAATGGAGATGATGCTGCATGCTCTCCAACAACGCTACCGGCGGCGTGGGACGGTGTCAAGAAACAGAACAGTGCTTTTGTTCCTGGCAGCGCGCGGGTGGAGTAGCATGTGTTCTGCTTCCGTACCACCGAGAATCAGCATGAGCCAACTGCGCGCGGCACCCAACCAGCTTACGTTTCTGCGCCTGTGCCTGGTGCCGTTTTTGCTGCTTGCAGTGCTGGAGAACCGGTTCGTCCTGGCATTTGTGTTGTTTGTCATTGCCGGGATTTCCGACGCGCTCGACGGTCTGCTGGCGCGCTGGCTCAAACAGCGGACCACGCTCGGCATGTACCTGGACCCGGTGGCGGACAAACTTCTGTTGTCTTCGCTGTTCCTGACCCTGCACCATGTGGGCCTGGTATCGCGGCGGGTTACGCTGCTGGTATTTGCGCGAGATTTGGGCATCTTGGTCGTCGGCGCGATTTTATTCGCCGCGGTAGGGCTGCGCAACTTTCGGCCGTCCGTGTTCGGCAAAGCAAACACGCTAGTGCAGATTGTCGCGGTGGTCGCGGTCATGCTGGCGCAGTTCGCCCCTTGGGCTGCCGTATCGGTCCTACGGCATTGGGCCTTGTTTGGTACTGCCCTGCTGGCTTGCGTGTCGGGGTTCGACTATGCGCTCACCATGGCGCGGCGCTTGAACACCGCCGCGCCGACACTGGAGTCGGGGGACTAGTCCACCTCAAGATCTTCCGGCTTGGCCGCAAGCCTGGTTTTTTCTTCAATCTCCATATCGCGGAACTCGTCGGAGTCGAAAACCTCTCCGCAGTCCTGGCATTCTACGAACTCGACGTCATCCTGGCGGGACACGACGCGCACTCTGGGGTGTTTGCAGGGGGTCGGCATGGGGTGTGGTTGAGCTCAAAAAAGAGGCCCGATACGCAGAGATTGCAGCCAAAGGGCACTGGATGTCCAGTGATTTTCGCGCAAATGGGCGCAATTGCGATGGACAGGGCCGAAATTGGAAAACCCGATCCTATTTCGGCGCTTCCTGCCCGGTTCGATAGGAATTATCGAAAAAAGAAAGACAGTGATTGTTTCCCCCCTCCACGGCTCCTATACTGGGTAAGTATGCTTCGGCTGACCAAAAAAGCGGATTACGGGCTCATGGCGCTCAAGTATTTGGCCGAGCATCCGAAATCTGCCGCCCTGAGCGCGAAAGATATTGCCGAGGCGTATCACATTCCGCCCCAACTGCTCGCGAAGATATTACAGCGTCTGGCCAAAGTGGGGCTGGTGCGCTCGACGGCGGGAATGAACGGCGGCTATGCGCTGGTGCGCGACCCCGGTGAGATTACCGCTTTCGAGGTGATCCGCGCGGTGGACGGGCCTTTATTTTTGACTGCGTGCAGCTCCGGACCGCGTCCTTGCGACTTAAATGATAGCTGCACCATCAAAGAACCGATGGCACGGGTGAATGAGTCCATCACCGACCTGCTCAAAGGCATCCGCATCGGCGATTTGGTGGATGCGGAGCGGGTCCCGCAGCCCGCGCAAGGTTTAGTTTCGATCCGTATGTAGCAGCCCCTTCCGGGCATTCAGTTTTGTTGGAGAAACAACGATGAGCACAGCAGTACAGATGCAGGAAAATCCGCCGTTGAATGCGCCTGAAGGCGACCAGATTGTTCCCGCGGTTACCGGCGAAGCAGGTACGGCACCGGGCGGCGTGAAGCTGCCGATTTACATGGACAACCATGCCACCACGCCGATGGATCCGCGTGTGTTGGAAGCGATGGTGCCGTTTTTCACCGGTAAATTCGGCAACGCCGCGAGCCGCAACCACGGCTTCGGTTGGGAAGCTGAGCAGGGCGTGGAGTACGCGCGCGAGCAGATCGCAAAGCTGATCGGCGCGACCGCGAAGGAGATCATTTTCACCTCCGGCGCGACTGAGTCGAACAACCTGGCAATCAAGGGCATTGCCGAGATGTACAAGGAGCGCGGGAACCACATCATCACCCAGGTGAGCGAGCATAAAGCTGTGCTCGATACCTGCAAGCGCCTGGAAAAATCGGGCTATAAGGTGACGTACCTGCCGGTGCAGGCAGACGGGTTGATCTCACTTGACGATCTTCGCGCCGCAATGACCGACAAGACCATCCTGGTCACGATTATGTGGGCCAATAATGAAATCGGCGTGATTCAGCCGATGCGTGAGATCGGTGCCCTGTGCCATGAGCGCGGCGTGATCTTCCACACGGACGGCGTACAAGGATTCGGCAAGATACCGATCGATGTGATCAAGGACAACATCGACGTGATGTCGTTTACGGCCCACAAGATTTATGGGCCGAAAGGCGTAGGGGCCCTGTATGTGCGCCGGCGCAACCCCCGCGTGCAGATCTCCGAGCAGATCAATGGCGGCGGCCATGAGCGTGGCATGCGGTCGGGTACCTTGAACGTGCCGGGCATTGTGGGCTTCGGCAAGGCGGCCGAAATTGCCGGGCAGGAGATGGCGGCGGAGGCGGAGCGTCAACTGGCCTTGCGGACCAAGCTCCAGCAGAAGCTCGAAGCAGCGCTCGACTACGTGCACATCAATGGCACGATGGACCCAGACAAGCGCTTGCCGGGTAATCTGAATATGAGTTTTGTGTACGTCGAGGGCGAGTCCCTGCTGATGGGCATCAACGACATCGCGGTTTCGAGTGGATCGGCCTGCACCTCGGCAACGCTGGAGCCGTCATATGTGTTGAAGGCACTTGGCCTGGGCGACGATGTGGCGCATAGCTCCATCCGGTTCGGGTTAGGGCGGTTCAATACAGAGGCCGAGGTGGACTATGTGGCCGAGAAGCTGATCGACGTCGTGTTGAAGCTGCGGGAGTTGTCGCCCTTGTACGAGATGGTGAAGGAAGGCATCGACCTGACAAAGATTGAGTGGGCGGCGCACTAAAGGTTTAGAGTTTTCGAGGAGATAAAGACATGGCATACAGCGACAAAGTCGTAGATCACTACAGCAATCCCCGTAACGTGGGTACGCTCGACAAGAGCTCCACTGAAGTAGGTACAGGGCTTGTCGGCGCACCGGAATGCGGCGATGTGATGCGCCTACAGATCAAGGTCAATCCTGAGACGCAGGTCATTGAGGAAGCCAAGTTCAAGACATTCGGCTGCGGCTCGGCAATCGCTTCGAGCTCGCTCGCGACCGAGTGGGTGAAGGGCAAAACCATTGCCGAAGCGATGACGATCTCGAATACCGACATCGTAAAGGAGCTGGCGCTACCGCCGGTGAAGATTCACTGCTCGGTGCTCGCGGAGGACGCGATCCGCGCGGCCATCGGCGACTGGAAGGCGAAGAACGGGGTAGGACAGAACGTTCCCGCGGAGCAGTCGGTCGCAATCGCGTAAGGGAGAGAACGGCGTGAGTGACTCCATGCAAGCGAGTGCCGATCTTCAGCCGTATGTTTTGCAGATTGATGAGCTGATGGCGGAACTGAAGCGCGGTTTTGAATACAAAGGACAGTGGACGTCGCTCACGGCGAAGCGCCATCGGACATGGTTGGACAAACTTGATGCGTTTCGTCGTGAGATTGTCTTGCAGGCTGAGATCGCATTTCTGAAGGAAAGAATCAGCAAGCTTCAAACTGGGTGAGTTCATGTCAGCAAATGGCGATATGAAGCTCAACAAGGTAGAGCCGAGCGCAATATGCACGACGTGACTTTTCGCCTGTTAGCTTACGCAGGAATTATGCTTGTCGTTTTAGGCGTCCTTTGGCTAGGCATGCTCATCACTCGATATAACCGGCTCACGATTTCACCGTATGTGCAAAGCGCGCAGCCGACATTTAGGGACCTCTTACGCGAGCGGATCGAAACAGCAGTTGAAGTAAATGAAGACTTTCACGAGTCACTCGAAAGCAACCTGCCTCCGGGTACGTGGAGAGGATGAGGTCTGATTAGATGGTAGCAACGCCAATTGCACTCCAACCCGAAAACCTCGCGCCAAACCAGAAGGGCGTCCAGGTCACCGAGCGCGCTCTCAAGCGCATCCGCGTGGCCATGGCGAAGGAAGGCATTGCGCCCACTGAGGGCGGTTTGCGGCTTGGCATCCAGGGTGGCGGCTGCTCGGGGCTCTCTTACAACATCCGCTTCGACACGCAGCCCCGCGAGCGCGACCGGGTATACCAGTTTGACGACATTCGCATTTTTGTCGACCCGAAGTCGTTCCTGTACCTGCATGGCATGATCCTCGATTACGAAGAAACGCTGATGCGGCAAGGCTTCAACTTTATCAATCCAAACTCAACTAAGAGCTGCGGCTGCGGCTCCTCCTTTTCGTCGTAATGGCTACGGCGCTTACGGATTATTTCACCGTTTTTGCCGTGCCCCGCAAGCTCAACCTCGACACGCGCGCACTGGAGAAAGCTTTTTACAAGCGCAGCCGTGAGGTGCATCCGGATCGGTTTGCCCGTGCGGGTGCCGAAGAGCAGCAGTGGTCGCTTGAACAGACTTCACTCCTGAACGACGCTTATCGGACCCTTAAAGACCCAATCTCCCGCACAGAGTACCTGCTGCGGTTGGAAGGCGTGACGCTTGCAGACGAGAAGTCTCCGGCAAAAACGCCGCCGGATTTGCTTGAAGAAGTGTTTGAACTGAACATGCAGCTTGAGGAAATGCGCATGGGCGGAGACGACCCACAGCTCCGGACGGACCTCCAAGCAGCACGGGCGCAGTTTGAAGAGCGCTTTCAGTCCATCACCGGCGCAATCGAACGTGAGTGGGCAGGGTGGGACAGTGCCGAAGATCGGCAAAGCCTCCAGCGCATGGCCGCGCTGCTTGATAAGCGCCGCTATGTTGGCAATCTTGTACGCGACGTGCGCGACTCCCTGGGCGCATAAACTGGACATATGGCAATGGAAGAAACTTCAGCCGGAACACAGGCAGACCGTGTCGTCGGCATCGATTTGGGCACCACAAACTCGCTCGTCGCGTTCATGCAGAATGGTCAGCCGGTGGTCATCCCCGGTGAGGACGGCCTCAACCTCGTGCCCTCGGTTGTAGCGTTCCCGGCGCAGGGCGACAAGCGCGTGGTGGTCGGCAACGGCGCGCGCCGATACCTGAGTGAGTCCGCCAGCCGTGTTGTGTATTCGGCCAAGCGGCTGATGGGGCGCGGGCTGGAGGATGTGGGCGAAGAGTTGAAATTATTTCCCTTCCGCGTGGCCCCGGATGTTGGGCCCGGCGAGGTGATTCGGCTCAGCATCGGTGAGCATGAGTACACCCCGCCCGAGATCGGCGCGCAGGTGCTGCGGCAGCTCAAGCGCAACGCGGAGCGGTACTTCGGCGCGCCGGTCGCGAAGGCGGTCATCACCGTCCCGGCGTACTTCAACGACGCGCAGCGCCAGGCGACCAAGGACGCGGGCCGGATGGCGGGACTGGATGTGTTGCGGCTGGTGAATGAGCCGACTGCGGCGGCGTTGGCGTATGGACTCGATCGTGCGAAAGAAGGTTTGGTCGCGGTGTATGACTTCGGCGGCGGCACGTTCGATATTTCGATTTTGCGCTTGCAGGACGGCATCTTCGAGGTGGTCGCGACGGGCGGCGACACGCACCTGGGCGGCGACGATATCGACAACCTGCTGCTGGCGATTGCGCTGGATGATATCGCCGGGTCTACGGGGCAGGATGTTCGGGGAAGCGCGGAAACCGTGCAGGCCGTGCGGAAGGCGGTGACGGACGCAAAAATCGCGCTTTCTTCCGCCGAAAGCACCCGCATCCTAGTCGAGCTGCCGGAGCAGGAGCCATACGGCAGCAAGCTGTATGCGCGCCAGCTGACCCGGACGCAGTACGAGCAGCTGATCGCACCGATTGTGGAGCGGACGCTTGCGCCGGTGCGTCAGGCGCTCAAAGACGCGCAGGTCGCGCCGGAACAGATCGATGAAGTCGTGATGGTCGGGGGTTCGACACGCATCCCGCTCGTACAGGGGCGTGTGGCGGAGCTGTTCGAGCTCGCACAGCGCGGTCGCACGCTGCATACGGAGCTCAACCCGGACGAGGTCGTGGCCCTCGGGGCTGCGGTGCAGGCTGACATTCTCGCGGGCGGCTCGGCCGCTACGGCGGACATGTTGCTGCTGGATGTAACCCCGCTTTCACTTGGGATTGAAGCACTCGGCGGCGTGGTCGCGAAAATCATCCAGCGCAACTCGACCATCCCGGCAAGCGAAACGGAGCACTTCACCACCGGCGTCGATGGGCAGACGAATGTCGCGGTGCATGTGGTGCAGGGGGAACGCGAACTGGCGAAAGATTGCCGCTCGCTTGCCCGATTCGACTTGAAAGGCATTCCGCCCATGGCTGCCGGGCTGCCGCGGATCGAGGTGAAGTTTCTCATTGACGCGAACGGGATTTTGCAGGTTTCCGCCCGTGAACAGCGATCAAGCACCGCAGCTCAGATCGAAGTGAAGCCGACCTACGGACTCACCGATGAGCAAGTCGAGACAATGATCCTTGATTCATTCGACAATGCTGAAGCCGACTTTGAGCAGCGTCAGTTGATCGAGGCGCGGGTGGAGGCGGACGATATTCTGGCACGCGTGGAGAAAGCAAAGACACACCCTGTCTGGGCGCAGCTATCGTATGAGGAGCAGACCGAAATCGGCCTCGTTGTGGATGAGCTGCACGTGCTGAAGCAGGGTGAGGATCGCGCGGCGATCCGCGCAAGCATTGAGGCATTGGATAAGGCCACACGGCGGCTGGCGGAGCTGATGATGGATCAAACAGTCAGCGCGGCACTAGGCGGGAAGACGATGGAGTCCGCGGGCGAAAACCTGGGCGAAGGGCCATCGGCCCCGCACCCGTTTGCCAAGGCGGAGATCGGGTAGGATGGGGTTTATGGATGTGTTTGGAACTCCATCGATGAGCGAACCGCGTTACTTCGCGCGCGAGCTGAGTGCTTTGCAAACGCGCTTGCGTTCGCTTCCCTCCGCCTACGATCTTCCGCAAGGAATGGATCACCAGGAGTGCGGCCGAGAGGTTGGGCGGCAGCAGGAGCTACAAAAACAGGAGATGCGCGAAATGCAGCATGCTCTGGACATACTTTTCATTGAAATTAAGCTGGCGGAAGTGAATTTCAAGATCGAACAATCTCGGAGCGTTACGAAAGCAGCCTTGCGCGAGAATGAGTTCCTCAAGCGGGAGAAAACACAATGAGCGTGAGTGAAAGCCATGCCATGGACGAGAAGGAACAACAGCAATTCGACCTGACCAGGCCCGCTGCCGAGAGTATGGTGCGCGTGACTTTCGAGCCGGAAGGCCGCACGGTAGAGTTTCCCTTCGGTACCATGCCGTACGACCACCACGGCTTGCCCATGTCGTTTCTGGACGTGGCGGAAAATTACGGCATTTTTCTCGACCATGCCTGCGGCGGCGTGTGCGCCTGCACCACCTGCCACCTGCATATCAGGGAGGGGGAACGCGGCTTGAATGAGGCGAGTGAGGAAGAGCTGGACCGTATGGAGAAAGCACCTGGCCTGCAGCTCAATTCGCGTCTGGGATGCCAAGCGGTGATTGAGCGGCCTGGGACCTACGTGGTGGAAATCCCTTCCTGGAACAAGAATTACGTTTCAGAAGGCAAGCCGCTCACCCTCAGCGGGAGCAAATAAGGAGCCGCTGCATGCCGAAAGAAATCACATGGGACGACGCGGAAGAGATCGGTATTCAGCTGCAGGAAAAGTACCCGCACTTGGACCCCCTGCAAACACGTTTTACCGAGCTGCACAAGTATGTGACAGGGCTTGCAGGCTTCGCGGGCGATCCGAGCAAATCGACTGAGTCGAAGCTGGAAGCGATTCAGATGGCTTGGTATGAGGAATGGCAGGACGCGAGCAGCAGTTAAGCGTTTGCGCCTTCCGTCCACCCAAACGCATTACGAAACAGCTCAAACTCTGGTTTGCGCTTCCCTTGCAGGTAAACCGACAAGATGTCGAACCGGGATGGGGTGCCGCTCGGAAACTGGCGCAGGTAGTAACCCGCCAAACGTCGGAGATTGCGGCGCTTTTCGCTGTTTACCGCAGCTTCAGCGGTTGCGAAATCCCGCGTTGAACGCGTTTTTACTTCAATAAAGCACAACATGTCGCGCTCCCATGCGACTAAATCCAAGTCGCCGGGGGCACGGCCGGTACGCCATCCAAAGGCAATCACAGTGAAGCCGGATCGGCGCAAGTGAAAAAATGCGGCTTCTTCGCCAAACTGCCCTATTTCAAGGTGCGGGGCCAGTGCATGCCGCCGGACTGGCAGGCGGTCGAGAAAAGCCAGACCCGCCTGCCATGCATTGGCACACCAGGTATCGGAGATAGATAGCATACGCCGAGTGTAATGGCCCCGTAGAGAGCGAACAACGGTACCGTCGTCACCCTACATCTTGGAACCATGTACGCCCGAAGATGTACTTCAAGGTTTCGCGATGGCGGCTTCCTTAATGAGAAAACCGCCATTGCAGATGACTGCGCTCTGATTTCAGAGCAGAACAGACCTAAGACCCGCTGTGCACCTTCTGCTCGATATAGTGCTGAATATGTTCGTACACGTGGTCGGGAAAGTTCAGGTCCTTGTAAACGTTGCAGGCATCAGGGTCTTCAGGATTCGGACAGATGGGGAACTCCTGCTCCTTCTGCCAGCCCAGAATCCGCTCACGCTTCGGCGGGTTGTAGTCGCGGCCCTGCACCTGTGCGATCAGCAGCTTTGCCTGTTCTTCTGAGAAATCCTTATCTTTCGAGAGTGTTTGGAGCAGCTCGTCTTCACTCAGGAAGTGCCGCGCCACCATGGCAAAAGTAAGCCGCCCGTAGTGGCCGATGTCCTTGCCTTCTTCCAGTGCCGCAAGCAGATGCGCCATCATTTCGCTTTTCTTCAACTCTTCCATGCTCAATCCTCTACCTTCGCCTTGTGTTCTCCTTTTGGATGCTGCTGCCGCAAGAGGTGTTGCAAAAGGAAGAGCCCGCAAAGAGAGCGGGCTTTTCTTCGGGTTATGCGGAGTTTAGGTGGTAGGCCGTGCGCGGGTCTGCAGGAACTGCGCCGGGACTGCCTGACCGTTGGTGGTGGTCAACTGCGGGTTAAGCTGCTGCTGGTCCTTGTCCGTTGCCGTATTGACGATGTGGATCAGATTATCGCCCGTCGTACTCGCAAAAAAGAGCGAGGCATCGGGCGAGAATACGCCGGCGATCGGTGCCTGTGCTCCCGCCGTCAGCTGCACATTGGTCAGCGCGCCGGGAGTACCGGCAGTCGCGGATGGTGTGTACAAGGGCAGAATGCCCGAGGCAGCCGCAGCCTGATAGGTCACGAAGGCCTTGGACGAGTCCGGCGAAGACAGCACCTGATCGATCTGTGTGGGAGTGATGCCGGTATAGGCCAGCTGCTGAAGCGTGGTCTGGATTTGAAGCGGACCTGCTGTTCCCGCGATGACCCCGGGGCACGGACCTATGGGCGCAACGAGCTGCGAAGCGTCGCCCGAAGGGCTGTGCACGATATCGCTGACTCCGGTCGTGCTTGCCCCGACGATGTGCAGGCCGTCCGGGGTAGCTGCAAGGTGCTGAGCCGAAGAGCCGGTCACGGTCGCTGCGAGCGGGTTGTAGGTCACCGGGTTGGTGGTGGTATCCGGGCAATAGGAGCGCGCCGTTACCGGAGCGCCGCTGATAAAGGCCGCGACCGAGGGCAGCGTAAGCGCTACGTCGGGCGAGCAGAAGGGAGTGCTACCAGTGTTGTCGAGCGCGCAGGAAGCGGTCGGGTCGGCGCTGGTCAGCGGGTACTGGCTCCAGCCGCTTACGACATTGTGGACGTACAAGGCGTTCAGCCCTACGATGTAGACGTTTTTGCCATCCTGCGAGTACACGGCATGGGTCGCGAGGCCGCCCGTGCTGATCACGGACGCATTGGTTGTCGCGGTGGATCCGGAGGTGGTGGAGCGCACGGCGGGCGTGTACAGGTAAATCACCCGGCGCAGCTGGTCGGCGATGACCACCTGCGTGTTGGAAGGCGACACCGCAAGCACCACGCCGGGCACGGTTGTATCCTGCGCGGCCAGTGTGTTGTTGGCGGCGCTGTAGATCATGAGCTCGCGATATGAACCGAAATACAGGCTCGTTGTTGTGGGGTCAAGCACCATGGAATTGGGCTGGTACGGCAACAGCACGGGCTGCCCGCTCTGGCTAAGGGCCAGGTCGAAAGGCGTAAAGAACTGCGACTGCGGCGAGGCTGCCCACAGCTGCGTATTGTTGACGCCGGGCGAACGGACTTTCAGCAAATTGCCGGTAATGGGCAGGCCGGTGCCGAACGTACCCAACACGTTGAGAGGCGTGGGGTTGCAATTGGAGCCGGTCGCGCTCGAGGACGTACTTGAGGAGGTTGTGGTGGAGGTGGTCGCGGCACCGGGCTGGCAGATGCCGGTAACAGAGGCAATGCCGGGCAGCGCGCTGCTGACGACGCCGCCAGTGGTGACCTGTACCTGCTGGGGCAAATTTGAGGTGAAATCCGGGCCGGTGCCGGCAAGCGGCGTGATGGTGGTGCCGGTTGCATCGGTCAGCACGGAGTTGATGGTTTGCGGATTGCCGGCCGTGACGGTGACGGAGCCGTCGCTGTTGATGCCGCCGTTGCTGGACGCGAGCGACAGCGCAACCTTCGCAGGCGGGCAGGTATAAAAGTAGCCCGCGGCGGAGCTGGTGGCTGCCGCGTTGCCGCTGAGTCCCGCAACGGTCGCGGTGATGACAGTGCCACCGGGCTGGTTGGCAATGGTAGTGCCGAGTGCGCCGCCCGCGGTGGTGCCGCCGGAGCTCACGTTGGTGTTGTTGATCGTGACGATATCCGGTGTATTTGCCGTATAGGTGATGGTGCCGACACTATTACCCGTGCCGGACGCTTGCAAGAGCACGCCGTCCGTGCCGAAGACCGAGGTTCCCGACAGAAGATTCGGTCCAGGCTGCCCTGACGGGATGCAGCTCGCTTGTGTGCCGATGGCAATGCCGGAGATCTGCGGGTGGACGTAGACCGTGAAAGGGTTACTGGTCACGCCGCCCAGGCTGGCGGTAATGGTGGCTGTGCCGGGAGTCGTGGGGGGCGTGCAGATGGTGTAATCCGGGATGCCGCCGGCGCTCAGGCGGTTCCAGGTACCCGCGCAAACACTGCCGGTCGGGCTGATGTCAGCCATTTGCAGGTTGGACGAGCCGTATGTGGCCGCGCCGGTGCTGACGGTCGTATTGCGGCAGTCAGTCGCGACCGGGGTGGGTGCCTGGGCGCTTTGACCATAAGAGAGCGAAAGGCCGACGGAGGATTGCCCCTGGGGAAAGCGGACGGAGAAAATCTCGCCCAGCTTGGGGCCATAGCCCGCACTATTGCAATAAGCACTGACGTTGGTGGCACAGCCTGTAACTGAAAGTCCGACGGGAAGAGCAAACAAAAGCAACCCTATAAGGGTGAAAAACCGCTGCATGAAACCTCCCCGTCTGCCGGAGTGTAGGGGGCAGACGGTTGCGTATCGCCCTCCGGATTTCCGATCGTGCGCGGGACGGGGTGATTGCCACTGAAGTTTACAGGAAAGTGCAGTATGGAGCCGAACGGTGGCGGAAAACGAGTTGTCCTGCGTGAAGTGAAGGACCTGCTTCTTGCCGATTGCCGATGAAAGCAGGTCCTTCGTCGCTTCACTCCTCAGGATGAGCCGGCGTTTGCTGGGGAACGTCCGAGCGGTCCTTATTTCGTCCAAGCGGTTCTTACTTCAGGTACTCGCCGAACCAGCGGATCGACCGCTCGATCACATCTTTCTGGTGGTCGGGGTTAACGAAGCCGTGGCCCTCGTTCGGGTACACCACCAGCGTCGTCGGTACGTTTTCCGCTTTGAGAGCATGCCAGAACTCGAAGGACTGCGGGGCCGGGCACTCGCCGTCGCGGTCGCCCACCACGACCAGCGTCGGCGTCTTAACCCGGTCGATGTAGGTGATCGCGGAGCTCTTGGCGTACACGGCTGGGTTCTTGTATACCGTTGCACCGAAAAACGGGGTCATCCATTGATCGATCGAGTTTTCGCCGTAATACGACAGCCAATCGGCAATGCCCGCGCCCGCCACGGCCGCCCTGAAGCGCGTAGTCTGCGTGACGCCGAACATGGTCATAAACCCGCCGTAGCTCCAGCCGGTGAGGCCCAGGCGATTGTTGTCCACTGCGGGAACCTGCTTCTCCACGGCATCCACGCCCGCGAGGATGTCGCGCAGGTCGCCGTAGCCGAAGTCCTGCTTGTTGGCCTGGGTGAAAGCTTCCCCTTCTCCATACGAGCCGCGCGGGTTGGGCTGGAAAACAAAGTAGCCGGAAGCGGCAAGCGGCGCGGCCCCGAAGCCGGCACGCGGCCAGCGTGGGGTAATCGCCGAGGATGGGCCGCCATGCACCATTACAATCAGCCCATACTTCTTTGCCGGATCGTAGTTGGGCGGGTACAGGAGCCAGCCCTGTACATGGGAGTTGTCGTTTGTCCAGGTGATGGACTCGGCCTTGCCCCACGAGGGCTTGAGCCCGGCGTTCAGGTGCGTCACCGCAGGCAGTGCCTGCCCATTCAGCGGGCCCGCATAGACCTCCGGCGCTTGCGCGAAGGAGGAGGCGGCCCAGGCGGCAACCGTGCCGTCACGGGCAACCGCGAAGGATCCGGCAAGGCGGCCGTCGCCGACCGAGTAAGGCAGTTTTTGAACAACGCGATCGGTGAGCCGGTTCGTGACGCCGAACCGCGTGCCGCCCGGAGCCTTGAAACCGGGCGCAAAGAGGAGGTTCAGCTCGTCGATCTGCTCCTGCCCGGCGGCGATTTCTGTCGCGAGCAAGTGACCGTTGGGCAGAAAGTGGATCCACTGGACAGACGTTTGCGCGTCCGCGGTCAGGTTTACAGGTGCTCCGGAGCCATCGGCGGGGACGGTATACAGGTCGCCCCCGGTCGCGCCCTGGTCGCTCATCAGCCCACCGATCAGAGCCAGAGTCCCGCCGTCGGGTGACCAGCGCGGGACGGCGATCTGCAACCCATGGAGCGGCCCGGCAATGGTGTTGGGGTCAAGGACGACCTGGGGCTCCGTTTCCGTGCCGGGGCTGCCTGCAACGGGCTGTGTGTACAGTTTGGCGATCCACCAGTTGTTTTCGCCCGGGGGTGCAGCGGCCACGTAAGCCAGTTTTGCCGAGTCCGGGGAAAACGAAAACTCGTATACGTGGAGGGAGGGCGGCGTGACCTGCCGGAGCGCTCCCGTCGCAGCGTCCAGCATGGCAACGCGCTGGATTTCCAAGCCCTCCACGCCGATTTCGCCCGAAGGCGGCTTCATGGCGGCAAGCGCGCCGGAGGGCCGGGTCGCGCCCTCCACATACAACAGCCCCAGAGTTTTACCGTCCGGCGCGTACTCAAGTGCCTCCGCAAAGCCATGGAGGGTGGCGAGGGTTCGCGGTCTTCCGTTTGCATCGGCACTAGTGAGGAGAACCTCTGGGCTGCCCGTGCACTGGGCCAGGATCGCCAGGGTGCCATTGTCCGGCGACCAGCTCAGTCCCGATACGCTCCCTTTGCCGTCGGCGCAGACCGGGATAGTGCGCCCCGATTCCGGGTTGCCGACGGGCGCAATCCTGAGCTTGCCGTCCGGGTCCGTGGCCAGGAGCCTACCATCGGGCGAAAGCGCGACAGCGTCGATATGTTTGGTCGCCCGTAGATGCGTGAGCAGGTCTGCCGTGGAAGAGCTGGGCTGCTGGGCGTTAACTGCAAGGGGAGTGAGCAGGGCGACGGAGGCGAAGATGCCGATGGACCGCATGGCTTGCATGCTAGCAGCGGTTGCCTATGAAGTGATAATGATGAAACGCGCCTGTTGACGGACACCGCGCTGCTTGCTACTCTAAAAAGGTTCTGCCGGTAAGTGGTTCACTTGCAGTACCGGCAACACCGAGAGTTTTGCAACAATGGACTCCGGGCCGTTTATAACGGCTTCAATCTTGGGTTTGCGACATCCGCCACCTTGGCGGGCTATGCGGACCAGGACTCGCGAAACGGAATTGAGCCTTTGTGCCGTGAAGGAATGGCGAGAAGCGCTTCATCACCGTCGGAGTCTTTACCGAAGGTTTTGTACAGCCCGGTGTTTATGCTGGGGAAAAGCGCGGCTTTGCCCGCTATGGAATGAAAACGCCACGGGAGCGCATGACGCGCGGCCTGTGTCGAAGGGGAGTGGAAGCAGTGCCTACATTCAGTCAGTTGGTTCGCAAGGGGCGCACCGCGCCGCGCTATAAAACGGCTTCGCCGGCACTTCAAGGTTCTCCGCAGCGGCGCGGTGTCTGCACCCGGGTATATACCCAAACGCCGAAGAAGCCGAACTCTGCATTGCGCAAGGTTGCCCGTGTGCGGTTGACGAATGGGATTGAGGTCACGACCTACATACCCGGTATCGGCCACAACCTGCAGGAGCACTCTATCGTGCTGATCCGTGGTGGACGCGTAAAGGATTTGCCGGGCGTACGTTACCACGTAGTGCGGGGCACGCTTGACTCGGTCGGTGTGGCGAACCGGAAGCAGTCGCGGTCGAAGTATGGAGCCAAGCGCGCGAAAGCGGGAGCGGCAGCACCGACCAAGGGCGGCGGCGGCAAGAAGAAATAGTTTTGAGCCGCTATGGCGGTGTGACATCAAGGAAGAGGATCAGAAGCAATGCCAAGAAAAGGTCATATCGCCAAGCGGGAAGTCGCGCCGGACCCGGTGTACCAGTCCACGCTCGTGACGAAGTTTGTGAACTCAATGATGTGGGGCGGTAAAAAGTCGACCGCGCAGGGCATCTTCTATACCGCCATGACAAACCTGGAGCAGAAGGGTGGCGATGAAGCGCTGAAGCTGTTCAAGAAGGCAGTTGAAAACTGTAAGCCGCTGCTTGAAGTCAAGAGCCGGCGTGTGGGCGGCGCGAACTACCAAGTGCCGATTGAAGTCAATCCTGAGCGCCGTACCTCGCTCGCGATCCGCTGGCTGGTTGGTTATGGTCGTGCCCGTGGCGAAAAGGGCATGATCGACAAGCTGACGAATGAGCTGCTTGACGCGGCGAACGGCCGTGGGGCGGCAATGAAAAAGAAAGAAGATGTGCACCGGATGGCGGAAGCGAATAAAGCATTCGCACATTACCGCTGGTAGTTGCGTAGTTAACCCAAGCTTTTAGAGAAGCAGAAAAGGAACATCCATGCCACGCCAAGTACCGCTCAATCGTTGCCGGAACATCGGAATCATGGCGCACATCGACGCCGGAAAGACCACGACGACTGAGCGCATTTTGTTTTACACCGGCATTACCCATCGCATTGGCGAAGTCCATGAGGGCACTGCCACGATGGACTATATGGAGCAGGAGCAAGAGCGCGGCATCACGATTACATCCGCTGCCACTACCTGCACCTGGAACAACATTCGTATCAACATTATCGACACGCCCGGCCACGTAGACTTTACGGCTGAGGTAGAGCGGTCATTGCGTGTGCTGGACGGCGCGGTGGCGCTGTTCGACTCAGTATCGGGTGTGCAGCCGCAGTCGGAAACAGTGTGGCGGCAGGGCGATAAGTACAAGGTTCCCCGCATTTGCTTTGTCAACAAGATGGATAAGGCTGGGGCCGACTTTGAGTATGTCATCGAGACAATTCGCAAGCGCCTCGGTGCCCGTCCGGTTGCCATCCAGATTCCCATCGGAGCAGAAGCAAAGTTCGCGGGTGTCATCGACCTGGTGGAGATGCGCGCGATCCTGTGGCATGACGAAACCATGGGTGCAAAGTATTCCATTGAGGAGATTCCAGCTGACCTTCTGAAAAAGGCTGAGGCTTTTCGGATGCAGCTCATCGAGACAGTTGCCGAACACGATGATACGATGCTGGCGCAGTTTCTCGAAGGAGAGATTCCGACACCGGCGGAGTTGAAGGCCGGTATCCGTAAGGCGACAATCGGAATGCATGTATTTCCCGTGCTGGCCGGTTCGTCCTTTAAGAACAAAGGTGTACAAACCTTGCTGGATGCAGTAGTCGACTACCTGCCGAGCCCGCTCGATCTGCCGCCGGTTGAAGGAATCGATCCGTCCGATACGTCGCATACCCTTGTGCGTGAATGTAAAGATGAAGTGCCTTTGTCGGCACTGGCGTTCAAGCTAATCAACGATCCTTTCGGCAAGCTCGCATTTATCCGCGTTTACTCAGGCGGTTTAAAGACTGGCGATACGATTGTAAATCCGCGTACAGGCAGGACTGAGCGCGTCGGGCGTCTTGTCAAAATGCATGCGAATAAGCGTGAAGATATTACTGAGATCTTCTCCGGGGATATCTGTGCCTGCGTGGGCCTGAAGGATATCAAAACGGGTGATACGCTGTCATCGCCACAGGCCCCAATCGCTCTGGGAGCTATTGACTTTCCTGAAACGGTCATTTCGGTAGCCATTGAGCCGAAGACCAAGGCCGACCAGGAAAAGATGGGCGTGGCTTTATCGAGACTGGCTGACGAGGATCCGACTTTTAAAGTTCGGACGGACGTGGAATCAGGTCAGACCATCATTTCAGGAATGGGCGAACTCCATCTTGAAATCCTGGTGGACCGGATGAAGAGAGAACATAGGGTCGAGGCAAATGTCGGCGAGCCGCGCGTTGCGTTTCGCGAGACGATCCGTAAAATTGCTGAGGCTGAAGGCAAATATATCCGGCAGACCGGCGGCTCTGGTAATTACGGTCACGTCAAGATTCGTCTGGAGCCAAACGAGCCTGGGGTCGGTTTTGAGTTTGTGGACGCGATTAAAGGTGGCGTAGTACCGAAGGAATACATCAAGCCTACAGAGCAGGGCATCCGTGAGGCACTGACCGGCGGCATTCTGGCAGGCTACGAAATGGTTGACTTCAAGGCCGTATTGTATGACGGCAGTTATCACGACGTCGACTCGAACGAGATGGCGTTTAAAATCGCGGGTTCCATGGCGTTTAAGGAAGCTGCGCGTAAAGCAAGCCCGGTATTGCTTGAGCCGATGATGGCAGTCGAGGTTACAGTGCCCGAGGAGCATATGGGTACGATCATCGGCGATATTAACTCTAGGCGGGGCCGTATCGAAGGTATGGAGCATGTCGGCGGCTCGCAGGTAGTCAAGGCGATGGTGCCGCTCAAGGAAATGTTCGGCTACGTCAATGACATTCGGTCAAGCACACAAGGCCGCGCCAGCTATTCCATGCAATTTGCACGCTATGAGGAGGCGCCCCGTATGATTTCAGAAGAAATTATCGGACGCAACCAAGGTCAAAGCCGCAACTAAGTTCAGTTAACGAGATACGAGAGGGAACAAGTCATGGGCAAGGAAAAGTTTGACCGTTCGAAGCCGCACGTGAATGTGGGAACGATTG
>CAXTKZ010000009.1:0-20478 GCA_964244985.1 uncultured Acidobacteriaceae bacterium
GCAGCAGGTGACCGGCACGGACGGCAAAACCACGACCGTGACGACCCAAACCATCCCGCAAGGGCCGGCAGCGTCGCAGGAAGCCATCAAGATGCTCGGCACCAACGGCGGCGGCTTCTTCAACGCAAATAGCGCGCACCCATTTGAAAACCCGACGCCCCTGGCGAACTTTCTCCAAATGGTCTCTATCTTTCTGATCCCCGCCGGGCTGACAGTCACGCTGGGACAGATGGTGCGTTCACCGCGGCACGGCTGGGCGGTGCTGGGGGCAATGGTTGTGCTGTGGTTCGCGGGTACGCTGACGACCTACTGGGCGGAAGCGCACGGCAACCCGCTCTTTGCCGGGGTGAATGCGCACACAACCATGCTGCAGGCAGGCGGCAACATGGAGGGCAAGGAAGTGCGGTTCGGCATTGCAAACTCAGCCTTGTTCGCGACCGTGACCACCGACGCCAGCTGCGGCGCGGTCAACGGCATGCATGACAGCTTTACCCCGCTCGGGGGCATGGTGCCGCTGGTCAACATCATGCTGGGTGAGGTGATCTTCGGCGGCGTGGGTGCGGGGCTGTACGGCATGTTGATCTTTGTCGTCATGGCGGTGTTTATCGCGGGTCTGATGGTGGGCCGCACGCCGGAGTACCTGGGCAAAAAGATCGAAGCCTTCGACGTGCAGATGGCGATGCTGTCGTTGCTGATCTTTCCCCTGCTGATTCTTGTGTTCGCCGCCGCTGCCGTGCTCATGCCGAACCTGGGCTTGTCGAGCCTGGCGAATCATGGTCCGCACGGGTTAAGCGAAATCCTCTATGCATATACCTCCGCTACCGGCAACAATGGTTCGGCATTCGCAGGCCTCAATGCGAACACTCCCTGGTACAACTACTCGTTGGCCGCTGCCATGTTCGGCGGACGCTTCCTGGTCATCATTCCCATGCTGGCGCTGGCCGGCAACCTGGCGGGTAAGAAAACCGTGCCTGCCTCGGCCGGTACTTTCCCGGTCACGACGCCGTTGTTCACCGCGCTGCTTACGGGCGTCATTGTGATTCTCGGCGCGCTCACGTTTTTCCCCGTGCTTTCGTTGGGGCCGGTGTTGGAGCACCTGCTTCTGCGCGCCGGGCAGCTGTTTTAAGGAGATTCGCCGATGGCTACCCGACGTTCGTTGTTTGAGGGCCGCATCGTGCGCCGTGCTTCGCTCGATGCACTGCGCAAACTGAACCCGCGCGTGATGATGCGCAACCCCGTCATGTTTGTTGTCGAGATCGGCAGTGTGCTGACCACTGTTCTTCTCCTGATAAACATCGTGGAGCATCGCGGCAATTTCAGCTTCAACGTGCAGATTACGTTGTGGCTCTGGTTTACCGTGTTGTTCGCGAACTTTGCCGAAGCGATGGCAGAAGGCCGGGGCAAGGCACAGGCCGATGCGCTGCGTCTGGCAAAATCGGAAACAACGGCCTACCGCGTGAACAAGGCGGGCAGCCTGGAAGAAGTGCCGAGCTCAAACCTGCGCGCGGACGATACCGTGCGCGTGACGGCGGGGCAGGTGATCCCCGGCGACGGCGAGGTGGTGGACGGAGTCGCTTCGGTCGATGAGTCGGCGATCACGGGTGAGTCCGCGCCGGTGATTCGTGAGGCAGGCGGGGACCGCTCGGCGGTAACGGGCGGCACGCGGGTGCTGTCGGATGTGATTACAGTGCGGATCACATCGAACCCGGGTGAAACGTTTCTGGATCGGATGATCGCGTTGGTGGAAGGGGCGGAGCGCAAGAAAACGCCGAACGAGATCGCGCTAAACATCCTACTAGCCGGCTTGACGATCATCTTTCTATTAGCTGTGGTGACGTTGCAGCCGTTCGCCCTGTACTCGGGTGCGCCGCAAACGGTGTTTGTGCTGATTTCACTGCTCGTATGCCTGATTCCGACCACGATCGGCGGGCTGCTTTCGGCAATCGGCATCGCCGGCATGGACAGGCTGGTGCAGCACAATGTGCTGGCCACCTCAGGCCGTGCCGTGGAAGCGGCAGGTGACGTAAATACCTTGCTGCTCGATAAAACGGGCACAATCACCATCGGCAATCGGCAGGCCGCGGAGTTTGTACCCGCGCCGGGTGTGACCGCGGCGCAGTTGGCCGATGCTTCGCAACTGTCGAGCCTGCCGGATGAAACGCCCGAAGGCCGCTCGATCGTGGTGCTGGCCAAGGAGCAGTATGGGCTGCGCGGCAGGGAACTGGCGGAGATGAACGCGGAGTTTGTTCCGTTTTCAGCGGCGACGCGCATGAGCGGTATTGAGGTGGACGGACGCTCGATCCGCAAGGGCGCGGTGGATGCTATCGAAGGCTACCTTAAAGAGCACGGCACTCCCATGCCGACGCAGGTACGAGCGTCAGTCGAAGACATCGCCCGCAAGGGTGGGACGCCGTTGGTGGTCGCCGAAAACGGCAAGGCATTGGGCGTGATTTACCTAAAGGACATCGTAAAAGGCGGAATGAAAGAGCGCTTCGCCCAGCTGCGGGCGATGGGGATCCGCACCGTCATGATCACCGGCGACAATCCTTTGACAGCGGCGGCGATCGCGCGGGAAGCAGGCGTCGACGACTACCTGGCCGAAGCCAGACCCAAGGACAAGATGGACCTGATCAAGCGCGAGCAGGCCGAGGGCAAGCTGGTCGCGATGACGGGCGACGGCACCAATGACGCGCCCGCGCTAGCCCAAGCCGATGTCGGGGTGGCGATGAACTCGGGCACGCAGGCGGCCAAGGAAGCGGGGAACATGGTCGACCTGGACTCAAACCCGACCAAGCTGATCGAGATTGTCGGCATCGGGAAGCAATTATTGATGACGCGCGGTGCTCTAACCACTTTTTCTATCTCAAACGATGTGGCGAAGTACTTTGCAATCATCCCGGCTATGTTCGCGGGTGTCTTTCCCGTGCTGAATGCGCTGAATATCATGCACCTGCACAACGGGCAGTCGGCCGTGCTGTCGGCGGTTATCTTCAATGCGTTGATTATTGTCGGCCTAATTCCGTTGGCGCTGCGCGGCGTGGCCTATAAACCTATGCCCGCCGGTGCGCTCTTGCAGCGCAACTTACTGGTGTATGGGCTGGGCGGGTTAGTTGCGCCGTTTGTCGGGATCAAGCTGCTGGACGTATTGATTGTCGCGCTGCACTTAGCCTGATTTTGCTCTGGAGACCTGTTATGTTGAAGCACCTGCGTACTGCCTGCTTGTACACCCTTGTGACGGCAATCCTGTTCGGCCTGGGGTATCCCTTGTTGGTTACAGGCTTGGCCCACCTAATCATGCGCAATAAAGCAGATGGGCAGCTGCTGCGCCGCAATGGCGAGGTGGTCGGGTCCGCGCTGATCGGTCAGCCGTTTACCGGGCCTGGTTACTTCCACAGCCGGCCTTCCGCGGCGGGCACGGGTTACGATGCCTCTGCATCTTCGGGTTCAAACTATGCACCGACCAACAAAGCTTTAATCACGCGCGTTGCCGCAAGCGTCAAGACGGAAAGCAACGGCAGCCCCGTACCGGTCGACCTGGTTACGGCCTCGGGCTCCGGACTGGACCCGGACATTACCCCCGCGGCGGCGTTCTACCAGGTAACACGCATCGCACGTGAGCGGCACCTGCAGCCGAACGCCGTGGAAGAGCTTGTGCGGCAGGGAATGGCACCGCGGCAGTTCGGTTTGTTGGGCGAGCCGCGGGTAAATGTATTGCAGCTGAACCTTGCGCTGGACAAGCTCGGACTGCGCTAGCAGCGGCCCGCCCACCCTGTGGTTCAATAACCGAAAGGGAGGGTGATCAGCTTGAGCAACCGGTATTATCAGGGTCCACGCACAGACCACTTCGACGGCCAGCGGTTCTTCCATCCCGGCATTCCCTCGACAGACAAGAGTTTCCGCCAGCTGTTGCGGTGGCGCATGGAAGGGAAGTGGGCACCTTGGCCGACGACCGTTGCGGCCGGTTTGTCGGTTCAACCCGCGGAAGCCGTTGAAGGCTTGCGCGTTACATTGATCGGCCATGCGTCGCTGCTGGTGCAAGCTGCCGGGACCAACATCCTTGTCGATCCGGTGTGGGCCGAGCGTGCCAGCCCTTTCCGCTTTGCCGGGCCGCGCCGCTGCAACCCTCCCGCGATTGCATTGGATCGGTTGCCGAAAATCGATGCGGTTCTCCTGACGCACAACCACTACGACCACATGGATGTCCGCACGGTCGCCGCGCTGTGGAAAGAGCATCGGCCGCTGATCGTCGCGCCGCTCGGCAACGACACAATCCTGTGTCGGGCAGCGCGCGATATGAAGGTGACGGTCGGCGATTGGTGGGACGCGTTTCCGTTGTCTGCGACCGTGCGCGCGACGCTGGTGCCGGCATATCACTGGTCGGCCCGCAGCGTGGGCGACAGGCGGGAGGCACTTTGGGGCGGGTTTGTGCTGGAGACGCCCAGGGGCTGCATATACTGCGCGGGCGATACCGCCTACCAGGATGGGAAGATTTTCGCTCAAATCGGTGAGCGGTTTGGGCCGCCCCTGGTTGCCGTTGTGCCGATCGGGGCCTACGCACCGCGATGGTTCATGGCCTCACAGCACGTCGACCCCGAAGAAGCGGTGAGGATCGCCGAGGCGTGCGGCGCGCCCGAGATGCTTGGGGTGCACTGGGGCACGTTTCCGCTGACGGGCGAGCCCTACGAGGAGCCCGCTGAGCGGCTGGCAGAAGCCGCGCGTCGGCAGGGAAGTAGGGGTTTGCAGACACGAGCCATGCGCCCCGGGGATGTGTGGGAGCCTGCTGGCTAAGAGCATCCTCCTGGCCGCCGAGCCGGTGTACGGATTAGACCTGCATGCCGCCCGAAACCTCGATCCGCTGGGCATTGATCCAATGGTTTTCGTCGCTGAGCAGGGATGCGATCATCGGGCCGATGTCGTCCGGCAACCCCGGACGCCCGAGCGCGGTCAGGTCCGACACCATCTTGTTGACGGCCGGATTGTCGCGAACGATGCCGCCGCTGAAATCCGTTTGCACGGCGCCGGGGGCAACGGTGTTGACGGTGATACGGCGCGGTCCCAGCTCCTTCGCAAGATAGCGGGTCAGCACCTCAACGGCCCCCTTCATAGAGGCATAGCCGGGGGTAGTTCCAGTAATGCGCGTTGAACAAGTCGAGATATTGACAATGCGTCCGCCGTCGTTGATAAGTGGTAGAAGCTTCTGTGTCAGAAAGAAAACGCCTTTAAAGTGGACGTTATAAAGACTGTCCATTTCTTCTTCAGTGGTTTTGGCAACGGAAGCATGCAGGGAAGTGCCGGCATTGTTTACGAGAAAGTCGAAGCGGTCGGCTCCCATTTGATTGAGAGCTTTGGCAACTTCTTTTATGAATGGGTCGAAGGTGCTTACCTTGCCTGTATCCAACTGCAGGGCGACGGCTGTACCGCCGGCCACGTTGACCGCACTTACTACGTTGTCCGCTTCGGTACGATTTGAGTTGTAGGTAAAGATTGAACGCGCACCGCGTTTTGCCAGGTTGAGAACCGTGTTCCGTCCGATTCCACGGCTGCCGCCGGTAACGATCGCGATCTTTCCTGCCATAGATGAAGTTTGCTCTACCAACATTACTAGCCCCCAATTCGCTTGCTTCAAGCTAAGTGTAGAGCCGCTGCAAAGCAGAGTGAATGCCGAAACTTTCTCCATTCTTGCCTAATCCTGCTTGCAGGGCTACTCTGGAACTGAAGGGAAACTCGGATGCTTGACGGATTGGTGGAAGCGGTCAGATGTTATACAGAAGCGCAGACCGGGGCGGGTCCGTTTGTAACCGCGATGGAAGGGCTCACCATTCTACGTGCGGACAGGGCAAAGCCGCCGCGCCATCTTATCTTCAAGCCGGCTTTATGTGTTGTTGTGCAAGGTGCGAAGTGGGCTATCTTCGGGAACAAGCGGCTTGAGTACCATGCGGGGCAGGCTTTAGTGGTCAGCATGGAGATGCCCGCGTTCGGCACAGTCTATAAGGCAAGCCCGGTCGAGCCGTATCTCGGACTTATCCTTGAGTTCAACTTGACGATTCTGCGCGAAGTCATGGAAAACCTGCAACCCGTGCCGAAGTCGGACAGCTTCGTGAGACGGGGTGTTTTCGTTACAAACTATGAGGGGCCGGTGGCGGACTGCATGCTGCGCATGGTGCGGCTGCTCGCGACGCCGCGGGCCATCCCGGTGCTCGGTCCTGCCATCATGCGCGAGATTTGTTATTGGCTGCTGACCGGTCCCCATGCTGAAGAAATCCTTCAGATGACACTAGGGAGAAGCCATGCGCGCAGTGTGATGGGTGCCGTTCACTTGCTGCGCGACCGCTTTGCCCAGCCTGTTCGGATTGAGGAGCTTGCCTCGGCGGCGGGGATGAGCCCGTCGGCATTTCATCGCCAGTTTCGGCAGGTCACAGCCATGACGCCGCTGCAATACCAAAAGCAGCTCCGTTTGCTTGAAGCGCGCCGGCTGATGCTGGCGGACGAGTTCAACGTAGAGGCCGCCGCGTTTAAGGTCGGCTACGAAAGCCCCTCGCAGTTCAGCCGCGAGTACTCCCGGATGTTCGGCAGGCCGCCTCGTCGCGATATGGCGTTGCTGAAGGACGTTGCGGCCTAAGATCGTACTCTGTTGCTATTTGCATAACAGAATATGCGTTATCGGACATGATCTTAGACCTGAGGGGTTCCTATCTCCTACCCTTTCACGGAGCGAATCATGACGTGAGGATCGTCTGAGCGGCCCTGAAAACTTTAGTGAATAGCTTAACGACCTGCCTGGTGTGTGGACGCCTCCTGGAGCTTCTGGAGACCCCTGGGCTGCACCGCGGGCGCGCGGGCGACGATGCGTTAAGACAATCCATGCTCAATCTGGTATACCGGTTGTGCGAGCGCCTGCCATCCCCTATGGAAACGATTTCAGGCACCCCGTAAAGGAGCATCCTTGGTTCGCTACTTCCGTCCTTCCCTTTTCTTGCCGCGCTCCCTGTTTCTGCTTGCTTCCGGTGCTCTGCTGATACTGCCTATGCGAGCGCAAATGTTTGAAGCGGACCATCCGCAGGCAGGCCAAACGCAGCTGACCGCAGAGGAAAAAAGCAATATCGCCGCGCTGAACACGCTCGATACGCTGCCGGATGGACCATGGCGCTACCATGAGGGCGACATCGCGCACGGTGAGTCGCCCTCGCTCGACGATTCAAGCTGGCCGGAGGTGCGTGCGAAGTCCACTGCCCCCAAGGAGGCAGTCTGGTACCGGCGCACGATTGAAATCCCGAAAACGCTGCATGGGTATGACCTGACCGGCACGGATATCGGTTTTCGCTTCAGTGCGTATGCCAATGGACCCATGCCGGAGATTTTGTACTTCAACGGACGCCGGGTCGCGCTTGGCGACGATCTGGAAGAAGTCGACCTGTTCCACAATGCCAAGCCGGGCGACAAGGTTCTGGTGGCGGTCAAGCTGTTGCCGACGGTGGACGTAAAGAAGTTCGACCACGTTGAGATGAAGATTACGTTCTCGCCCAGCCGGCCCAACCCGGAAACCCTGGCGGATGAGCTTCAATCGGCTGCCTACCTCATTCCCTCGCTCGACCCGAGCTCAGCCGGCGACCGCAAAACGCTTGCAAGCGCGATTGCCACGGTGGACATGAACGCGCTGACAACCGACAACCAGCAGGGCTTCGACGCTTCCCTGAAAAAAGCCACCGATACCCTTTCCGCGATCAAGCCCGAGCTGCGTAAAGCCGACTTCCACCTCACCGGCAATTCACATATCGATGCCGCCTGGCTCTGGCCGTGGACGGAAACCGTCGATGCGGTGCACCGCACCTTCGGCACCGCCGCGCAGCTGATGAACGAGTACCCCACCTATACCTACACGCAGTCTGCTGCGGTATACAGCCAGTGGATAGCCGACAAGTACCCGGAGCTGAATGGGGAGATCAAGCAGCGCATCCAGCAAGGCCGCTGGGAGCTGGTGGGCGGCATGTGGCTTGAGCCCGACCTGAATATGCCGGATGGGGAGTCGCTGGTGCGGCAGCTGTTGGTTGGGCAGGCGACGTTCAACAAGCTGTACGGCAAAACCACGCGCATCGGCTGGAACCCGGATTCCTTCGGCTATAACTGGCAGCTGCCGCAGATTTACAAGCGCTCGGGCATGGATTACTTCGTCACCCAGAAGATGACCTGGAACGACACCAACCAGCTGCCGTTGAAGCTGTTCTGGTGGCAGTCGCCCGACGGCAGCAAGGTGCTTACCTACTTTCCGCACGATTATGCAAACGACAATCTCGACGTGACCCGCTTGTCGAAGGACCTCTCCATCGCGCGCGGCCGCAACCCCGGCATGACGGAGATCATGGACCTGTACGGGGTGGGCGACCACGGCGGCGGCCCCACGCGCGGCATGCTCGACGAGGGCGAGGACTGGATGAAGGCGGACAAGATCGTGCCCGCGGAACAGTTCGGCACGGCCCAGCCGTTCTTCACCAAGATGGAGGGCGAGATTGCGCAGAACTCACCCACCTGGAACTACGCGACGCTGGCCAAGGGCGACGTAAAACTCCCTGAACCCGCGGCCGGACAGGTGAGCATGCCGACCTGGAAGGATGAGCTTTACCTGGAGTTCCACCGCGGCGTGTTCACTACGCAGGCCGACCACAAACGCAATATGCGCGACAGCGAAGAATGGGTGCTGAACGCGGAAAAGTACGCTTCGCTGGCCTGGCTCGATGGGCAGGACTACCCGGGGACCGAGCTGACAAACGCGTGGAAGCATGTGTTGTTCAACCAGTTCCATGACCTGGCGGCGGGTTCGGGCATCGGGGTCATTTACAGGGACGCGCAAAAGGACTACGACCAGGTGCACTGGGCGACCGATGAGATCAACCGGCGCGCTCTGGGGACTGTGGCGGCCCGTGTCGACACGCGCGTGAAGGACGGCGTGCCGGTCATGGTTGTGAACCCACTCGCCTGGCAGCGGAATGGGCTGGCTGAGGTGAGTGTGCAGATGCCGACCGACGCGGGCGATACGGTGTCCGTGCTCGACGACAAAAATCGGGCCGTGCCCTCGCAGGTGATCAGCCGCGATGGGGTGACGCACAGCTATAAGCTGCTGATCGATGCGCAGGCTGTACCCTCGATGGGCTACCAGGTGCTCCATGTGGTGCCGGGTAAGAAGAGCTTCGACTCGGACCTGAAAGCCTCCGGCACGACGATTGAAAACGCAAACCTGCGTGTGACAGTCGATGGGCAAACGGGCTGCATCACTTCCCTTTTCGATAAAAAGAGCAACTACGAAACGCTGAAAACCGGAGGCTGCGGCAACGAGCTCCAGGCCTTCAAAGATTTGCCCAAGCAGTACGACGCTTGGAATATCGACCCCGGCACCTACGACGCCGCGCCTACACTGATCCACAATGTAGACGAAGTGAAGCTGGTCGAGCAGGGGCCGCTGCGCTCGGTGATCCGTGTCAGCCGCACCTGGCAGCAATCGAAGTTCGTGCAGGAGATCGCGTTGTACACGGGCTCGGACCAGGTCGATGTGTCGAACGACATCGACTGGCATGAAACGCACATACTGCTGAAGGCGGCCTTCCCGCTTGCCGCCACAGCGCCGATGGCCACGTATGAAATTCCCTACGGGACCATCGAGCGGCCCACCACGCGCAACAACAGCGTTGAAAAAGCGATGTTTGAGGTGCCCGCGATGCGCTGGGCCGACCTCGGCGACCAGGCCCACGGCTTTTCGCTCCTGAACACCTCAAAATACGGCTACGACGGCGTGGGCGATCAGCTGCGGTTGACGCTGCTGCGCTCGCCCACCTGGCCCGACCCGGATGCGGACCGCGAGCACCACCACTTTACCTATGCGCTCTACCCGCACGCGGGTACCTGGCGCGATGCGAGCACAGTGGAGCACGGCTACAACTACAACTACGCTCTGAAAGCCATGCAGGTCGAGCCGCACACGGGCGCGATGCCCACGGCGCACTCGTTCTTCGACGTGGACGCGAAGAATGTAGTCGTGACCGCGGTGAAGCGCGCGGAGGACGGGAACGGCCTCATCGTGCGCTTTTACGAGTGGGCCGGCAAGGGCGGCAATGTCACCCTTACGGTGCCGCCGGGCGCGAAAAGCGCATCGATTGCGAACCTGATGGAACACCCCGAGGGCGGCGCGCTCGCGGTCACGGGGGATAAGGTGACGGTACCGGTCACGCCGTATATGATCCAGACCGTCCGTGTGGACTACCCGAACGCCGCGGCTCCCACGGCGGTTGCCGCGAAGTAGGGTTACATGGGGGGAGCTCGGGTAGGGGCTCCCCCCTGCACTCTTGTCGGGCGCTGGGGTTTAATCTCGCAGCGCAAGTCGCAGAAGTCTAAGGCAAAGTCTCTCTTTTGCTGCAGAGTTGACCGTTCGTCATCAGATTTCGCTTTTGCAAGGCCGCTTCCTTTGCGGCGGATGTCATGAATGTTGGGCTTGCCCCTGGGAGGCGTGAACGCGATTTTTGCCACTGCGTTTGGCTTCGTAGAGTGCCTGGTCGGCAGCGTTGACTAAAGCGTAGGGTGTTGGCGTCTCCGCGTCCCGAGTCGCGACGCCGATGCTGACAGTGATTGGGCGAACGCTCCAGCTCGCGCTCGAAACGGCAGTGCAGATCCGTGTTGCCACTTGCAAAGCCTGCTCGCCGGAGGTGTCGGGGAGAATAACGACAAACTCCTCCCCGCCAAAGCGCGCGATGTGATCGCCTGTGCGCGCTCCGGTGCGAACGAGGGAACCCACCTGGCTGAGGACATGATCTCCCTGCAGATGTCCGTACGTGTCGTTGAAAGACTTGAATAAGTCGATGTCGAGCATCAGCAGCGAAAGGGGCGCGTTGCTGCGGTTTCCACGCTGGAACTCCGAATGCAAGATCGCTTCAAAGGAGCGTCGGTTGTTCAAGCCGGTGAGCGGATCGGTTAGTGACTGCTGGAGAAGTTGTTCATTGGCAACCTCCAGAAGACGCTGCGAAGACTGCAAAGCGAGCTCGGCAGTCTCCTGTAACTCCATGGCTACCTGAAGTTGCTGGATCCGCTGCTTCAGCTCAATTTGCGCCATGACCTGGCGGCCCAGAACACGTAAGGCGACCTGCTGATTGTCATTCAACTCGCGAGGTTCGGAGTGAAGAACGCAGAGGCTGCCCAGCTTCTCACCCTTGCTTGTACTGAGTGGATAACCGGCGTAGAAGCGGATGGAGGGAGTGCCGGTCACAGCAGCATTTACTGCATAGAGTGGATTCTGGAGCGTATCGGGTATTACGAAGAGATCGTCCTGCTGGATGGTGTATTGGCAAAAAGAAAAGCTGCGTGGTGCTTCTGAGACCGGTACACCGACTTTAGCTTTCAACCATATGCGACGCTCATCCAGCAGAGTCACCAGACTGATCGGTACTTGGCAGATGCAGGCCGCCAGCTGAACCAGATCGTCGTATGCCTGTTCGGCATCGGTGTCAAGCAGACCCGAAGCGTGCACAGCCTTCAACCTGCGATCTTCTGCCTCAACATCCATCCTCGCGCACCCCATACTTTTATGAGTTTTATTATCGGCGGTAACTGTCTTCCCGAGAGTCAAGTCGGCCCGGCACGTAGTTACCAAAGGTACGAATCAGAGTTTGTGGAGCTGGAACAGGCGAAGCGCGCGGGGAAAGAACGCAAGGCCGCGCGCGTGGTTCAAGCTACCCTGGAGAGGTCGGCACGCACCCGCAGCTGGACCGCAGCACAAGGCGGGGCTCCAGCATCAGCGGCTCGCCGTCCCCGTCTTCCAGCTCGCCGGCTGCGAGCAGGCGCATCTGGCTGAACAAGAGGCTGGCTGCCGTTTTCCCCAGCGCTTCCAGCGGCTGTCGCACCACGCTCATGGGCGGAGTCAGGATGTCGGCCAGGTCGAAGTCGTCGAAGCTCAGAAGCGCCACCTCACGCGGAATCGATAACCGGAGTTGGTGGACGGCCTCGCACAGGTACCGGGCCGAAAGATTGTTGCCGGCGAAAACGGCGGTCGGTTCGACCCCACCGCGCACATGCCGCCGCAGCACCTCCACCGCACTGGCGCGATCGTGGATGACCTCCTCAATAGGCTCGGCACCCGCCGCTTCCATGGCCGCCCGATAGCCTCGCAGCCGCTCACGCAGCGTATAGAGGTTGGGCTTGACCTGGACGCTCAGGACGCGGCTGTAGCCATGCCCCAAAAGGTGTTCGGTGCCTGCGCGCGCGCCCTCGAAGTTGGCGCACAGCACCGACGGCAGCCCCGCATCGGTGAGCGGGCCATCCATGCCGACAACGGGGATTGCCACTTCACGAAGGGCCCGGAGCAGCTCGCGCGAATGGGGCTGCGACGAAGCAAGAATCAGCCCTTCCACCTGATGCTGTAGGAGCTGCCGCAGCCCGGCAAGCAGCGTTTCGCTTTCATCGTGCGAGGCGAGCACCACCAGCAATGCCCCGTTCTCGCGGACGACCTGTTCGACTGCCTCGGCACATTGCGAAAAAAACATATCGGAGATAGAGGGCACAATCATGCCCACCATCCCGGAGGAGGCGCCCTTGAGGCTCTGCGCGACGCGATTCGGTTTATAGTTCAGCTCGCGTACAGCCAGGAGCACGCGTTCCATCTTGTCCGGGCTTACATTGCGGCCGCCATTGAGCGCGCGGGACACCGTGGCATTGCCGACGCCGGCGCGTATAGCGACATCGGCGAGTTTGGGAATCTGCAGCGGATCGCTTGCCATACGGTCGTTCAATGGGTGGCGCCGCGCGTGGGGCGCAACCCCTTGAGAGTACACAGGTTCCCTGGGGAAAGTCCCCTCAAATGTGAGTGGAGTCCGCAATGGGCAACGCATGGGGATTTGCAGCCGGATGAAGCGCCTTCCGGCTGCGTCGGAATAGGAGTTGACGAACGGAGATCGTGAGGCCTATAGTCCGGTTCGCAGTTCAATCAAACGATTGTCCATGAGTTCGCGGTGAAACGAAGCACGATCCTCCCCCCTCCCCCTACCCGCGCTTTATCCGGTTTGACACTTGCGGCGTTGCTTTCCGGCGGCACGTTCGCTTTCGCGCAGACGCCTAATTTCGGCAGCAACGTTTTCATCTTCGACCCAAGCATGTCGTCGGCAACGATCCAGGCCAAACTCGATTCGCTCAACAGTGCAGGCCAGTTCGATGGGACGCGGTATGCCGCGCTGTTCAAGCCCGGCACGTATGCCGTCGACGCCCAAGTAGGATTTTACGAAGACATTGCAGGACTGGGCCTGTCACCGGATCAGGTCGTGATCAACGGAAGCCTCACAACCAATACGACCGACTCCAACGGCAACGTCACGACCAATTTTTGGCGCTCGCTTGAAAACATGCGCATCAACGTTGCCGACACTCGCTTCAATAGTGGGTCACCGGGTGAAATGCAGTGGGCAGTTTCACAGGGCGCGGCCCTGCGCCGCATGGATATCCAGGGCAATTTGAAGCTCGCGAACGGAAGCTGCGGCTACGCCAGCGGCGGTTTTACGAGCGATACCAACGTCACCGGCTATGTCAATTCCTGCTCACAGCAGCAGTGGTACACCCGCGACAGCTCTATCGGCAGCTGGCAGGGCGCGGTGTGGAACATGGTGTTTTCAGGCGTTGTCGGTGCACCGGCACAATCGTTTCCCACGGCAACGAACCAAAATGTGAGCCCTTACACGACGCTCGCGACGACGCCGGTCAGCCGGGAAAAGCCCTTTCTGTACGTAGATGGATCCGGCAATTATTTCGTTTTCAGCCCGGGCGTCAAGACCGGTTCACGCGGCACTACCTGGGCCGGGGGCGGCAACGGGCCCGGTACGTCGATCTCCATCAACAACTTTTTTATCGCGCAGCCCTCGAACACGGTCGGCCAGATCAACGCAGCGCTCGCATCGGGCAAAAGCCTGATCCTGACTCCTGGGATTTACAAGTACAGCAGCGCGATCCAGGTGACGAACGCGAACACGATCGTGCTGGGCATGGGCTACCCTACCCTGGTGCCGCAGGCCGGCAATGCGGCGCTGACGGTGGCGGATGTGGACGGTGTGCAAGTGGCGGGGTTGATGGTGGATGCCGGCCCGCAGCGGTCGAACGTGCTGTTGGAGATCGGCAATCCCGGGGCAGCCAACGCAGGCCATGCGAGCAACCCAACCTCGCTCAACGATGTGTTTTTCCGCATCGGCGGGGCCACCACCGGCAGTGCGGCAACCAGCCTGCAGGTCGACAGCGGCAATGCGGTTCTGGACAATATTTGGGCCTGGCGTGCCGACCATGGCGCAACCCCGACCGGCTGGACGGTGAACCCCGGCGACCATGGCGTCGTGGTGAACGGCAGCAACGTCACCGCTTTGGGACTGGCGGTGGAGCACTACGAAAAAGAACAGACGTTGTGGAACGGAAACAACGGTGAAACCATTTTCTACCAAAGTGAGCTGCCCTATGATGTGCCCAGCCAAGCGGCCTGGATGGACGGCAGCGCCAACGGCTACCCGTCGTATGTCGTGGCCAACGGCGTGTGCACTCACACGGCGTACGGGCTTGGCGTGTACTCCTATTTCAGCCAGGGGATCAACATCATTGAGGCCAATGCGATCACCGCCCCAAATGTAATGGGTATTAAGCTGACCGACATGGGCTCGGTGTTCCTGAGCGGCAGCGGGCAGATCACCCATGTGGTGAACGGCCTGGGTGAGACGGCAAGCCTGAACAGCGACCCGTACATCCTGCATCCTGTAGTTTCCTATGCAGGCAACGGTACCTGCACGCCGACTGCTACGCCGGTCTCTGCGTCCGTCGCCATCAACGCGGGCGGTGGGGCGGTGTCCGGCTTCGCCGCGGACGTCGATTTCTCAGGCGGCAGCACGTACACCAATACCAGTACGGCTGTGGCGACTTCGGGCGTTGCCGGAGCAGCACCGGCGGCTGTGTACAGCAGCCAGCGCGAAGGCGGGCAGTTCACCTACACCATCCCGGGGTTCGCCGCGAACAGCACGCATACGGTCAAGCTCCATTTTGCCGAGCTTTACTTCAGCCAGGCCGGGCAGCGGGTCTTCAACGTGGCTATCAACGGCACACCGGTGTTGACGAACTTCGATGTTGTCGCGACAGCCTCCGGCAACTACAAAGCAGTGGTTCGGTCGTTTACGGCGCAAGCCGACGCAAACGGCCGGATCGTAATTGCCTTTACCTCCGGCACAGTCAACCAGCCTGAGGTGAATGGGATCGAAGTGCAGTAACGCCCGTGCTGTTACCTGCGGTGCACTTCGTTTCCCGAGGCGCACCGCAGGAAAACGGTTTTCCTCACGTGCATGTGCTTTTTGCCTGCCGGCCCCGCCATTTGTACATGGTATGTTTAACGGCACAGTAGATTCGCTTCGCGGCTCGATTTTCGCCTTTCCGGTCTGGCGGAGATACCGATACCATCCGCGTCGCGGATGGCTGTTCGGACCCATGAGCGAAGCCCCAATCAATCCGCCTTCTCAGCAGGAAAATATTTCCCCTTCCCCGGCTCAGCGGCCCAGCCTGAAACTCCTGGCCGAATACCTGAACCTGAGCCCATCGACGATTTCGTTCGTGCTCAACAATGCCCCGGGCCGATCCATCCCGGCGGCGACCCGTGAACGCGTGCGGGCTGCGGCACGCGAGTTCAAGTACCAGCCCAGCTTGGTCGCGCGCAAGCTGCAGGGCCAGCGCGTTAAAACTGTCGGCGTTCTGCTGCCGGAGCTTGGCGAGGGCTACCATTCGCAGGTGATGAGTGGCGTGGGCGAGCGCTTTCTCGCCGAAGGCTACTTCTACTTCACGGTGCACCACCGCCACCGGGTGGAGCTGCTGCGCGCTTATCCAGAGATTCTGCAGGCGCGTGGTGTCGAAGGCATCCTCGCCATCGACACACACCTGGAAACTGACTCGTTTTTACCCACGGTACTGGTGGCCGGGCAAACGGATCTCCCGGGCGTCACCAATGTTGTGCTCAACAGCAGGCTTGGCGCGGAACTCGCGCTGGGGTATCTCCATGCGCTGGGCCATCGCGAAATCGTGTATATGCGCGGCCAGCCGTTCAGCACGGACACCGAACTGCGCTGGAAAGCAACGCGTGAGGTGGCGCAATCGCTCGGCCTGCCCGTGCGCGAGGAACTGACAATCCGTCTTCAGCAGGACTCGCACTCTCCCGAAATTGGCTATCCCGGCATCAAGCGCATCCTGAGCGAACGCCGCTTTTTCACCGCTGTCGTCTGCTTCAACGATGTTTCGGCTATGGGCGTCATTCGTGCACTGCACGATGGCGGCTTGCGCGTACCCGAAGATGTTTCCGTGATCGGCTACGACGATATTCAGTCCGCGTCGTACCATGTGCCGAGCATCACGACGATTCGTCAGCCGCTCCAAAAAATGGGTACCATCGCCGCGGATGCCCTGTTGAAGAAGCTGAATAATGAGACTACCCCGGCGTGTATTCCCATCGATCCGGAGCTGATTGTTCGGGAGTCCACAGGCCAGGCGGTGCGAGAAAGCTGAGCTCACTTTTCCGCCCGGCGTAGAATAGCCGCGTGTCGGGACCGGGGGAGGTCAAGCGTTTGAACGAGCAAGCACAACCGATCGCACCGCGCTTGTTTCTACCCAGCCTGGCCGGATCCGCACTTCCCCTCTCCGCTCTGTTCTTTCTAACGGGCGTCGGTATTGCGCTGTTGGGAGCGGCGATGCCGGTTCTTCTCCTGCGATGGTCCTTAACCGACCGGGGTGGGGGCTTCCTGTTTTTTATGGCCTGGCTGGGCGCATCCCTGGGCGCATTGTTCAGCAAGGGCCGGGCCGCCCGCAGCATCGCGGCTGGAGCGCTCCTTGCCGCTGGAAGCTGTGCCGGCCTCTTACTGGCGGGGCGAGAAATCGCGCCCCTTCTGCTGTTTTGTTACGGGTTGGGCCTCGGCATAACCATGACCGCCATCAGCCTCTACCGCGCGGAACAAGCCGGCCCGCGGCGCGCGCAAGAGCTCAACCGCTTGAACCTCCTTTGGGCGCTCGGCGCTGTGTCCTGCCCTTTGCTTGCCACCCATGCCCTGCGCACCTCCAGCCCGGGCTACTTGTTTTTTACTCTGGGAGCGCTGCTTGCCCTGTTCGCTGTATGGACCGCTTTCGCCAGGTACTCCACCGACAGCAAAGCCCCTTCCCGTCCTTTTTCGGTTCTCCCGGCAACGCCCGTGATTTTGAGCGTTCTTTCCGCATTGATCGTCGGCACTGAAGCCGCGCTCGGCGGCTGGCTGACCACGTATGCCGGACGTACGGATCACAGCATCCTCGGCGCGGTCACCGCGGCCTCCACATTTTGGGCGGGATTATTGGTCAGCCGGGCTCTCCACAGTACACGGTGGTTTGGGAGCTTCCCTGTCGGGCGTACCCTCCGCGCCTACAGCATTCTGCTCGCGGCCTCGCTCATTTTGCTAACTCTTGTGACCCACCCATTGGCGCTGCTCACCCTTTCTTTTCTGTTGGGCTTTACCCTGGGCCCCTTGTATCCTCTGCTGCTGGCGTTTGTGCTTGCGCGATTCCGGGGAAATTCTGTTTTTTTATCTGCAGGTCTCGGCTCGGCTGTGCTTCCATGGCTTACGGGAGTTTTGTCCAGCAGCGCAGGCTCGCTGCGGGCGGGCCTTGCAGTTCCCTGCGCCGCCGGTTGTGCGCTTTTATGGTTCGTGCATTCGATGCCTTTGGGAGAGTAAGCTCGCTTATGCCGGAACCGCAGGACGACCCGCGTATTTACTTTGCCCTGGAACGCACGTTTCTGGCCTGGCTCCGAACCGGCCTGGCTTTGATGGGCATCGGCTTTGCCGTGTCCCGGTTCAGCTTATTTCTTCGACAACTCAGGCCCAACGCGCCTCATACCAGCGGGCGTTCCGTTTACGCGGGGGTAGCGCTGGTCGCCCTTGGTGTGATTGTTAATCTCGCGGCCATGTATTCCCACGTGCGCACGACGCGTGAACTGCGCTCCGGCGCATGGACGCCCGGCATCTCCTTCCATGCCGTGGCGCTGGCAGCCTTGTTAGCCGCGGTTGGTACCGGGATGGCGGTTTTTCTCCTCATCATTCGCTAGAACAACCGGTACGGGCCCACACCCGCTACGAGGACCTAATACCGGCTTGCGGTAAACTGAACACCGCAGACCTGTCCGGAACCGTATTTGCCGATCTTTTTTCAACGACATCTTATATCGCTTTCCTGGGCATCGTTCCCTTTCGTGGCGCTTTCTTCTCAAGCGCAGGACGCGGTCGCCCCGCGCTTGGAGGCTCACATCCAGGTGCGGGACAGCTCCGGCGCGGGCCTCGCAGCCACCGGCGAGCTGTCAGGTCCCGTGCACCGGCGCGTGCGCACCGATCTCTCAGGCGCGCTCGATCTCATCGGCCTGCCGTCGGGAAGCTATCGTCTTCTGCTCGGGCACCCCGGCTTTGAAAATCAGTCGCTTTCGCTCCAGCTGCCCGGGAGCACTCCGCTCGGCTTGACGGTTACCCTCGCGGTAAGCGGTGGAGCTTCCTCTGTTACCGTGGCGGACACACCCATCGGACGTGCGGATACCCCGCCCGGGCTTCTGCCTGTTCCCGTCCAGGCCATAACCGCCGCCGAGATAGAAGCGGTGAACGCACTCGACCCCACAGACGCCCTGAACAAACGCGTGAACGGGGTATACCTGAACAACAACGCCGGCAACCCGTTCGCCGCGGATGTCAATTATCGCGGCTACACCGCCTCGCCGCTTCTCGGCACACCGCAGGGGCTGTCTGTGTATCTCGACGGCGTCCGGCAGAATCAGCCTTTCGGCGACATCGTTGCGTGGGACCTGATTCCGAAACAGGCCATCGAGGAGATCACCCTGATCCCCGGCTCAGAACCCTTGTACGGCCTCAATACGCTCGGCGGCGCGCTGGCGGTGCGCACAAAAGACGGCGCTGCTCATCCGGGCGCGACCGTGGAAGCGACAGGCGGCGCGTTCGGCCGCGCTTCGGTCGATGCGGAGTACGGCGGCAACCAGGGAGCGCGCGGGCTCGATTGGTACGCTGCCGGAAGCTGGTACCGTGAGGACGGCTGGCGACGGTTTTCCCCCTCCGCGCTGCGGCAGGGCTTCGGCAAACTGCGGTGGACGCGTGGGCGCACCATGGCTTCGCTCAGCGTGGGGCTCGCGGAAAACACGCTGACCGGAAACGGGCTACAGGACTTCCGCGCGCTCGCCCGCTCTTGGGCGAGCGTGTACTCCATCCCCGACCGCACACGCGATCACGCTCCTTCACTCACTCTCGCGGGCACGCACGATATCAATCCCGTTTGGAGCCTGGCCGCCGATGCCTACGCGCGGCACGTGCGCTCGGATACGGTGAACGGCAACCTGAACACAAACTCGTTCAGCAGCGACCTCCGGACATTGAGCGCCGCCGATCGCGCAGCTCTCGTGTCCGCCGGCTACACCGATGTGGACCCGGCCTCCCAACCTTTCCCTTCCTATCTATGCATTGCGCAGGCGCTTGAAAAAGCCGACCCGCTCGCCGCCTGCACAGGCATTACCACCTTTACAAGCACGCAGCAAAACAACTACGGCGCGGGCGGCTTGGTTTCCGCGCGCACCGGGCGCACCCGCTTTGCCGCGGGCGCGGCTTGGGACCGCAGCAGCCTGAGCTACAGCCAAAGTTCGCAGTTCGGTTATCTGGGCGCGGACGGCGTTTCTATCCTCCTTGTACCTGCTTTCGCCGACGGCTCAACGAGCGACGAGGGAGCGCCCGTGGACGAGCGCGCCGCGTTGCACGGCACGGTGGCGACCGGAAGCGTATATGCCACTGAGACCTTGCTTGCGGGACGTTGGGCACTCACCGCTTCCGGTCGCTGGAACCGAACCGGGCTGGAGAATCGCGACCGGCTCCCGGCCAGCGCTGTGCGCGGCTCGCTCACGGCGAACGACACGTTTGAACGCTTCAACCCAGCCATCGGCGCTGTGTACCGCGCGGCTGGCCCATTTGCTTTCGACGCCCAATACAGCGAAGCAAGCCGGGCACCCACGTCGATCGAGCTCGGCTGCGCCGACCCGAATTTTCCCTGCAATCTGCCGAACGCGCTCGCGGGCGACCCGCCTTTACGGCAGGTGGTTGCGCGCACGGTGGAGGCCGGGGTACGAAGCCGGGGCAGCGGCGCGCTCCGCTGGACGGCGGACTGGTTTCAGACTGAAAACGCACAGGATCTTCTGTTTGTCTCTTCCCCGCAGCTCGGCTTCGGCTACTTCCTCAACTTCGGACGGACGCGTCGTGAGGGGGTTGAACTGAACGTAAGCGCCCATGGTCGGGTGCTCACGGCGTCCGGCGGCTACACATTTCTGCAAGCCACTTATCAGTCGCCGCAAGTGCTCGACGGCAGCAGCAACAGCACCGGCACGAGCGACGGCACGATTACGATCACCCCGGGAGACCGTATCCCGCAAGTGCCCCGCCA
>CAXTKZ010000009.1:20578-34764 GCA_964244985.1 uncultured Acidobacteriaceae bacterium
CAGCTGGGCTCTGTTCCCTTCGACAACGCGGGGCGCTTCCTCCCGCCGCCCCCCGCCCCCGACGGCAGTGCCCTCCTGCGCAGCACGACCTTTCAAGCGCCGGGCACGCCGTTGAACCTGTTCGGCGGTCTCCGTGTGCGCCTGTACTGACGTGTTTTCGGTTCAATCGAGTCGGGAATTGTTCCCGCGAGAAACGTTTCATCATGGGCAGTACCGGGTCGAGCACAGCCGTCTTATAGCAGTTTGCTGAATGGGTCTCTGAAGGGCAACAGGTTTCCATATCCGTGTGAGTTTTTGAATCGTGCACCAGCCGGCAAAGCCCACGGGCCCCGTCACAAAGTAAGCTGGAACCTCCAAAGTTCCGACAATCGCTTTGTTCATCGAGCGGGATAAAAACATCGCTGAGACCAACTTGTACACGGTTACGCGCGACTGTCAGAATACAGATAATCCGGCCGAATTTGTCTCACTCTGCCTGCAATGGATAGATGGTGGCCGGTTTCGAGGCCGTTGCGAAAGGCTGGGTGACCCTCACAAATTTCTAAACCCACATGCCTGCCAAGTTGAACCGCGCTCTTGGAAGCATGGGCTCAAATGATTCGATGTGCTCGAAGCAGACCGGCGGATCTCCTAAACTTGCTTATTAAAGTAAAACCATCCTGGCGCACATTGCGCGCGAGGTATCTTGGATAAACGGTTTGAATCGTTGCCTAAAACCGTTGAAGAACGGTGAAGCTGCCGGATAAATCCCCTGTGGAAAGAACAAAGCTGGTTTTATGATCTGGTTTTTTCATCAGATCGGCCGCCTCGGATTTGAGGTAAACCAGATCGGGTGCCATCGCCTCGAAAAGAACCCGTCCATTCACCGAAAGTGCGGATGACGCAATATTCAAAATTTCATGGATCGCATCGCGCACCGGCTCATCCATGGGTTGCGCCAAGGCGCGTTCCACCGCGGTTTCCTCGGGCAGCCCGAGAAGCGCGCCGGCAAGGCCGCCCATGATCGTCAGTTCTGTCGCGACCAGGAGAGGCGCTTTATCCGGCAGGACCGAATACATGCCGAACAAAGGCCGCGCCTTGCTTGGAGGCGCTTGTGTCACTAGCTTAAAATTCACATCCCGTCCAGCAAGATCGGTAAACAATTGTGAAAGTGCATATGCAGTTGGCTCCGCCATAATTCAGCAGCCTCCAAGAATCGGGTTCAGCGCAGCTTGAATATCTTCGGCCTCAAACGGCTTTGTAATAAGGAATTTTGCTCCATTGCTGAGCGCCAGCTCCTTGATCTCAGCTGAAGCTTCCGAGGTAATGAAACCGAAGGGTACGCTGTTATTGGCTGTACGCAACCCTTGAAGCAGTTCCAATCCGGACATCTCCGGCATGTTCCAGTCGGAAAGCACCAACCGAGGCCGCTTCACGCTAATCTTATCCAGCGCTTGGCGCCCATTCTCCGCCTCATCGATGGTCAAACTGCGATACCCGGCACGTCGAAGCGCGCGCTGCACCAGCATGCGCATTGTTTTGCTGTCGTCCACAAGAAGAATGTCCATGTCGTTGCCTTTGAGTGAGGGTCCGGCTTGTTCGGACCGTTCTTGTTCGGTGCAGAATAGTTAATTACTGCAGGTTTCCCAGAAACTGTGCCCGCCGCTGCTGTTTTCAAGGGTGTGCGCCAATACCCTGAGAAGTCACTGCCGCTCTCTCTTTATCGACAATTTCTTTAATGTGGGACAGATGCCGAAAGTAACGAACTTCTTTGCGCCGTACCTCCACGGACTGGAAAACAACTTCTTTTTCTGCTTGACCCCTTACTTTCGCTGTCGCGCTTTTGCTTCAGCAGCACGAATGAGGGCCGACGGTATGGCTGAAAGCGCCAAGGATTGTTCGACTGCCCCGACACGCACTGCTTCTTTGGGCATCCCGTACACCACACAGCTGTTCTCATCTTGAGCAAAAGTGCTCGCACCTGCTTCTCGCATCGCGCGTAAACCCTGCGCACCGTCGAATCCCATGCCTGTGAGGAGTGCACCCACGGCGTTCATCTTTGCTGCGGCAGCTACGGAGGCGAACATGACATCCACTGCAGGGCGCTGATAGCACACCTTCGGCCCAGATTGCAGGTATACGCGGAAACCGTCCCCAGCCGGACGCAGCACCATGTGGAAGTCTCCCGGCGCGACGAGAGCAAGACCGGGCGCAAACATATCTCCATCTCGAGCTTCCCGCACCTCCATGGCACTGCTGCGATTAAGCCGCTCCGCGAAGCTGGCGGAAAACAACTTTGGGATGTGCTGCGTAATCAGGACACCGGGGCTGTCCGCGGGCATCCTGGTCAATACCTCATAAATGGCTTCGGTCCCGCCCGTAGAGGCTCCGATCGCAAGAACCGTTTTCGGGTCGAAGGACCGACCGTGCACCGGCGGGGGTATGGCCGGGCGAGCAGCAGTCTCGGTAGGGGCATGCGCTGCCCGAAGTTTTGACCGGGCTGCTGCCCTCAGTTTTGCGGGAAGCACGTCTTTCAATTCGCCAATCGAGTAAGGGCCGCTCGGTTTAGCTACAATTTCGACCGCTCCGCTGCGGAGGGCTTCCATGGCGACTTCGCAGGAGTGCTGCGCGAGCGAGGAGATAATCACCACAGGCATGGGTCGATACTGCATAACTTTTTTAAGAAATGTGAGCCCATCCATGCGCGGCATTTCAATATCAAGTGTTAAAACATCCGGCGCAAGCGAAAGGATTTTTTCGCGGGCGACAAAGGGATCCGGCGCTGTGCCCACCACCTCCATGTCCGGCTGTGAAGCGACACAATCCGACAACAGTTTGCGGACGATGGCCGAATCGTCCACGATAAGAACCTTGATTTTTGCTGATTGTGCGATCATTGCCCGGCATCTCCGAGGGATAGTGAACTGAGCAACAGACCTTCTTCGGTGTGAAACAAGCATGTAAAGCTCTTACCCGGAGCGGGATCACCTGCGTCTACAGGAGTTTGAAGAGCAAAACTTTGTCTGCCTTCCAGGGTGCCGAGCATGGAGCCGCAGACCATATTTGAAATTTCTCCGAGCGCATCGGACACTGCATGTTCTTGCATCGCCGCGACCTCTGACCCGAGCAAGTTCGCGGCCAGCGTATAAGCTAAATCGCGCGCAAACCAGAAATGGACGTTCCCGCAGAAAGGCCCGCTGAACGCGACCTGTTTGCCTAGCGGCTGCTCCGGCCCATTTTGCCAAGCAGACAAAAGCCGTAGCCCACCGGCGTCCGAGCCGGGGCAAACCTCGGGCTCGGCGATAAGGGATACGAAGCACATTTGCTCGAGCACGCCCTGAACTGCATCGACAAGGGCCGAATCACTAGAGAGAACTTGCATGAAAGCGATCCTCCAAAACGTTTGCAAGGGTTGCATTGAGTGCTTCAGGCGTAAACGGCTTTCTGACATAACCGGAAGCGCCGAGCTCGAGCATGCGGCTCATGCGCTCTTCGCTCTGATCGGCAGAGATGACAAGAACAGGTGCAGGAAGACCTTTCCCGTTCTTGGCCAGGTGCCTTAAGAACTCTTCCCCATCCATATGCAACATATGGATGTCGGTCAGGATAAGATCCACGCGCAAGGTTACAAGCATGCTGAGTGCTTCCAACCCATCTGAAGCTTCATGGCACACGACTTCGCCGTAGTTGCACAATCGGAGAACACGGCCGATCACCTTGCGCATTGACGGCGAGTCATCCACGATCAAAACTTGAAGCGGCATGGATCCTCCTGGCAGGTTGAAGAAGAAGTTCATGCTGCGTCTTCCCGTGTGAAATAACAACCCTTCCATTCGCAGCTTCTACATGAATGGTTCGTGGCGCGGTTCCGCCTAGATCTTCGTGATGCAGCATCAAGCCGGCTTTCCAAAGAATCTTGCGCATCGCAAGACAGTTCCGTTTTCCGATGGTCAATGCGTCTCCTCCTGAAAGGGCAGTTAAATGCGCTCCCCCGAACGCAGCCGTGATTAGGTTGGCCCGATTTGCTCCCATACTGTAGGCGGTATGAAACAGCCGGGGGATGCCGGTGTCGGCAAATACAAAGGGACGAGCCTCGGCCTTTGCTCGATCCATGCCCGAATCGGGGAGAAGAAAGTGCAGCAAACCGGCGACATGCGCTCCGGGATCGTAAATTGCCACGGCGACGCAAGAACCTAAAGCGTAAGTCGCCAAGACAGCATCCGGGTCGCGGGAGACGATGCAATCGCTGACGCCTACCGTAAGTAAACTCATCGCGCGTGCCTGCCGAGAGTTGGATTTTGTGCGCCCGCCGTCTTCGCGGGCAAGCGGTAAACAGCCGGAGCCACATATTCCAAGTTGTGCCGTACTCCGTTGAGGCTTTCCGAGTGGCCGATAAAAAGGTGACCGCCGGGAAGCAGCCGGGATGCGAGGCGGTTCACCACACCCTCCTGCGTCGCTTTGTCGAAATAAATCATGACATTGCGGCAGAAGATGGCATGAAACGGCCCATGGTGTGCCGGGCTGTCAAGTAGATTGAATTGTTCGAATTGAACCAAGGCCCGCACTTCCGGTTTGACCATGCAATAGCCGGTACCGCGACCGGTACCGCGCAGCATACAGCGATGGAGGATGGCGGGGGGTACGGATGCAAGTTGAGCGGCAGGGTACATGCCGCGACTCGCCTGAGCGAGCACGCGTGTGGAAATGTCGGTGGCAAGTAGACGGACGCGGGTGAAAGCCTCTCCGAGAACCTCAGCAAGGGTAAACAGGAGTGTGTAGGGCTCCTCACCTGAGGAGCAGGCCGCGCTCCAAATGGAAAGCGCTTCAGATCGCGGTACAGCAGGAAGGACCGTATCGCAAAGAAAATGGAAATGCTGCGATTCTCGGTAGAAGCTGGTGTGGTTTGTAGTCAGTGCATCAATAACCTGCGTGAACAAGCCGCCGCGCGGCTCGGCTGCAATCGCTTCAGAAAGCGCGCCGATCGAAGGCAGGCCGAGAGTTTGCCTAAGCCGACTTAAGCGTGCATTGACAAGCACTTGCTTACCCGAAAGATCTACTCCGCAAAAGGAATAGGCCAAGCTGCGGATGGACTCAAACTCTCGCGCGGAAAGGCTTTCACCTGCACTTCGGGCAGTGATGGCAGGCATACGCGGGCGCGGCTGCGAAGCTGAGCCGTTTTCAGAAGCAATGCGAGTGCGAGCCGCATCCGGTTTTCTTGAGAAGGTCATCGGCAGGCTCCTCGGTAAATGCTTTCAATATCCAGGATCAGACCGACTCGTCCATCCCCGAGCACGGCGCAGCCGGAAAGCGCGGGTAAATTCTCGAGCAAACCACCGAGACTCTTAATGACTACTTCTTGTTTGCCGACTAGATCATCAACCGCGATGCAAAAATGACGGCCGCTTGATTCAACAACGATAAGCAATCCGCTTGCCGGGTCCCCGGTACCGGCCTTTACTGACAAGCGCTCGTGGAGCCGCATCACCGGCAGTAAGCGGTCGCGTACAAGCACCATCTCTTCGCGCCCATGCACGGAAAATAGCGTGTGCGCGCCAGGACGGAAAATTTCGCGAACCGCCGAGATGGGCACGATGAATTGTTCACCACCTAAGACGATGACAAGACCGTCGATAATGGCAAGCGTAAGTGGGAGCTTGAGCAAAAAGGTTGTCCCGAGGCCTTCAGTCGACTGGGTTTCGATGGTTCCTCGAAGCTTTTCTACGTTGCGGCGCACAACATCCATTCCAACGCCCCGGCCGGAGATGTCTGTGATTTGTTCGGCTGTCGAAAAGCCCGGCGCGAAAATGAGGTTGTGAACGTCTGCTTCGGTAAGAACAGCATCGGCTTGAATGAGTCCGCGCTGCTCCGCCTTAGCTCGAATCCGTTCCGCGTTCAATCCACGGCCGTCGTCCGAAATCGAAATTACTATCTGGCCACCCTTATGGGAGGCGGAAAGCCGTATGCGGGCCTCCGGCTGCTTGCCCGCTGCCATGCGTTCGGCAGGGGTTTCAATCCCGTGATCGACAGAATTGCGGATCATATGAAGCAAGGGATCGGAAAGCTCTTCCGCAACGGTTTTGTCAATCTCGGTTTCGATTCCCGAAGCTTCAAGCGTGATCTGTTTGCCCGCTTTGCGGGAAAGGTCACGCACAGCGCGTTCCGTGCGGCTGAAAAGCTGTCCGACGGGAACCATACGCATACTCAGCGTTGCCCGTTGAACTTCAGCTGTAACACGAGCCAGTTGCGAAAGATCGCCGAGAAGGCGTGAATCGCTGAGCAACGACAAAGCTTGGTTGTGACGGATAAGCGATTGTGCAATTACAATTTCCCCGACCATATTCATAAGGTGGTCGAGCTTTGCAGTTTCAACGCGCACTGAGCCGGCGTCGGACGAGCCGCGCTGTGGCTGGGCGCTTTTCGCTTCGCTGCCGCTGGATGTCGGCGGTTCCGGCTGTGGCTTAACGACTGCATGAACTGATACGGCCGGCTGTAATGCGTGGTCATGATTGACCGAGGGTGCCGGTAGGTGCCGTTCATCAGGTCCGGTTGAGCCTTCGTCCGGGGTCGGTTCAAGGGTGTTCTCGGGCGATAGAAGAAAGGGCTCTGCCTCCATCGCCGTTTCGGTCAATTGGAGCGGCTGCGGTGCGTCGGCAAAATGCAGCGCGGGCTTAAGTGCGATCAGGTTGCGTATGCGGGCGACCAGCAAAACATTGTCGGACGGAAATAGTGGTGTTCCCTTTGCAAGCGCATCGGCGACTACATCCAGTTCCCCTTGCAAGAAATCGCCGCTTTCAAGCACAAGGTCGACCATAGGGCCGTCCACATGGCGCTTTCCATTCCGCGCTTGATCGAGCAAAGTCTCGACCTCGTGCGCAACGGCCTGGATCGAAGAGAAATCAAGAAAGCCCGCGAGTCCTTTAATCGTGTGGAATGCGCGAAAAACTGTGTGGATCGCCTCCATCGCGGTCGGGTCGCGCTCAAGCGTCAGCATCTGACCTTCGATCTGCGACAGGTGCTCGCGAGCTTCCACGAGAAAATCCTGGATCAGTTCCTGGTCCTCTTCGAGAGAGGTGCCTTCCGGCTCCTGGCTCGCTGGTTCCACATCCACGAAGAACGATTGCAGTTGAGTGAAGCCGGTCTCAAGCAGGTATCGAGTTCCATTCTCCGGATCCGCCTGAATACGTGCGAGCAGCTCGACGGCCACATCGCCCGCGGCAGTACAAATGCCGGTGTTCGCCGCACGGAGCTCGCGAGCCAAAGCGGACAACACGGACGCGGCTGCGGCTGGGTCGCCGGCCACCATCAATCGTGTAGCCGCAGCCTCCAAGCGCGCCGGCCAGGAATGAGTTGAATCCGCTGCCTCTCCAGCCGCAAACGGCGGCTCCTCTCGTTCTGTCATTGCGATTCAACCCCGTAATACAATCTTTGGTGATGACCGGACCTGCAGTCATGAGCTGGTCCGCTGCCTCTCACCGATGCCCTTGTCCTCAAGCAGGAAAAATCAGTTCACAGCTTTATCGTGTGCTTAGCAGGACTTTACATATGCGCTTGTTCAAGGGCTGCTCGGGAGCGAGCCGGTGAAGCAGTTTTCCTGTTGATGTGGAGCGCGGAAAGGGTCTCCAAGCGCTTTCTTCTACACCTTTAGAACGCCGCGCTAGAACGACTGAAAGTCTTGTTCCATCGGAAACTCGCCTCTTGATGCAGGTCGTGCACCTTTTAACAGTGCCGCTGGGACTTCGCGGTTATACACCGGCAATGAAGGTGTCATGGCACGCGGCGTCGACTTAAACTGAGGCCGCTGGGACGCTGGCGAGGTACGCACAGATGGAGCGAAAACCGGCGCTCGGTTGCGTTCCGGCACCGGCGCTGAAGACACCATGGCCCGCAACCTGCCGATCACATCTTTCAGGGTTTCCGATTGCGCGTTGAGTTCTTCCGAGGCGGCGGCACTTTCCTCCGCCGTTGCTGCAGTGGTTTGCGTCACTTGCTCCATTTGAGTAATGGCTTTGCTGATCTGCTCAATTCCACGGCACTGTTCATCGCTTCCAAGCGAGACCTCATCCACCATGACCTTGATTTTGGTCGCGTCCTCGGTGATGACAAGGATTGCTGCCGCGACCTGGTCAACCCTACTTTTGCCCTCATTGGATCTTGTAATGGAATCCTCGATCAGTGCCGCGGTATCCTTGGCTGCCTGTGCGGAACGCTGTGCCAAACTGCGCACCTCATCGGCTACTACAGCGAAGCCCATGCCGGCCTCCCCGGCGCGCGCCGCTTCCACGGCGGCATTGAGGGCCAAAATGTTGGTTTGAAAGGCGATTTCATCGATCACCTTGATAATCTTCGACACCTTCGAGCTGGATTCGCTCATAGCCTCCATGGATGTCACCATTCCCCGCAAGTGTTTATTTGCGGTCTCCACTTTAAGCTGGGAAGCAGCCAAAAGCTCGGCGGTAGCGCGCGAGTTATCTGTATTTCTCCGCGCCATGGAGTTGATCTCCTCCGCCGATGCGGAAGTTTCCACCAGGGACGCTGCTTGCTCGGAGGCACCCTGCGCCAGAGAGTTACTGGAGGATGAAACCTGCGACGCAGCGGTCGCGACCTGGTCCGCCCCATCGTGAAGTTCGGCAATGCTGTCACTCAGGGTTTTGGTGATTCCGCGGACAATCCAAGCAATAACTCCCCCCAGCGCGAGAGCGACAAAGAGCAGCCCAATGCTGACAGTACGAGCTGGGCCGATTCTGGAAGCTGCATCGTCCGCGTAGTTTTCGGCGCTGGTCTTCTCGAGTTGTGAAAGAGTAGTTGCGGACGCGCTTATCTGTCCCCCCTGAGTTACAGCTTTCAGTAGCTGTGCATCAGCTTCGTTGAGCTTACCCGAAAGTGCAAGCTGGAAGATCGCATCCGTCTCCGCTAAGAAGGGATCGAGTTTATCGATAATTTGCGTTTGCGCCACTTCGCGAAAGTGGGGTTTTCCGCTTTGCGCAATAAACTCACGGCTTTCCTCGCGTACAGTCGCCACGCTATTTTGGAAAGCGCTGTAAGAGGAGCGTGCCGCTTCGGCATTGCCCACGTGGAGTTGCAGCATCATTAAATCTCTATACTTGCGGGATTGCTCCACCTTTGTATCGATGTCGCAGGCCAAAAAGAGAGCGCGCGTATAGTGATGCCCTAGGCGATCCACTCCCGCACCAAGATTGGCAACGTTATAAATCGCGGCACCGCTGATCAGGCAGCACGCTGCAAGCAGAGCACCGAGCGTGGCGAACAGTTTTTTTCCGATAGTGAGCGATCGCATTGTGGCAGAGGCCCTTCGTGGGTGGTGTTGGTGGATAGGTGAAGCTAGGCTGCCTTGTGGGCTCCATCGCCGAGCACGCGATTCATGTCGAGCAACAGCTTGACCCGCCCTTTACTTTTTGCCATGCCGCACAGAAACGAGTGCTCCTTCGATTGACCGATATCAACACCTTGCTCAATCTCGCCGGCACCGAGAAAGAGCACTTCAGCGACGGAGTCGACAATCACCCCGAAAAGGTGTTGGTCGCCATCCTGCTGCCGTGGGCAAACAACGACGATGCAGGTGCGCTCAGAGATCTCCCGCGAGGGCATCGAAAAGCGGCTGCGCAGGTTCAAAACCGGGATAATACGCCCCCTGAGATTGATGATCCCTTGCACGTAGGGCGGCGCTTGAGGCACGGGCGTCACCCCTTGGAACTTCATAATCTCGCGCACCTGGAGCACGCTGATGCCGAACTCCTCGGAGCCAAGTTCAAAAATCAGGTACTTGCCTTCTGGCGTACTGGATGCTTCTCGTGGATTCGCAGTCATACTCCGTCCATGCACTTGTTTTCGAGCCGCCCGCTCCAAACATCAGCCGACTGCGACTCTGTTTGCGCTTATCGGCATTTTCTTCTGCCCCGTTCAGGCGTCGGAACAGAAATTCTGACAAGCTGCAAACTTAAGTACCAGTCGAAACCGGCACCGGCAGGAGGACTGGATACCCCGGGCGACACAACTGGGCCGTAAGGACAGCCCGCGGAGGGAGTACGAGTTAAAAGGTAGCTGCAATCCGTGGTGAAAATCGGATCGCCTCAGCGCTAAATTCTAACCTTGCTTCATAATTGGCAGTGTCGTTGTCATAAACGCGAGGGCAAAGATAATGAGCAGCACGGGGATGGCTGCACCGGGATGACTGACTTGCACGGAGGCAGCGGCGAGAGCACCGGCGACAAAGCCCCCAATCAACCATGGAACCAGATTCTTTGCCGACTCGGCCGGCGTGGGTTGCTTGCCTGCACTGCTTGCAGGAGAGAGCTTCAGAAGTTTGGTGAAATCTCCCGAAACAAACGTGGTGTGGATACTCACGTTGTGAATCGTGGTGACAACGCCGTTCTGGAGCCCCAAAGCAGCACAGAAGAGCGCGACACCCAAAGTAGGAAAATGAGTTAGCGCGGTTGCTGAAAACAGGAGTGGGAGCAGCAATGCGGCCTGCCCCAACAACAGCAACCCCGCACTGCGACGCGTCGCGGCAAGTAGAAAGCCTGCGCGTGTGCCGGCAAAAAAGACCAGAACGGCAAGGAAACGCTGGGCGACTCCGTGCCATTCTCGGTGGGCAACGGCCACCATCATAAAAACGAGGTTGCCGGTGACGTGACCGGTGAACGTTTTGTAGAGCAATAGGCTGGTGGCATCCGCAAAACCGCCGGCGAGCCCGTACAGCGCAAGCGTGAGCTGATCTCGGCGGACAGTTTTGATGGAAACTCCTTCCAGGTGCTTCTACTGGTTAACCGACGTATTCCGCTTTGTACTCAAGCGAAGTAATGAGTTTATCGACGGAGACGGGTTTTTCCACGCGCGCCAGGCCAAGTTCGAAGATGCGTTCCGCTGACTTGACCGCAGTGACGTGAGAGGCTTTTTGCACGTCGGCCTGAGCGGGAAAGAGCATACCTTTCCCAAGTTGCTCGTCAGTGACCTGGTCGGCGGTAGCGCGGGCGGCGGCGATAAAGATTTCGTCGGGCACATGCTTGGCTTCAGTGGCGACGATGGCCATGCCGACGGCGGGAAAGATATAGAAGTTATTCGCCTGGCTGGGTTCATATGTCTTGCTATTGATGGTGACGGGATCGAATTGGACGCCCGCGGCATAAATGGCTTTGCCGTCGGAGAACTGGTAGGCGTCTTGCGCGGTGCATTCGGCGTGGTCAGTAGGGTTTGAAAGCGCAAAGATGATAGGCCGCTCGTTGAGTGTGGTCATAGCTTCAATAACCTGCCGGGTAAAGGTACCTTTTACGGTGCTGACGCCGATCAGGATAGTGGGCTTAAGTTGGTTGATAGCCTCTACTAAGTCCTTCGTGGGCTTGGCACCATCGTGGGAATACTTCAGCTGTTCGGGTGAAAGATCCTTACGAGCGGGTTCGAGAAGGCCCTCGACATCAAACAGTGAGATTTGCGCCTGCGCTTCTTTCTCACTTAGGCCTTCCAGCTTCATGGCCGACACAATCATATTGGCGATGCCGATGCCCGCGGAACCGGCACCGAAGAAGAGAACGCGCTGTTCCTTTAACTTGCCCCGGCTAATCTTCATGGCGTTGTAGAGGCCGGCGACCGTAACACTACCCGTGCCCTGAATGTCATCGTTGTAGCAGCTGATTTCGTTGACGTAGCGGGCGAGCAGACGGATGGCGTCGGTGCCTTTCCAGTCCTCAAAGTGAATGCAGCATTTCGGGAAGCGGTCCTGAACGACGTCGACAAACTCTTGGACAAACGCGTCAAGGTCATCGGTGGAAGGGCGGTGCTGACGCAGCCCAAGGTAGAGCGGGTCCTCAAGCAATTCCTGGTTATCCGTACCGCAGTCGAGCAGCACGGGAAGCAGGACGTCAGGTTGCACGGCAGCACAGGCCGTATAAAGCTGCAGCTTCCCGATCGGGATTCCCATGCCGTTGGTGCCCAGGTCTCCTAGGCCGAGGATACGTCCGCCGGTCGATACGCAGATAACACGAACATCATCAACCGGCCAGTGGGCAAGGATCTCTTTGAGCTTGCCGCGCTGATCCATCGAAAGATACATGCCGTTGGGCTTGCGGTAGATGTGGCCGAACTCCAGACAGGCCGTGCCGACGGTCGGGTCATAGACAATCTTGAGAAAACGCGCTGGATCGGTGGCCAGGACGGCGTAGAAGAGGGTCCGGTTATCGTCGGCGAGTTGCGCCAGATAAATATATTGCTCAAGATCATTGGCTTTCTTACTCAACTGGAGAAGGCATCGCTTTACTTGATTTTCCAGCGTTTCGACTTCCGGCGGAAGCAGGCCGACAAGATTTTTCTCTTCGCGCGTATGTTGTGAAAAAGCCGTCCCGCGATTTTGTTTTGGATCTTTCAGCAGTTCGATCCCGGTTGCATTGGATGACACGTGTTTTCTCCTTGTGGTGTTTTCCGGTCAAGGTGATATGCCGGCCGGAACTCAACTCCCGACCGGAAGCCGAAGAGAGTGGCCTTGAAGGGCTTTGCCGGAGACGGCAAAAGCAGTCGGTCACGTCTTCTCAGGCAGAAAAGACAAGGTTGGTGTCGCCGACCATGTTTTGGGGATTCACTACCTCGTCGAATTTTTTCTCATCGATAAGCCCTGTTTTCTTGGCGGCTTCGCGCAGCGTACTGCCGTCCTCTTGCGCGGTGTGCGCGAGTTTCGAGGCATTGTCGTAGCCGATCACGGGGCTGAGCGCGGTGACGAGCATGAGTGAGTTCTGCAGGTACTCCGCTACCTTTTTCTCGTCTACTTCAGTGCCTTCGACCGAATACACGCGGAACTTCTCGCAGCCGTCCGCGAGAATGCGCGCCGAGTGCAGAAAGTTGTTGATGATGATTGGGCGCATCGCGTTCAGTTCGAAGTTGCCCTGCGAACCGGCGAAAGCCACAGCGGCATCATCGCCGATGACCTGGATGCAGATCATCACCATGGCCTCGCATTGAGTCGGGTTCACCTTGCCGGGCATGATGGAGGACCCCGGCTCGTTGGGAGGGAGGATCAGCTCACCGATGCCGCAGCGGGGTCCGGAGGCAAGCCAGCGCATGTCGTTTGCAATCTTCATCAGGGAAACTGCTAACCCACGCAGTGCGGCATGTGCCGCCACTAGGGCGTCCAACGACCCTTGCGCCTCGAACTTGTTCGGAGCGGTGATGAACGGATAATTCGTCAGTTCCGCGATCTCCTTCGCGATTTCCGGGCCGAAGTTTTCAGGGGCATTCAGCCCTGTGCCCACCGCGGTTCCGCCCGCGGCAAGCCGATACAGCTCGGCGAGAGACGCCTCCACGCGGTTCAGCGCCGCATGGATCTGCACCGCGTAGCCGGACCACTGCTGCCCCACTGTTAGCGGCACGGCATCCTGGAGGTGCGTGCGTCCGATTTTTACGATGTGCTGCCACTGGTTCGCCTTGTTCTCGATTGCGGTCAGCAGTGCGCCTGCCTTGGGCAGCAGCGTTTCTTTTATCTCCTTGACCGCGGCAATGTGCATCGCTGTTGGAAAGCTGTCGTTCGAACTCTGCGACATGTTGACGTGGTCGTTCGGGTGGACCGGCTCCTGCGTGCCCAGGGTGCCTCCAGCAATCTGGATGGAGCGGTTGGAGATCACCTCATTCACGTTCATGTTGCTCTGCGTGCCGCTGCCGGTTTGCCACACATAAAGTGGAAAATCGTCGTCCAGTTTGCCGGCGATCACCTCATCGGCGCTCTTCACAATCAGATCGGCCTTGTCCTGCGGCAGGTGGCCGAGCCGAGCGTTCACAATCGCCGCGGCCTTCTTTACGTACCCGTACGCGTGATACAGCTCAATGGGCATATGGTCGTTGCCGATGGAAAAGTGAATCAGCGATCGTTGTGTCTGCGCACCCCACAGGCGATCCCCGGGAACCTTGACCTGTCCCATGGAATCGAACTCGACGCGCCACTTGCCATCTTCCAGCAGCGTGCCCGGCTTGTACTGGTCGGCCTCCAACTGCGTGTCTTTCACGTACGACATCTGTGCTCCTTTTGTTAGGTTGCGAAATAACAGACGACTACCGCCCCTCAAATCCTACGCAGTCCCCTTGAACTTCTAATGAAGAATGCGGTCGAGCAGGTTGGTCTTCGCTACGTCGATCAGCTCGTCTCCCCTGCCGTCCATCACACATTTGGCCAGGTACAGGCTGAAGCCCGCAACCTGCTGCGCCTTGATGGT
>CAXTKZ010000009.1:34864-44144 GCA_964244985.1 uncultured Acidobacteriaceae bacterium
GCCGCCTGCGCACCGAGCGCTTGTGGGAGCGCGTTGGCCATGGAGCCATGGCTGAAGGAACCGACAAGGGAGCGCTTGCCGTTGAAGCGCAGATAGCGTGCCGCCCAGATACAGGGCGTACCGACGTCGGCGGTAAAGACGGCATCCTGAGCAGCCATCTCGTTCAACGTGGCAGCGACAAACTCCGGGTGCAGCGGCGACGTGCCGGGCTTGCCCACGGCATAGCCGTCGAGGTTTTTGCGCGCGCTCTTGTAGTGCTTCAGCGAATCCTTCAGATGGGAGCTGTTCGATTTCTTTTTCAGCAAAGGGAGGAGTGCCGTCACAGTTTCTTTTGCCGTCCCGATCAGCCCGACATCGACCGGGCAGCGGCGGCCGATCTGGGAGCCGCGTTTGTCGATCTGAATCTTCTTCGCCTCCGCCGGATAGAACTGCGGATATGGAAAGTCGGTGCCGACCGCGAGCAGCACATCGCAGTGCTCCATGGCGCGGTAGCCGGAGGAAAATCCGAGCAGGCCAGTCATCCCGACGTCGAAAGGATTGTCGTACTCCACGAACTCCTTACCGCGAAGCGCGTGCACGATCGGTGCCTGCAGCGCGCGGGCAAGCTGCATCAACTCCCCATGCGCCCCACGGCAGCCCGCGCCGGCAAGGATGGTGACGCGTTTCGCTCCATTGAGCAGCGCGGCAGCTGCGTTCAGCTGCGGCGCTGCCGGCAGGACGGCGGAGTCGTCGCGGAGAAAGCCAAGAGCGATCGGCTCGGCTGTGGCATGTTTGAGAGCCACATCGCCCGGGATCACCACCACGGCAACGCCGCGTTCCGCGATAGCAGCCCGCATGGCGATCGCAAGGACACGCGGCATGTGCGCCGGTTCGGACACAGTGCCGATGTACACGCTGCACTCCGCGAAGATCTGCTGGGGATGCGTCTCCTGGAAGTATTGCGTACCGATTTCGCTGCTTGGGATTTGCGTGGCGATGGCAAGCACGGGAACCCGCGAGCGTTGGCAGTCGTAGAGGCCGTTGATGAAATGCAGGTTGCCGGGTCCGCAGCTGCCGAGCACTACCGCGAGCTCATCGGTAAGGTGCGCGTCGGCAGCCGCGGCAAAGGCGGCCGCCTCTTCATGCCGCACGTGAACCCATCGCATCTGCGGATGCTGTCGCAGCGAATCGGTGATGGCGTTAGCGGAGTCGCCCGGCAGCCCATAAACGCGCTTGACTCCAGCCTTCGCCAGTGTTTCTACCAGTACCTCTGCGACATTCATGGTCTTTCCTCCGCCCGTATCCGATATATGGGTAAGGGCCCACATCAAGCCTAAAGCAGCGGAGGTACAGCCGGGTCGATCACGGCGGCAATCACCGTCGGCCCGTCCTGCGCAAGAGCCTGCTTTACCTGATCGGAAACCTCGTCGGGCGTACCCGCACGGGACACCCTGCACCCGTACGCCGCTGCCAATCCGGTAATGTCGATCTCCGGCACGTCCAAACCGGGTACGCCGGGCGTTTGCTCCTGCTTGGCAAAGGCTTTCAGGATGGCGTACTCCTCATTGACAGGAACGATCACAACCTGGCGCGTTCGATGGCGCGCTGCCGTCCAGAGAGACTGCACCGAGTATTGAAAAGAACCGTCGCCGATAAAAGCAATCACGGGACGGTTGCGCCCGGAAGTCCGCTCGCCGAGAGCGACACCGACCGACGCCGGCAGCCCAAACCCTAGGCCTCCGCTGGCCATGGTGAAGAAGCCCTTCGGTTTACGGATCGGCAAATGCTTATGCAGAAAAGCAAGATTGGAGGGCGACTCCTCCACGATCACACTCTCGTCCGGACGCACCCGTGCCACGGCCGCATACAGGGCATCGGCCGACATCTTTGCCGTTCCATTTGTTTGAGAGGTTGCACTTTGGACGCTCTCTCGCCGGTACGGCTCACGGCTTTCGGGCTTGACCGTGTTCAGCAACGCTTCGATCGCCAGTCCGGCATCGCCCACCAGGCTGTCGCCTACAGGCGCGCGCGCTGCTTCTTCGGGGTCGTTGGTTATATGCAGCAGCCGGCAGCCTTCGGGCAGGTACGATCCAGGGACGTAAGGGTAGTAGCGGAAGACCGGCGCGCCGATGACCAGCACCACATCGAAGCCCTCCAACTTTTGTGAGAGCGGAGCAATACCGAAGGGCAAAACTCCCGCGTAAAGAGAATGGTCTTCAGGGAAGCTGCTGCGTTCTCCGGCAGGAGGGGCAAACGCCGCACCGCCCACCGTCTCCGCCAAGCGGATCGCCTTGTCCCACGCGTTGGCACGGTCCACATCGGGACCGATAACGAGCGCCGGATGTTTGGCCCCGTTCAAAGCCTCACCAAACGCGGCGATCCGCTCCGGATCCGGGGCCACACGGGTGCACACCTCGCGTACAACCGCCGGACCAAGCGAGTCTTGGTCCCAATCGCCCAAGGGTAGTGAGAGATACACCGGCCCTTGCGGGGGCTGGACCGCGACCGCATACGCGCGCATTAACGCGGCCGGCGTCTCCTGTGCGTAGCTGGTTTCGTATGCCCACTTTACGTGCGGCTTGGGAAACATGGTCGCATCCACATTCGTCAGCCAGGGTTCCATCAGGAGCATCTCGCGTGCCTGCTGGCCCGTGGTCACGATCATCGGCGTCTTCGACATCCGGGTGTTGACCAGATTTCCGAGCGCATTGCCCAAGCCGGGTGCCGTGTGCAGATTCACAAAGGCGACGCTGTCCGTTGCCTGCGCGTAGGCATCGGCCATTGCCAGCACCGATGCCTCCTGCAGCCCCAGAACATAGTTGAAATCCTGGGGGAAATCCTTCAGGAATGTTTCTTCGGTGGAACCCGGATTGCCGAAAACGGTCGTCAGCTTCAACTGACGCATCAGCTCGTAGGTGGTGGATCGAACAGTACTCACAGATTTACTCTCTTTTCGTTCTATACGGCATGGATGGTGTGCTGCAGAGAGTGCCGGACCGAAACAGGTTCTCAATACGCAACGAAGTGAAGATCGGCACCAGGCTCAAAAATGACGTAGGCGCGAATCCACGGCTGCTCGTTGACCAACTTCCAGGTGTGGCCGCTGCCTGTGTGGTCTACCGCGATCAGCACTTCACCGGGTTGCACGGTGAACGTTTCACCGGTCTTTGTGCCGAACTCAAGCGCCCCTGCAAGAAACAGAACATATTGCGGGACAGGATCGTTATGCCAGCTTGAAGTTGAGTGCGGCGGGTCTTCCTTGAACTGAATCGAGCTTGCCGCGATCACATGCTTCGCTTCGATACTTCCATATTTCACGTGCGAGTGGCCATCCTCGCCGGTGTAAAGATAATAGGCACGAACCATCTGACATCCCTTCCCTTCAGTTTGCGTTCGCAGTGGACTTGCGGACGCTGCCTGCTTTGCCCACGGAGTTGATCCCGAGCACATTCGCGGTTTCGCTCCGGACACGGTCGCACAGCGCAGCATCGTCCACCAGCGACTGACCGTAGGACGGGATCATCTGCTTCAGCTTGGCTTCCCACCCATTTTTCAACTGGTTGGGGAAGCAGCGCTCGACCACGTCGAGCATGATGGAAACGGAGGTCGATGCGCCGGGCGATGCGCCAAGCAGCGCGGCGAGGCTGCGGTCGGCCGAAGCGACGATCTCCGTGCCGAACTGCAGCACGCCCTGCTTCTCCTTCGTATGCTTGATGATCTGTACGCGCTGGCCGGCCTCTTCCAAACGCCAATCCCTTTCTTGGGCCAAGGGGTAATACTCCCGCAAGGTTGTGAAGCGCGCTGTTGCCGTTTCCAACAACGCCCCGACGAGGTACTTCTCAAGCGAGAGGTTGTCCTTCGCCACGTCCAGCATGGGAAGAATGGTTTTCAGTTCCACGGACTTAAAAAGATCGAGGTAGGAGCCGTGCTTCAGGAACTTGGTGGAAAAGCCGGCATACGGACCGAACAGCAGAGCGACCTTGCCGTCCACGTGCCTGCGGTCCAGGTGCGGCATGGACATGGGAGGGGAGCCCGAACCGGCTTTCCCGTAGACCTTCGCGTCGTGTTTTTCGGCAAGCTTCTCGTTATCGCAACGCAGCCAATAGCCGCTTACGGGGAAGCCGGCATAGTTCGACTGCTCCGGGATTTTCGATTTTTGCAGCAGGGGGAGCGCGCCGCCGCCCGCCCCGAGAAACACGAAATCAGCCTGGACGCTTTTCTTTTCTCCCGTGGGCCGGTCTTTGACGAGGACGCACCACCCGGAGCCTTCACGATGAAGATCCTCAACCAGGCTGTTGAACTGAATGCTGAAGCCTTCCTGGTTGCGGAGGGATGCGAGAAGGTCGGCGGTCAACGCGCCGTAGTTGACGTCCGTGCCGGTGACCATGCGGGTGGCGGCAACCTCGCTGTCGGCAGCGCGCCCTTCCATCACCAGCGGAAACCACTCGGTCAGTGTGCCGCGGTCTTCCGTGTATTCCATGCCGTAATAGGTGTGGTGCGACGAGAGCGCTTCATGCCGCTTTTTCAGGTAGCCGACGTTTTCTTTTCCCCAAACAAAGCTGCAATGCGGGACCGGGTGGATAAAGCTTTGCGGGTCCTGGATGGCGCCTTTTTTCACAAGGAACGACCACATCTGCCGCGACAGGTCGAAAAGCGTGTTGACGTCCAACGCCTTGGAAATGTCGATGGAGCCGTCGGGCTTTTGCGGCGTGTAGTTCAGCTCGCACAACGCGGCATGGCCGGTGCCCGCGTTGTTCCACGGATCGGAGCTTTCCCGTGCTTCCTTGTCGAGACCTTCATGAAGTTCAATGCGGAGGCTGGGATCGAGCTCCTTGAGCAGGACCGCCAAAGTCATGCTCATGATCCCCGCTCCCACCAGGAGGACATCCACCTTGCTGGTCAACGTCTCTTGCGGCATCCATATTCCTTCCTGAAGGCAAGTACCTGAGCGCCACCTCGGACCCTATACCTCGATCAGCTTAGGACCGATGCGGCGCTGCTCGCACTTTAACAAATGTGCGGCAATCTGTCAGCCATATTTCGCACATCTATTGCACTTTAGTATTCACAAAGTAACCAGCCAACTTGTCTAGAAAGTCTTCGCGATCCGCTCCGCAATCATCAGGGTGGTGAAATTTGTCGGGGTGGGTTCGTGATATCGGAAACAGGGATAGCCGGATCGAAGCTCGGACGCGCTGAACTGCACATGGTAGGGCGGCGCAAGGATGGGCATGGCGAACGTCATGGCAAGGATCCTTCTGATACGTAAAGCGGTTGAAAAGACAAACGGCTTTGTGGAAGCAGCGAGCGGGATGACTCGGCCGGCGCGGGTGGAATATTTATGTTGAGGTGAAAGGTGTTCTTCGGATCGTAGCGGCGCTTCAGCATCTGCAACCGGGCGTACTTTTGCGCGCTGAACGCCGACAGTACGCGCGCCTGCTGATCGCCGCGCAGGAAGTTATAGGACACCTCACCCGTGTAGGCCGCCCCAAAGGAATCGAAGGCTTCCGTCGTCGCCGTCGCGAGATCGGCAAGGAAAACCTTGAAAGCCGGCGAGACCACGTGCAGAAAAAACGGACCCCGAGGCGCGGTATAAGCGCTGGCACTATCTCGCTCCGCGCTCAGTTCACCCCCAAGCTGCTGCAGCTCGATCTGCATCAAGGGTGGAACCTTTTCATGCCCCAGACGCGCAACCCCGGCGAGCACATCCTCAGTCAGCTCGCGAAGGCACTCCAGATGCCCATATGTCGGGGAACCCTTTGCCTCTGAAGCTTCATCGAAGGAGGCCATCTTAGAAAGCAACCGCATTTGCAGGTCATCCAGCACCGGCTTCTTGAAAGCCGTGATGCGACGATGAAGCTCCTCGGCGCTTCCGAGATCGGTGTGACACACCCCGAGGACACACGCATCGGTCAACCCATGCAGCAGATAGCGCGGCTTGGGCGGCAGCTTCATAAGCCGCAGCGTCGTGCTTGTTTCGTTCCCCAGCCCCCCGGTCCACTCGCGGTAGAAGCTCAACACTTCCTGAGCGTCGGCCATCCGGTAGTAGGCCATGCCGCCGAAGACTTTCGGGACCGACCTCAGCTTGATGGTGAGTGAAACGACCACGCCGAAATTGCCGCCGCCTCCCTTCAACGCCCAAAAAAGGTCGGTGTTCTCCTTCTCGCTTGCGAGGACGACGGATCCATCCGCGAGCACTACGGTAGCGGAAACCACGGCGCGGCAGGCCGCCCCGGCTTCCCGTCCAATCCAACCCACGCCGCCGCCGAGCGTATATCCGATCACGCCGACATTCGATACCTGACCCGACGCATACCCAAGCCCATACAGCTCCGTTGCTCCAAGCAACTCGCCCGAGGTGACACCGGGCTCCACGACCGCGGTCTTTGATTGAGCATCGACAGAAAGCGACTTCATCTCACTCAAACGGAGGAGGATGCCACCCTCGCAAGCGCGGGCAATCCCGTGACCTGTGTTCTGCACCCCGAGCGGCAGCCCTTCCCGAGCGGCTGTCCGCACCGCAACGCAGATGTCCTCCACGTTTGCAGCATTCACAATCACGGCAGGATGTTGATCGATGACCTGCAGCCACGGCGTGCGCTGCCGGTCATACGTCTCCTCACCGATGGCAACGACACTGCCGCTGATTTCGTTTCGCAGAAGAGCCACGAGCGCTGGATTCACTTTGTTCACCTTTGCCGTCATGGCTCGACCGGTAAGTTAATGAGCATGTCTCTACTTTTCCGGCACACTTAGATGTTTCAAGGGCGCGGTCTCAGCGCTCCTCAAGGTGTCGCGGCTATGCAGTTAAGACATTTCCCGTGAAGCCATCGGGATTTGCGCCGATCAGCTCAGTCGCCCGGCTGATCTTTTCATCCTTCTGATACTTGGACAGAACGGCCGCCGCGGCTTCAGCACTTTCCCAAAGAGTATTGACCATCAGGTGTCCGGAATCTTTTATGTCCTGAATTACTTCATGGGCAAGATAGCCCTTGAGCGGAACCATGTCCTGCCCGACGCTCGTACAAATCTTGAGACCTTCCTGCTGTGCTTCAGAGGGGAACTTGAACTCGAAAATAGATTTAACTTGCATGATTTCTCCTTGGCTGTGGTTGTTGTGTGTCGGTCCATGGGATGAACCGGTCCGTGCCGAGGGTGCGGACCGCAGGGGCAACACGAGGTTGCATTGCGTGCAATCCTGCGGCAAAGTTTAAGCAATGACGAAGCTTGGCAAGACTTCGAAAGACCTGAAAAAGCAGCTGGATACACGGCATCTGCAAATCTTTGTTGCGATCGGCCAATCCCGCACCCTGACGGAGGCGGCGGCTTCGCTGCAGCTGCCGCTTTTCACGGTCAGTCGGGCTTTGAAGCGCGTCGAAGCCTCCGCCAAAGTCGTGCTTGTACGCCGCGATCGTTCCGGCCTGGAAATGACCTCGGCAGGCCGGGATTATTTGAGTGCCTGCCTCCACGTTTTAGACGCACACGCCACAGCCGCAAGAGTGCTCGCCGGCCACCGCAAGGAGCCGGAAGGAACTTTGCGGGTCGGCACCCCTCTTGCATTTGCAACCAACGTACTCGGCCCAATTCTTCCGAGATTTCAGCACCTCTATCCCAGGGTGAACCTCGACATCGATCTTTACGCGTCCGACTGGGATCAGGCTCCAAAAGCAGTCCACGATATCTTTCTCAAGGTCCGTACCCCCAGGGATTCGAGACACCACCTCACCATGTTTCCCCCCGTTTTGCAGGGTCTTTTCGCCAGTCCGCAATACCTTGCGGAGCATTCCATGCCCGTCAGCCCGCTCGACCTGAACTCACAGCGCTGTCTGGGTCATACCCGCGATCACAGTGCCTTCGCCTGGAAGTTCAGGAAGGACGCGGAACAGATAGCGCTCACCCCCAGCTTCTCCGTCGTGGTCGCGGATGTTGAGGTGTTGGCGCAGCTTGCCTTGCATGCGGCAGGCGTTGCTGTTTTGCCGTTGTGGCGCGCTCACGGGGAAATGGCCGCAGGCAATCTTGTCCGCGTCCTTCCGGAGTGGGCTGCCGAGGAGATTATCTTTTGCGCCCTGCACAGCGGGCGCAATCGCGCCGCATCGAAGGAGAAAGCTTTTCTCGACTTCCTCGGAGCGACCCTCGGCACCGCGGACGACCCTCGGTGTCGAGGAGTGAAACCGTCATTGTTTTTCTCGCTTCCGGCCTGATCAGGGAGCTTCGCGGAAGCGGTGCGGCGGAAGGCTGCTTGCCGTTGCAAGGGAACCGACAATCAGCATGTCGACGATGCGGCGGGCGCTTTCTTCCCATCCGGGGAAACTCGTGGTGTAAAAGACTCCGATAAGCGCCCGGATAAGATCATTGGGATCGGTCTCGGGGCGGAGATCGCCGCTGGCGATGCTGCGCTGGATCGCGCTGAGGAACGCTGTGTGAATCAGATCACGCGAGTTTTCAACGAGGCGCATCGACCCGCCAGCTACAGTTTCCATGGCGGGAATGATGAGTTTCTTCTCGGAAACATGGTCGATGAAAAGAAGCATCCAGGTGCGGAGCGCTTCAAGCGGCGGCATGGTCTTGCCGAAGCGCTGTGCCGCGGCTGCAAGCTTTTCAACTTCGCTCCGGTAGACAGCTTCGATCAGGGCGTCCCGTGTCGGGAAGTGGCGGTACAGGGTTCCCGGACCGACGCCGGCCTGGCGGGCGATGTCGTCGAGGCTGGCGGCCGCGCCATGCCGCATAAAGGCCTGTTTTGCGATTTGGAGAATGCGCTCGCGGTTGCGCTGCGCATCGGCGCGGACCTTCCGTGCAGGCGGGGGTAATGGCTCCTTGTCCGACATGCACCTCCCCCTGCAGAAATTATAGGCAGGGGGAGACGAACTCCGGTATCCCTTATCGCCGGAGATTGTCGCCGCTTCCTTCCATTGCAGCAGTACCGGCGCTCGTCTCTGCCGCTAAGCCGGAGGTGCGTTCGAACAGGTCGCCTTTCCGTTTCGCCTGCGCGGTATTCGGGGTGCAAGCCCATCCATCGCGCCCAACGGAGCATGGATCAAGCCATCCGCCCGCAGCATGACCAAACCATGCAGCTGCGCCCAAAACAGCAGAGCGTCCTCATGAGCTGAGGACGCGACAGATACCTTGCTCATTGCATTGCGAAGGCGGTTGAAAGAGTGGTCGGCTGCCCTGCCGAGGGGGCTGCCTGGATCAGCTTCCGGAACAAGCCGGGATGCGAACATCAGCCGGTAAAGCTCACGATTGGCTTCTCCGTACGCCATGTACGCGGTGGCCATCCTGTGCAGGGCAACACGGGGTTTGC
>CAXTKZ010000010.1:0-2748 GCA_964244985.1 uncultured Acidobacteriaceae bacterium
CCCCTCTCCCCTCCCCCCTTTTCCCTCTCCCCTTGCATCCTCGCCCAACCCGGCCCGCGCGCACGAGACTGCCCCCGACGACGACCAGCGATTCGAGATCGTGCTGCCCTCCTGGCGGCTCGATCTCCAGCGCGAAATCGATCTGCTGGAGGAGATCGCGCGGATCCATGGGTACAACCGCTTCCGCAACACGCTGCCGGCGTTTACAGGGACGGTGCGGGAGCTGCCCGAAGCTCCGGCGTTTCGCGTGATCCGGAAAACGATGCTGGGAGCGGGTTGGTCGGAGGCGATTTCAAGTACGTTTGTTTCCGAAGCCGACGCGCGGGCTTTTGCGATGCAGCCGGGTACGGCGGCAGCCATGGCAAACCCGTTGAGCGAGGAGGCCGGTTTCCTGCGGCCCGCGCTTGCGCCGGGGATGCTCGCGATGCTGGCGCACAACCTGCATCGGGGGGTGGAAGACGCGGCGCTGTTTGAGTTGGGGACGGTATTTGCGGGCGCGAATGGGGTGGAGCGGGTGGACGAACGGCCCTCGCTGGCGTTCGCGGCGACAGGCTCGCTGCAAGGGCGCCCGGTGGACTTCTTCACCGCGAAAGGGATTGCGGAAGCCTTAGCTGCGAAGTTTACGAGCCGTCTGCACTACTTCGACCAGTTCCCACCGGAACTGGGCCTGATGCCAGCGTGGCTGCACCCGGGGCGTGCCGCGCGGCTGGTGATGGATGGGGCGACGATCGGGTTCTTCGGGCAGCTGCACCCCCAGGAGGCCGCGCGGCGCAAGCTGAAGGGGACCGTGGTGCTAGGCGAGCTTCGGGTAGACCGGCTGTTGGCGTTGGGCCTCCGGCACCCGATGCCGCGTGAGCTTTCGCGGTTCCAGCCGGTACGGCGGGACTTCTCGTTCCTGCTGCCCGAAGCGGTGCCGTATGGGGCAGTGGCCGAAGCGCTCCGCGGCTTGCGCATCGCGGAATTGCAAAGCTCTGAACCGGGCGAGGTGCTGCGCGATCCGACACGTGTGCCGCCCGGCGAGTACTCACTGCTGCTGCGCACGGTGTGGCAGTCGCATGAGGGTACCCTGCGCGAGGATGAGCTGCAAGGCTGGGGCGAGCGGGTCCAGGCGGCTGTCCGTGCCCTGGGCGGCCGGTTGCGCGGCTGAAAACCGTGGAGGCTGACTCCCTTTGGGCGGGGTTGACGCCGTGTGCGCCACGCCTGTCTGCCCGGCGCTGGCATTGTCTGGCAGGAGTGTTTTTGCTTGTGTTGCTGTTGCGTCTGCCCGGGCTGGAGTGGATTCCAGCCTTAGGGTTGGGCGGGTGCTTGTGGTGGGTGGCGCAGCGGCAGGCGGGGGCGCAGCCTGCCGCCCTGGCTTTGGCGCTGCTCCTGGGCTCGCCGGGGCTGCTGCGGTCGGGGCGCGCGGTGCTGGCCGCGGCGGGACTGGTTGCCGTGGTGTACACGGCGCTGGGTGTGGCGCATGCTTTGCAGGGGCCGCGGCGCAAGTGGCTGCCGCGGATTGCCCTGATGACGGTGCTGGTGGGGTTTTCGGCGGCTGTGTCGCCGCCGGCTTGTGTGCTGGGGTTGGTGCTCGGCATGGCGGCTGCTTTGTACTTAGCGGATAGCCGCAGACGATGGATTGTAGGCGCCGCGGCTTGCTGGGGAGGGCTGGCAGCCGTGCTGCACCGGTTTGCGGTCGGGGGGGCGTCACTTGCCGTGCCGCGTTGGATTTCGCTTGCGGGTCTGCTCCTCCCCCTCGCGTGTGCGGTCTGCATCTCCGTCGGCAGCCGCCGATCTCGGTGGTTCGGCAATACCCTGGCATTGCTTGTGCTGCTTGCTTCCCTGTGCGCGGCCCCGTGGGAAGGATGGCGGGCGGTTGTTTGGGGATTGCCTTTCGGGCTGCTATGGATTGCCGGAACCGCGGCCGATGGTCTGGAAGGAAAGCATGGGCGTGCTCTGTCTGTTACTTTGTGGACCCTTGCCTCTTTTCAATTCATCTTTAGTTTCGTCTAATGAATCCTGGTGTTTAGTTAGACACGATGCAGAGGTGCTGAAATGCCTGATTTTGAAATGCATGCTTTTACGGTGGACGGAATGCACTGCGATGCCTGTGTACGCCGCGTCACTCATGCCTTGGGCGACATCCCAGGAGTAAGGGTCAACCACGTGGAGATCGGCAGGGCCGAAGTGTTGGCCGAACCCGCGACCCATCCGGCAATCCAGGAAGCGATTCGAAACGCTGGGTTTACAGTGCATGGAGCAAACGGGGCTTAAATCCGAAGGGGAAACCGCGCAGGCGAGTTTCGCCGTAAAGGGCATGAGCTGCGCTGCCTGCCAAAACTTCGTCCAAAAGCGGCTGAATGCACAAGCGGGAGTGGTGGATGCGCAGGTGAACCTGCTGCTGCACCAGGCCACCGTTGTATACGATCCCCGCGCAACGTCGCTTGGGCACATGCTCAACACCGTGCGCGATGCGGGCTACCGAGCGGAAGCGCCGGAAGCCGACGAGGATGAGGAGCGCGCGCGGGGGGAGGCTGCCGAAGCCCGCGGCTATCGTGTGCTGCGATGGCAGGCCGGGGCGGCACTGGCCAGTGGAGCGCTCGCGATGGCTTTGTCTGTGCCGCTGATGGGCAGCTCGGCGGGGGCGACTTGGGTGCCGTGGCTGTTCCGGGTGCCTCCTCAGATTTTGCGGGTCGCTCTGCTGGTGCTGACGGGTGCGCTGCTTGCCACTGCGGGTCGGCGGTTTTTCAAAAAGGCATGGGCAGGGCT
>CAXTKZ010000010.1:2758-41143 GCA_964244985.1 uncultured Acidobacteriaceae bacterium
GTCTGCGCCATGGCAGCGCCGACATGAGTACGCTGGTGGCGCTGGGGACCGGCGTCGCCTTTTTCTACTCCGCGGTGGTTACGTGTGCACCGGGTTGGTTTACAGCGCATCGTGTGCCGTTGGACGTGTACTACGACGCGGCGCTGCTGATTCTGGGATTTGTGCTGCTGGGCAACGTGCTGGAAGCGCGCGCAAAGCGGCAGGCGGTGTCGGCGCTTGCGGGCCTGCTTGCGCTTGCGCCGCCGACGGCTGAGCGCTTTGACCCAGTAGGCGGCCTGGAGCAGGTGACGGTCAAGGCGCTTGCCCCGGGCGATGTGGTGCTGCTGCGACCCGGCGGACGCGTACCGGTGGACGGCGAGGTGGTCGAGGGCAGCTCGCTTGTGGATGAATCGATGCTGACGGGCGAGCCGCTGCCGGTTGAAAAAGCGCCGGGCTCGGCCATGACCGGCGGAACTGTGAATACAACGGGAGCCTTGCGGATGCGGGTGCTGCGGCGCGCGGGTGAGGGCACCCTGGCGCGGATCGCTGCCTTGCTTCGTGAGGCGCAAGGTGGGCGCACCCCCATGCAGCGTTTGGCCGACCGGGTGAGCGGAGTGTTTGTGCCGGGGATTGTGCTGCTGGCGCTCGGGACGTTCGGCGCATGGCTGCTGTTGGGCGGGCGCGCGGGGCTGCCGCATGCGTTCGCGGCGGCGGTGGCGGTGCTGGTCGTCGCCTGCCCATGCGCGATGGGGCTGGCTGTGCCTGCGGCGCTGATGGTCGCGACGGGCCGGGGGGCACAGATGGGGCTGCTGTTCCGCTCAGGGGAAGCGCTGGAGCGGCTGCGTACGGTGGATACGGTGGTCCTGGACAAGACCGGGACGGTAACGGAAGGGCGGCCGAGCATCACTTCGTTTGTGGCGGCGGACGGGTTTGCGGACAAGGCGGTACTGCGGGCGGCTGGAGCGCTGGAGGAGGAAAGCGAGCATCCGCTTGCGGCGGCGGTCGTGCGGTTCGCGGGAGCGCCGGTTTCTCGTGCGGTGAGATTCAAGGCGCATGCCGGGTTTGGGGCTGAGGGTTGGGTCGAGGGTGTGCGGGTGTTGGTGGGCAATCGTGCGCTGCTGGAGCGAGAAGGGGTGAGGATTTCGTCTGAACTGGCAATACGTGCGGACGCGCTGGCCGGGGAGGGTGCGACGCCGATGTGGGTGGCCATTGACGGGGTGACAACGGGGCTGCTGGGGGCGAGCGACCTACCACGCCCCACAAGCGCGATGGCTGTCGCGGCGCTGCGTGCGCGGGGGCTGCGGTTGGTGCTGCTGACTGGGGACGTGCCCGCGGCGGCTTTGGCGTTGGCGCGCGCGGTGGGGATTGAGGGGGAGGACGTGATCGCCGGGGTGCTGCCCGAGGGCAAGCTCGAAGCGGTGCGGCGCTTGCAGCGCGAAGGCCGACGGGTGTTGATGGTGGGCGACGGCATCAACGATGCGCCCGCGCTTGCCGCTGCCGATGTTGGCATGGCGATGGGCGGCGGCACGGAGATCGCGGTGCATGCAAGCGACGTGACCCTGCTGCGGCCCGACCTCGGCGCGGTGGTGGATGCGCTCAAGCTGTCGCGCGCGGCGGGGCGGGTGATGCGGCAGAACCTGGGATGGGCCGTGGGGTATAACCTGCTTGCCGTGCCGTTGGCGGCAGGGGTGCTGTACCCGCATTTCCATGTGCTGCTGAGCCCGGTGGCGGCGAGCGCGGCGATGGCGATGAGCTCGGTAAGTGTGGTGGGGAACAGCTTGCGGTTAAGGCGGGCAGTGTAGGTTGCCAGGAATAGGATCGTACGGGTATTAATAATTTGCCGTGGAGTTTAAGAGTTAGGCGTCTCAATCCGCAGACTGAATGTTAGGGTGTGCGGCGTAAAAAAGATTAAGACTTACTCTATGATCACAAACGTAACCTTTCCTACACGTTGCCGCCGCTCTCGAGCTTCGCCCGGGGGACAGTTTTATTGGCTTAGGAATTGCATGCTCCAGGCGCTCGTAGATCGCAAGCATGTGCTCCTTCAGCTACACAGCAACAGCTTCGTTCGATATCATTCGGTGTCCCTGCTCTATCTTTTAATTCAGGCTGCAGGTACCGCTAATTTAGTAAGGCCGGGCGAAGCGGCTTGCGGGCACCGTGGTAAATGGTAAGAATGCGGACCATGCTGCGCTGCTCATGGACCTCGAAAATGATGCGGTATACATGCCGCTTCCTGCCGTACAGCAGTTGCCGCAACTCCCTATCCGCTGTGTTTGGCTCCGCAATGCGCGGGCAGCGTCGTGGGAATTCTTGGAGGCTGAACAGTGCCGCAACCAGACCCTCAAACCATTGCGCGGCGACCTGCGTTCGTTCGACCTGCTTTTCTTCGTAGAGAATTTGCAACTCGTCGAGTGCACGTAGCGCGAGATCAACCCGGTATGTCATATTTGTGCCGCATAAAAGCTATGGCTTCTTCCAGAGAGATTGTGCGTCCCGCATCGCAATCCTCAAGCCCGCGGCGGATCGCTTCCCGCACCTCCAGCTGCTCGATATGATCGAGCAGGCGCTCGTATTCTTTCGGGTCCTGGAGCACGGCGGCGGGTGCGCCGTCGACCGTGAGGATGACGGGCTGCTTCGTATCATGGACGTGCTTCAGCGCGGCCTCGGGAGCTTGCTGGAACTGAGCGAGCGGCTGCGAATCTTCAGCAAAGTCGGGCATGGCGGGTCTCCGGTTCGCTTTCAGGATAGCGCGCCCGGCCCGGTTCATTAACGAGCGGGATGGAGCGCAAGGAAGGCGCTCCATCCCGCTCAGATAAAGGCAGCCTTCGCTACTCTGATAGCGCCGTCGGCATATCCACTTCTCCGCTGAGCACGACCTTGTTTGCGGCCGGGTCGGTGGAAAGCACCAGGACGCGGCTGTCGTCGATGCCGTACCCGGCATAGTTCAGCGGCAGCTGCGCGGGTGGGTTTGGCACGATCAATGGAAAGGTGAAGCGCCCGAAAGCGTCCGGCTTCGATGAATCGCCGAGAGCTCCCGATACGTTCCCCTGCACATACGCGCCCGCCACGAAATCCAGGGTCGATGGGAGATTGCCGTCGGAGTTTTGCCGCAAGGAGACTGGAAGCGGAAACGGAGTTCCGAAGAAAGACTGCCCGGAAAGCTGAAAGACAGTCCAGTACGGGTCGGTCTTGGTGGGCGGCGGCGTCAAGTTGGGCTGGGCAACGACGTTTCGGGCGTAAAGCATGCCCGAACCCGCAAGAAACGGCGTGTCGGTCTCGACCAGTGAGGCTTGCGAAATCCTGTTGGAATAGGCGAGCTGGCTTATTTTGATAGCCAGGCTGAAGTGTTGGGTCCCCAACGAGGAGTGAACCGTGAGAGCGGTGACGCCGTTGCCGTCGATCGAGTACGTGCCTGTCACGGGGATCGCCTGGAAGGAGCCGAGCGCGCCGTTGTAGTCGAACTCGCCGGTAATGGACGGAAGATCTTTGCCGTCCACGGCGAAGTGGAGCACGCCGGTGCTGACGCCCTCGCCACCGCGAGCCGTGCCGTTGCCGGTATAGCTTTTTTCCGTGAACACGTAGTCGCCGGAAAGCGCGCTACTCAGAACACCGGGGCAGCGCTGGACGATGGTCACCAATTTAAAGCTACCTCCCGCCACCGGGTTGTAATTGGAAGGGAAGTCCACCTCAATTTCCTGACCCAGGCAATGGACGTCGTCGTAAGGATATTGCGCGGTCGCGGTGCCGTTCTTGACAGGCGCCAGGATGCCGCCGAAGTTGACCATCAAGCCGTCCAGGCTCGACACGGGGGCATTGCTGCCGGTTGCCACTGTCGCAGTGAGCGTGATGGGTGTGAGCGGGTTCGTTGGGCCGAGCACGGCAACATTTTCCGTAACGGAAACGAGGTACCCGGGAGCCGGGATGGGGAGCTGTGCCGCGAGCGGCGCGGCAGGCAGCAGAAGCCAAAGGAGGAGCTGGTGAAAGCGCATGGGAAAAACCCTTCTCTCGTCGCGCCGGTCGGTTGGAGCGGGTGCCGAACTGAGAGTGCGCTAGGAGGGCAACAGTGTGCTGCGCCGGCAGGAGATGAGTCAAGAGCAGCTTTGCGCTTCTGGCAGGATTGAGAAAGGCGGGATACTCAAAGCTTGTGATAGTTACGAGCTCCATGACATGAGCGTTCGCTTATCCCGGGTCGCTTTCAAGATAGCGCTTACGGCCCGGTAAACTGAAAGGGATGGCAGTCTACGGCGACAACCCGGATCGGTTGGTTTCCGCAGCGCGGTCGGACGAGGAAGACTCGTTTGAGCTGAAGCTGCGACCTCGTTTGCTGCGCGAGTTTATTGGGCAGACCAAGGCGAAGCAGCAGCTGCAGATCGCTCTCGAAGCGGCCAAGGCACGGGGCGAGGCGCTCGACCATGTGCTCCTGTTCGGGCCGCCGGGGCTGGGCAAAACCACGCTTGCGTCCATCCTGGCGAACGAGCTCGATGTCGGATTTCAGCAGACGTCGGGGCCGGCGCTGCAGATTCAGGGCGATCTGACGGCAATCCTGACAAATGTGCGCGAGCGGCAGGTGCTGTTTCTGGATGAAATCCATCGTCTGCAGCCGGTGTTGGAAGAAAAGTTGTACACGGCGCTTGAGGATTACAAGCTGGACATCATCATCGGGCAGGGGCCGGGGGCGCGTACGCATGTGATGGACATCAAGCCGTTTACCTTCGTCGCGGCAACCACGCGGCCCGGCCTGTTGAGCTCGCCCCTGCGGTCTCGGTTCGGCATTCTTTTGCGGCTCGAGTACTACACGGACGACGAATTGCGCTTCGTCGTCGAGCGGTCGGCGGAGGTGCTGGGCGTGCCGATCGACGCGGATGGGGCGGCGGAGATCGCGATGCGCTCGCGGGGGACGCCGCGCATCGCCAACCGTTTGCTGCGCCGGGTGCGCGACTACGCGCAGGTGCGCGGGACGGGCACGATCGACCGCAGGACCGCGATGGGCGCGCTGGAGCTGCTGGAGGTGGACGCGCACGGCTTTGACGAGCTCGACCGGCGCTTGCTGCTCACCATTATCGAGAAGTACGACGGCGGTCCCGTAGGGCTGAACACGCTGGCCGCGACCTTGAGCGAGGAGCAGGATGCGCTTGAAGAGGTGTATGAGCCGTTCCTGATCCAGATCGGCTTCCTCGACCGCACCCCGCGCGGGCGCGTGGCGACGCGGCTGGCCTATGAGCATTTCGGGCTGACGGGGCCGAGGAAGGCGCAGGCGGGATTGTTTTGACTCCGGCGATAACAGGGGTGCTGGAGCAGATAGCCCAGGGAACGACGAGAGGGAGGGTGTTCGGGAACTTCGCAAAATCCTTGCCTGCCCAAGCGGTCGGGTATCACCGTGAGTACACCGTCCCCTCGGCGGGGCAGGTCGGCCGGGGCGCGTCGCGCCTCATAGTGGGAGCCGGGGAGGAGGTTTACTTTACCGTGGACCATTATGCGAGTTTTACGAGGATTCGATGATATCTCTTACTCAAACCCGAATGCTCGACGGCAGCCGCTTCATCCGGTGTGTTGCGATTTCCAGGGAAAGTGAATTTCTGCTTCGCGGAGAGGCTGCTCGCCATGGATATAGAGTTTTCGTCGTAGACTTTACTGGTGTTCAAACCAAGAATGATCTGATGAGCGAGATCGCGGGCGTTTTGAACTTTCCCAGCTACTTCGGCAGGAATTGGGATGCACTCCTTGACATGGTCACAGACCTGAGCTGGATGCCCGCGGTCGGCTATGTCTTGCTTTTCAAAAATGCAGCCGCCCTGCTACGGTTGCCGGGTGAAGACGCTGCAATTTTCGTTCGGCTGTGTTCCGCTGCGGTCAGGCATTGGCAGTCCGGAGAGGACGAAGCGGGCAAAACGATACCACGAACTCCGGTCTACTTTCTCTTTGAGGAGCAGGCTTCTTTTTGCCGCCTCGTCGCCGATTTAAAGATCGCTTGAGAAAGTTTCAAGAAAGCTGCTGAAGGTGCACGTCCAGGGTGATTGCAGGGTGTGCAAGGCATCCTCACTGGTTCCGGGGTATTGACGAGCCGAACGGGAAAAGCTTGGCATCCAGCGAATACCGACCCGCCCCGGTCAGCACCAATGTCAGAAAGGCCCCGAGATAGAGCACGCACAGCTCGCCGTGATCGCTGCCATGCCCAAAGAACTGGAAATGGTGCACAAGCGCCCACGCGACCAAGATGTTGCCGAATGCAAACAGGGCAGCCCAGCGCGTTGCGAGGCCAAGCACGATCAGGAGGGTGCACACGGAGTCGGATACCAGCGCGATTACCAGGCTTGGGACGGGGCCGATGTGAATGGGATCGGGGAAGTGCGCCGCCATCTGGGCGAAATGTGTCGGCTTTTCCCAGCCGTGCTTGAGAAACAGCGCGCCCCCGAAAAAAAGCCGCAGCAGGAGCAGTCCTCCGTCCGTGCCGAAATTTTGCAAGCGGGCGGCAGAAAGCTGAAAAGTGCTGGATGGGGCAGCGGTACTGGACATGGAAGTTTCCTCGCGGGCCTCAGTGTACGCGTTTGGGCTGTTGCGGTGGCCTGCTTTTCCGCCGCAGTGCAAGAGCCTGCCCTGTTTTGAAGTAAATTCAGCCGGGCGTATCCGATTCCATGCTAAGGTGTGCTCACAGGAGAGCCTGGCTGCGCCCGTTTCCTCCGCGCGCCATCTATTAAATTATGGCCACACTTACCGCGCCCGCACCGACTGGAACACAGATACCGCACGATGTTAAAGACCTTTCACTGGCCGCCGAGGGCCGCAAACGCATTGAATGGGCCGCGCAGTCCATGCCCGTGCTCGCGTCCATCCGCGAAGAGTTCGCGCGGACGCAGCCTCTCAAGGGGCTGCGGATTGCCGCCTGCCTTCACGTCACGACCGAAACCGCGAACCTGATGCTTGCCCTGCGCGACGGCGGCGCGGATATCGCGCTGTGCGCGTCGAATCCGCTGTCGACCCAGGACGAGACCGCGGCCGCGCTGGTGGCCGAGTACGGTATCAAGACGTTTGCGATCAAGGGCATCGACAACGAAGGCTACTACCGGCACCTCCAGGCGACGCTCGACGGCAAACCGCAGTTCACCATGGACGACGGCTGCGACCTGGTCACGCTGCTCCACACCAAGCGGCAGGATGCCCTCCCCGAGGTGATCGCGGGGACGGAGGAAACGACCACGGGCGTGATCCGTTTGCGCGCGATGGCGAAGGAAGGGGTGCTGCGCTACCCGGTGGTCGCGGTGAACGACGCCCTGACCAAGCACCTGTTCGACAACCGCTACGGCACGGGCCAGTCGACGATCGACGGCGTGATTCGCTGCACGAACGCGCTGATCGCGGGCTCGAGGTTTGTGGTCGCCGGCTACGGCTGGTGCGGGCGCGGCCTGGCGCAGCGTGCGCGGGGCATGGGGGCGCTCGTGATTGTGACGGAGATCGACCCGACCAAGGCGCTCGAAGCGGTGATGGACGGCTACCAGGTGATGCCGATGGAAGAAGCCGCGAAGATCGGCAATATTTTTGTGACGCTGACCGGCAACAAAAGCGTGATCCGCCAGGAGCACTTCGAGGCGATGAAGGACGGCGCGCTCGTCGCGAACTCCGGCCACTTCAATGTGGAGATCGACATCCCGGCGCTGGAGGGCCTGGCGACATCGCACAAGGAGGCACGGCCGTTCGTGGAAGAGTACACCTTGGCCGACGGACGCAAAATCTGCCTGCTGGGCGAAGGCCGGCTCATCAACCTGGCGGCGGCGGAAGGCCACCCGGCGAGCGTGATGGATATGAGCTTCGCCAACCAGGCGTTGGCGGCGGAATACATGGTGCGCGAGCACAAAAACCTGCCCAAGGACGTGTTCGCGGTGCCGGAAGACCTCGACAAGCGCGTTGCGAAGCTCAAGCTCGAGTCGATGGAGATTGGGCTTGATGTCTTGACGCCCGAGCAGGAAAAGTACCTGGCGGGCTGGTCGGAAGGCACTTAAAGCGGGGATGTTTCCCGCTTGTCTTAATGCAAGAAGGGTCATCCTGAACGTATTGAAGGATCTGCTTTTGCGCACTGTCAGCAAAAGCAGGTCCTTCGTCGCTTTGCTCCTCAGGATGACCCTTTTTGTAAGCGCAATTAGATTTCACACACCGTCTCAAGGTGACCCCTTTTGTAAGCGCAATCCGATATTGCACACCCTCCCAGGGTGACCCGTCTTTTACGGTGCGGCGTTTCCTGCACCTTTTGGAGGTTGGTTCGACTCATAAAAGCCCGGTCTTGTGCCGGGCTTTTGCTTTTGCGGCGTGAAGCCTGCATCTACTTGTTTCTATGCGGTTTTTCCTGGCAATACTTTTAGGCGGTCTGGCGGTAGGGCAGCAGACCGCGCCCACGCCCCCTGCAACACAAGCCGCCCCGGGCACGGTTGAGCTGATTCCGTTAACCAAGCCGACCGCGGAGGCGTCCTCGGGGCGCAAAGGCAGCTACACAATCACAGTGCCGGGCACGGGCACCTGGGTGGATGCAGGGTTTGCGGTTGAGCCCGGCGACCACTTGGCGATCAGCGTGACGGGCAAGCTGACGCTCAACGACGGCCGCGAAACCGGCCCCGAGGGCGTCGCGAAGGGCTGGAAGGACCTGCTGCGGCAGTTTCCCGCGCCGAACGCGAATGGTGGCGCCTTGATTGGGCGCATCGGCTCGTCAGACGCGGCGGTGCCGTTTGCAATTGGGGCCGCTCTGGAAGAAGACGCGCCCGCGAGCGGGGAGCTTTTCCTCGCGGCCAATACCGGCAGTGCCATCGCCGGGGAAGGCGAGTACAAAGCGGCGGTGAAGCTGAGCAAAGCCTCGAACGTCACAACACAAGCCGCGCCGGTCGACCTGAAACAACTGCTGCCGCCGACGGTGCTGGCGGGGGTGCCGCGACGCGTGACCGATGCCGCGCACGACCCGGGTGATGTGGTGAACTTCGCCATCATCGGCACCGAGGATCAAGTGAGGAAAGCATTTACGGCGGGGGGCTGGGTACAGGTGGACCGCTCGGACAGCGCAGCCGTGCTCCATGGGTTGGTCGCGACTTTGTCGAAGCAGGCGTACACGCAGGTACCCATGAGTACGCTGTATTTATTCGGGCGGCCGCAGGATATGAGCTATGCGCGCGGCGACCCATTGGCGGTGGCGCTGGTGCGGCATCATCTGCGGGTGTGGAACTCAGGTCAGACGATTGACGGGAGGCCGTTGTGGGTGGGTTCGTCGACGCACGACAACGGGCTGGAGCGCGACCAGCGCAACAACGGGGTGACGCACCATATCGACCCGAATATCGACCAGGAACGGGATTTTATCGAGCAAAGTTTCGCGGCGGCGGGAGCCCTGAGCGCGGCCGCGTACGTGACGCCGCCGGACCCGGTGCGCGACGCAAAAACCGCCACGGGGGGTACGTTTACCAGCGATGGGCGCGTGGTGGTCCTGCTGCTGCGGGCGCAGTAAGTGCTTCATGCGTTTGACGGGTAGTCGGTCGGTTGGATTGCTGCTTGACCCCGCTCCGGCGCGTTGGGGATGGTTGGAAACCCTGGCGCTGGTGGGGTGGGTTTTCCTTGCGGGTTACACGGTGGCGCACCATGTGCCGTGGGCCGACGAAACCCAGGCATGGATGCTTGCGGGCGGTGTGGGCTGGAGGCAGCTGTTCCTCCGTAGCCTGCACTATGAAGGCACGGGTGGGGCCTGGCATGCCTTTTTGAAGCTGCTGCAGGCGGCGCACCTCTCATTTACCGGGGCGCGATGGTTGGTCGCGGGGATCGAGGCGGCCGCCATGGCGGTGCTTCTGCGGTTCGCGCCGTTCCCCCGGGCGGTGCGGCTGTTCTTGCCGTTCACGTTTTTCCTCTTCTTTCAGGATGGGATCGTTGCGCGCTCGTATTGCTTATTTGCCATATTGACATTCCCTGCGGCGGCGCTCCTGCGCGCATCCAGGCCTCGACCCTGGAGGCTGGCGCTGCTTCTGGGGGTGCTGGCGAACCTCAGCGTTCACGGGCTTCTCTTGTCCGCCGGGCTCGTACTCGCAGCGCCCCGCAGGTGGCGGGTCCGTGCTGCGCTGCCTGCCTTCGGATTGCTCCTTGTTTTCTGGGGCGCGGCTGTTTTTACCGGCTCGCCCGCTCCCGATGTCGACTTCCAGGCAGGCAGCAATGTGCACAACTCCCTGGTGAGGTTGATCAGGCCGCTTGGGATTCACCTCTCCGAACAAACGCCGGTGTATAAGCTGTCGATGGCCGGCTTGCCGCCCACGGCTCCAGCGGTGCACATCCGGCATGGCGCGGCGAAGGTGTGGAACCGCGTCGCGCGCATCGGTGGGGTGCTCACGTTTCCGCTGTCCCGGTCGCCCTTGCTGGCGCTTGCGCTTCTCCTGGGGGTGGCGGCGCAGGCATGCGCGGGACGGCGCGCTGCTGGGCTGCTGCCATGGGCTCTGATGGCGTTGGTGTTCAGCTCGCTGTACATCGCGCCGCGCCATATCGGTACGGTGTTTACCGGCTTCGTGGTGAGTGCGTGGCTTACCTGGCCTACGGCACCCGGCCGGTTGCGATGGCTTGAGCGAAGCACGGCGGCGCTGCTGCTGCTTATATGCGTGGAGCAGGTCGGCTGGACCGCGCACACTCTGCTGACGCAGCAGCGGTATCCCTACTCGCCCGCACGGGAAACCGCGGAGTACCTGCGCAGCCTCGGCCCGGATGCGCGCATCGCGGGGTATTACTACTTCAGCAGCGCACCATTGTTTTACTTCGATCGCAACATTTACTTCAACCAGCCGCCGCACCGGTATTGGTCCTGGAGCACTGCCGATCGCAACTACCAGACCGTCGGGGAAACGCTGGCACGGCATCCGGACGTAATCGTGGTGAGCACTTTTGAGGAGGGTCCGGATGCCGAGATTACGCGCGACTGGAAGGCTGCCGACGCCTTGGACGCCAACGTGGTGAGGGGCGACACTTTCGGTTTCACGCGCTGGTTCACCCAGCGCGGGTACCGGGTAGCGCATGTATTTTGCGGCCGCAGCACCATGCGTGCAAGCTACGCGGAGCAGCTGTGCGATGCCGTCCTGGAGCGCACTAACTGACGTGGATGATCGGCCGGTGGCTTGCATCGGGAATTGCCCGGCGCAGCACCTCATGCGCGACGGGCGCAATGTCGCCCTCGCCCAGGAACAGGTACTTGAACACATTGTTGACCGGGTTGCCTTCCTTCCACTTGAAGTAGCCGTGAGGAATCTTGCCGGTGCGCTTTTCAACCTCCATCAAGAGCGCCGCGATGGAATTGGCAATCACCGGACTCTTGGCATACAGGATCTTGTTCCGGCCCAGCTCGCGGCCTTCCACGCACAGGTTCTGCTCGAACTCGGATGCATCGGTATGAGTAACCTCGAAAAAGTACAGGCACTCATCCGGCTTGAGCCCATAGCGCTCGCGCACGAAACGGTCGATAGCGTCGAGTTCTTCCGCGGTTTCATTTTCGTAGGAAGGACGGGGTGAGCGGGCGATGATGCGGATGATCTGATCCTCATCCAGCGCCAGCAGAGCTTGGGCTTGTGGGGAAAAGGTGATGCCGGTAATGCGCAGCTCAGTGGAGCGCAGCGCGCGTGAAAGGAGCGAAACCACGATGATGGCGAGAATAAAGAATGAAGAAATCTTGAGACCGTCAGGCCGCTCGTGGATGTTGAGCACGGTGGTGTAAATGAAAATGCCCGCAATGAGGAGATAGCCATACCCGCTAGGCCGCCCCCAAAAGGAAAGCGTGACGGCGATGGCGGCAGAAGTGAACAGCACCAGTACACCGGTGGCGTATGCGCCGCCTTGTGCGTCGACATTTGCATGGAACAACACCGTGACAAGCGCGGCGATGCCCATGAAGACAAGCACGAGAGGGCGCGAAGCCAGGGCCCACTCAGGGGCCATGCCGAAACGCGGCAGGTAGCGCGGAATGAGGTTGAGGAGGCCAGCCATGGCGGACGCGCCCGCAAACGCAAGGATCAGGATGGTGGAAAGATCGTAGGCCGTCCCGAAGGCGTTGCCGAGGTACTGGTGCGCAAGATATGCCATGGCGCGGCCGTTTGCCGGGCCGCCCTCCGCGAAGGCCTTTGCGGGGATAAGCAGGGTGCTGGTGATGCTGGTCGCCATGAGGAACACGCTCATGATGATGGCTGCGGTAGAGAGCAGTTTGCGCGTGTTGGCGATGCGCTGTTTAAGCTCGTCGGGCGCGATGAGCGGCATGACGGCAACGCCGGTCTCAAAGCCGGACAAACCCAACGCGAGCTGCGGAAAGAGGATAAGCGAAGCCCCCACCATGCCGAACACCGACCCATGCTGCGTAAACAGGGCGTGCTTCCAGTTGCCCAGCAGCGCGGGATGAGCGAACGCGGCCCGAACGGTCACCACTGTTACAACAGCGTTCAACGCGAGGTACACCACGACAAGCCCGGTCGCGATGCCGATCGCCTCTTTGAAGCCTTTCAGGAAGACGGCACCCAAGCCCGCGAGGAGCAGCATGGTCACCAACATCTGGCTGTGCAGCCAGTGCGGGGCATATGGGTTGTTGATGAAGTGCGCCGCGGCATCGGCGGCCGACAGCGTCATGGTGATCATGAAGTCTGTGGTGGCGAAGCCGAGCAGAACCAGCACGAACACTTTGCCGCCCCAACGCGGGAACAACTTTTCAAGCATGGCGATGGAGCCCTGCCCATGAGGGCTGGCCTCGGCGACGCGGCTGTACAAAGGCAGAGCGGCGAACAGGGTCACCAGCACCAAAACCAACGTAGCAACGGGTGAAAGCAGCCCCGCGGCCAAGAAAGCGATGCCGGGCTGGTAGCCGAGTGTCGAGAAATAATCGACGCCGGTAAGGCACATGACGCGCCACCAGGGGTGCTCGGGCTCGGGGCGGCTTTGGACGCCTTTCGGCAGCTTAATATCGGCGAGGAGCCAGTCGGAAAAGCGGTTCATATCTGGGGATGATTGTACGGTGGTTAGTTGAATGCGGGGGAACGAGGCGGGCATTTACCTTCGGGCCGCCCGCTTGCACCCTCTTGGGCATAAGGCTGTTTCGGTGCTCACAACGGTCCCGCAGCGTTTCTTACAGGCAACGCTGCTGCGCTGCTTCCAGCGCTTTGTGCAGCAACGATTTGATGTAAGTCTGATAGGGGAGACCTTCGCGGGCTGCCTGATTTTTTGCCAGCTTCAGGTCTTCCGCGTCCATACGCAGGGTGATCGGTTCGGACGGCTTTACTTTGCCGTTGCCTCGGCGAAGCGTGCCGTTTTCAGCCGCATTCTTGAAAATCTCCAACAGCTTATCTTCCTGTGTCGGCCACCAGGCAGCTTCTTCTGCTTCTGTCGCAAATTTGGGCATATCCAGTTTGAAATCTATGTCTGAATGCTTTTCCATATCGATCTCCATTTCCTGTTGGCTTTCCATGCCGTGACGACCCGTACTTTGCCGTGCCGGGGCGTAGTGAAAATCAGCATCAACTTGCCGCTTTCGCTGACACCAAGATGAGTATCGCGACGCTCTCCATTACGTTCCTCGGTTTTCAGGAACACTGGATTGTTTCTGAGGGCTTGCTCCACTTCTTCAGCAGTTACATTGTGAAGCGCAATGTGGTCGGTGTTGCCCTCGTCCCACTGGAAGTCAACAGCATTGTCCACACTTCCAGTGTACATACAAGCGATGTACACTGCCGGTTTTCGGAGTGCGTTCCTACGGCGTCTTCGGCAGCTTTGCCCGATCCCAGCCCCCGCCGAGCGCGGAAATCAATTGGACGCTTGCGACGAAGCGGCGCGTGGTGATGTCCTCGACCGTGCGGCGGTTGGTGAGCTGCGCCTGCTGCGAGGTCAACACTTCAAGATAGGTCGCCACGCCGCCCTTGTAGCGGATGGTACTGAGCGAGAGGGACTGCGTGGCGGCGGTCACGGACTGCGCGGCCGAGCCTTGTTCCGTGGCAAGCACGTTCAGGGCGCTCAGGTTGTCCTCCACCTCCTGAAAGCTGTTCAGCACGGTCAGCCGGTAGTTGTCGGCGGTGGAGCGGTAGTTGGCGCGGGCCTGGTCGGTGACAGCCCTGCGGCGGCCCCCGTCGAAGATGGTTTCGATGGCCGATGCGCCGATCGACCACAACTCGCTCGGGCCCTGGATCCAGTTGCCGGGCTCGCCGCTTTCAAACCCGCCGCCGCCGGACAGGGAGATGTTGGGGTAATAGGCGGCGACGGCGACGCCGATCTGCGCGTTGGCGGCTTCCGCTCGGCGTTCGGCGGCGGCGATATCCGGGCGGCGCTCCAGCAGCTCCGACGGCACGCCGACCGGGATGTCGGGTACGCGCGTGGTTTGGGGCATGGGCGCGAGGCTGAAGGACGAAGCGGACACTCCCAGCAGTGTGGCGATGGCGTGCTCATACTGTGCCCGCGCGATGGCGACGTCGGTGTCCTGCGTTTGCGTTGTAGCCAGCTGTGTTTGTGCAAGCGTTACGTCGGCCTCCGTGGCCACGCCGCCGCGATAGCGCCGCTCCGTGAGGTCGAGAAACCCCTTGAAACTGCCCAGAGTCGCGTCGAGCAGTTCCTGCTGGGCGTCCAGCCCGCGCAGCTGGAAGTAATCGACCGCGAGCTCGGTCCGGACGGCCAACTCGACGTTGGCTGCATCTCCCGCGAGAGCTTGCGCATTGGAGCGCTGGGCTTCCACCTCCCGGCGCACGCGTCCCCAAAAGTCAGGCTGCCAGCTGGCGGAGCCGGTCAGCACAAAATCGTTGTATTGGGTGACCGAAAGCGATGAAAGCGTCGGCGTTAGGGTAGGCCGGTGCAGGGAAAGCCGGTCGCGTGAAATCTGCGGGCCCAGGGAAACAGTAGGGTAGAAGTCGGCGCGCGCCTGCCGCACGGCCGCGGTAGCGGAGTTGAAGTTTTCAAGCGCGGCCTGAATCTGAAGATTGCCCCCGGTGAGGCGGTTCTCAAGATCGGTCAACATGGGGTCGCCGAAAGGAAGCCACCACTCGCCGCGCGCGAGTGCGTCGGCGGGGACGGCGGGCTTCCAGTCGCCCGGCGGGGGCGGCAGGGTCCGGTAGGCAGGCGTGGGCGGGGCGGAGGTCGGGACGTGGTAGTTGGGGCCTACGGTGCAGCCTGCGAGGGCGAGCAGGGGAAATACTCTGAGAGAACGCAAGGAAAGTGCGAACTTCAAATGCAAAGACGGCTCATCCTGAGGAGCGGCGCGACGAAGGACCTGCTTGTGCTGTGAACCGGACGAAAGCAGGTCCTTCACTCCGTTCAGGATGACCCTTTTTTTCAGCTGGGCACTCTCCGCATACCATTTGGGAACAAAGCGGCGCAGCCTCACTTGCCGCCTCCGGATTGCTTGGTTGCCGCCGAGTCCGCTTCCTGGCCGGTTTGCTGCGAGCCGGTCTGCTGCTGAGCACCCTGGCTGCCGGTGCCGCTTGAGCCCTGCGCGTTTTTGGGCTGAACGATGTGGACCGCCTCGCCGTCCAGAATGGAATCGGGCGGGTTCTGGATTACCTCGGCGTCGGCGGTGAGCCCGGTCACGATCTGCACCACGCGCCCGTCGTCCTGGCCCACGGTGACAGGCACCAGCCTGGTTTTACCGTTGACAACAGTGGCCACCTGCAAGCCCTGGGCGCGGAAGATAAGCGTGGGCACGGGAATGATCATGGTTTGGACGCCGGTGTTCAGGTGCAGGGTCACCATGCCGTACGCGCCCGGCTTCAGCTCGCCTTTGCGGTTGTCCACGTCCACCTCCACCAGGAGTGTGCGGGTGGTAGGGTCGATGGCATCGGCGGTACGTACGATATGCCCGGTAAAGGTGCGGCCCGGGTATTCCGCCATGGAAATCTGCGCGGGGACGCCCCGCTTCGCGCCGAGCGAGTCTACCTGCGGTACGGATACGTACACGCGCAAGGTGCTTTCCTGCGCGACTGAAAACAGCTGCGCTCCGGCCCCGGCATTGATGAGCTGACCCGTGTCGATGTAGCGTGCGGTCACAACGCCGTCGACGGGCGCATAGACCCGCTCAAAGCCCACCAGCGCCTCAAGCCGCTGCACGTTGGCGCGGGCGCTTTGCACCTGGGTATTGGTGGCGACTTGGGAGGTGACAAAGGTATCGCGGTCCTGCGCGGACACAGCGTTCTGGTCCAGCAAAGCCTGGTAGCGTCTGGCCTGGATTTGAGCATTCCCGGCATTGGCCTCAAAGGTGGCGAGATCGGCGCGGGCCTGCCGCAGCTGCTCATCCACTTCAGGGCTTTCAATCACGGCAAGCATTTGCCCTTTACGCACATGCGCGCCGATGTCGAAGTACCAACGGCGCAGATAGCCCGAGGTGCGGGCGTAGATGGGCGCTTCCACATAGGCCTGGAGCGCGCCGGGCAACATCAGCGTGTCATCCGGTTTGCCCACGGTGGGCTTTGCGATCAGGACATCGGGCGCGGCGGCGGCGTTTGTCTGCTGCGCGAGCTGTTTTTGGGCGCGGAGCCGGGGCACAATACCGAGAACCGTGAAAACGACCGCCAGAACAAGACCGACTGCCACGATAAGAACAGCCCTGCCCGCCCCGAGCGGTTTGGGGCGTTCGGCTTCGCCTTCGTGGGAGGGTGCGTCTTGTTTGGCTTGCAAGGAAGTGCTCATGCGTGGACCTCATGCCCCTCTGTCCGCTTTTCACGCGCGACGCGGCGGCGTTCGAGGAAGCTGTGAATGATGCTGAAGAACGTGGGGATGAACAAAAGGGTGGAGATCGTGGCGAATAAGAGGCCGCCGATCACGGCACGGCCGAGCGGGGCATTCTGCTCGCCGCCGTCGCCCAGGCCCAGCGCCATGGGCACCATGCCGATCATCATGGCGAGGGCCGTCATGATGACGGGACGAAACCGCGTGGTGCCGGCCGCGACGGCGGACTCCACCGCCTCACCCGGATGCGAGATGAGGTAGTCGCGCGCAAAGGTGACCACAAGGATGGAGTTGGAGGTCGCCACGCCCATGCACATAATGGCCCCGGTAAGCGCGGGTACGCTGACGTGCGTTCCCGTAAGGAAAAGCATCCACACGATGCCGGAGATGGCGGCGGGCAAGCCCGCGACGATGATGAATGGGTCCAGCCAGCTTTGAAAATTTACGACGATCAGGAGATAGATAAGTATGACCGAGCCCAGCAGCCCGAAATATAAGCTCCGGAACGAAGTGTGCATGGTTTGCACCTGACCGCGCACAACAAGCCGCGAGCCGTGCGGCAGTCCATCTTTCATGCCGGCAATGATCTTTTCGATGCGCTTATCCGTACCGTCAAGATCGCTGCGGGAAACATTGCCGTAAATGTCGATGGCCGACTGAATGTTGTAGTGCGTGACCGTGGCCATCTCAGACCCCTGCGTAAAGGTGGCCAGGTTGCCGAGGATTTGCGGCGGTCGCGGGCCGGTGATCGAACTCGACGGCATGATGGCGGCAAGCGATGTCGGTGCTGTGGTGTTGACCGGGGCAGGGGCGCCCGGCGAGCCCCCGGCATTGCCTGCGCCGGTGGTGGTGGTGCCGCTGGGTGTGATGGGGATGTTCGCCAGATCGTTGAAGGTGTCGAGGTTGTACTGCGGCGACTGTACCGCGATGTTGTAGGAAACGTTGTTTTTCGGGTCGAGATAGTAGGTAGGGTTGGTTTGAAATGAACCGCTGGTGGCCGACAGCAGGCTTTGCGTAATGTCGTTTTGCCGCAGCCCCAGCTGGGAAGCCTTGCTCCTGTCCACATCGACGTATAAGCGGGGCGCGTTGAAGGGCTGCTGGATGCGCAAATCCGCCGTGCCTGGGACATACTGCAGCTTCGACAGGAGGCGGGTGGCGAAGTCGCGGTTGCCGGTGAGGTTGGGACCGGTTATCTGGATGTCGATGGGCGCGGGCAGGCCGAAGTTCAGGATCTGCGTGGTTTCGTCAGCCGGCAGCTCGTAGAAGGTCGTGCCGGGGAAGCGTTCTGCAAGCACGCCGCGCAGCTTCTCCACGTAGCCCTCGGACGGGTGGTGCTTTTTAGCGAGCGACACCTGGATGTCGGCGTCGGAGGTGCCGACGGGCGCGGAGTTCGAGTAAGTCAGGTTAATGCCCGAGTACGGCAGGCCGATGTTGTCGATGATGGTGGTGAGCTCGGCGGCGGGAACTACCTCGCGGATGGTTTGGTCGACCTGGTCGCACAAACGTGCGGTCTCCTCGATGCGGGTGCCGGTGCGGGCACGCAGGTGCAGGGTAAAGATGCCGGCATCGACGGAAGGGAAGAAGTCCTGCCCGAGAAACGGGAACAAAAGCGCCGCCGAGGTAAGGGTGAAACCGAAAAACAGCAGCATAAAAATAGCGGGCCGCAGGATGCAGAGCTCAAGGGTTGACTGGTAGGCGAGCCGGACCCGCTCAAACCCGCGCTCAAATCCCCTTTGAAACCGAACAAACGGATTGCGGCTCTTTCTCGCGCCTTCCGCTTGCGCTTCGTCAGGCTCCTTCAGCAGATAAATCGCCATGGTGGGGACGATGGTCCGCGAAAGCACGTAGGAAGCGAGCATGGCGAATACAACAGCCTCGGCCAAGGGCACAAAAAGGTACTTCGCCACGCCCGAAAGGAAAAACATCGGTACAAACACGATGCAGATGCAAAGCGTGGACACAAGGGCGGGCAGGGCGATCTGCGCCGCGCCGTCGAGAATGGCCTGTTCGATCGGCTTGCCTTCCTCGACATTGCGGTTGATGTTTTCGATTTCAACGGTTGCGTCGTCGACGAGGATGCCGACCGCGAGCGCCAAACCGCCGAGCGTCATGATATTGATCGTTTCGCCGAGCGCCGCGAGAAGAAGGAGCGAGCAGATCATCGCGAGTGGGATAGAGACCGCGACAATGATGGTGGAACGGACCGAGCCCAGGAAAAGCAGGATCATGAGCGCGGTAAGGAGCGCGGCGATCAGTGCTTCGCGTGCGACGCCGTTGATGGAGGCCCGCACAAAAACGGACTGGTCTCCCAACGGGGTGATCCGCAGCTGCGGCGGAAGCTGGGTGAGGAGGTTGGGCAGCGCCGCGCGGACGCCGGCGACGATGTCGAGCGTCGATGAGTTGCCGGTTTTTATGACGGAGATTAGCGAAGCGCGCTGGCCGTTGACGCGCACGATATTGGTTTGCGGCGGGAAGCCGTCGCGCACATGGGCGACGTCGCGCATGTACACCATGTTGCCGTTCACGGCGCGGACCGGCAGGTCGTTGAGGCCCTCGATGGTGGAAGGCGCGGAGTTGGTTTCGACCTGGTACTCAAAATCCTGCACCTTGAGCGTGCCCGAAGGCAAGATCAGGTTTTGCGCCGCGACGGTGGAAACGATATCGGACGGGGCGAGGCCCTTGGACTGGAGCGCCTGGAGGTTGAGGTCGACCTGAATTTGCCGCTGCTTGCCGCCGTATGGATAGGGAATGCCCGCGCCGGGTACGGTGACCAGCTGGGTGCGGATGAAGTTGAGGCCGAAGTCGTTGAGCTGCTGCTCGCTCAAGCCCTGGCCGGACAGGCCCAGCTGGATGATGGGCACGCTTGAGGCGGAGTACTGCAGAATCAGCGGCGGTGTGGTGCCCTGGGGCAGCTGGCGCAGCTGCGTCTGCGAGATGGCTGTGATCTGGGCGTTGGCATCGCCGATGTTGACGTTCGGCTGAAAAAAGACCTTGACGACGCCGATGCCGTAGAGGGATTGCGATTCGATGTGCTCAATGTTGTTGACCGTGGTCGTCAGGGTCCGCTCGGATTGAAGCACGATACGGGTGGACATTTGCTCCGCGGACAGGCCGGAGTAGTTCCAAATAATCGCGATCACGGGAATATCGATATTCGGGAAAATATCGGTCGGGGTGGTCGCGATAACAAGGGGACCGAGAAGAAACAGCAGCAGCGCCAGAACGGTAAACGTATAAGGCTGGCGCAGTGCGAGGCGGACAATCCACATAGTGCGTCAACGTCTCCGGATAAAATGCGCAGAGTCGAGCGCGCATGCGTTTTTGGTGCGGTACACCGTAGGGGGATGATGAAACGGCGGAAAGCCTCTACATGTATCTAGTTAATCACGGCACCCTTGCAGGCCTGGGCGGCCCGTGAGGCACCTTCCCCAAAAGCTCACAACTTCAATATGCAGTGCATAGAAGATAGATGCCGGCCGGCTCGCATCGATAATTTCGCGCCAGCAATCCGAGTTGGCTGAATAAATCACTTTGTCCGGACTTTCCGCGTACGGCAAGGATGAAATCGGCGTTATGCAGTGCCGTTTGTTGTTCAGCAATGGGAAAATGGCTCAGATCGCCATCGTGCTGGTCGATGTCTTCCCGCTCGCGGCGCGAGCTGAGGATGTTGTAGAGCATCTTCGGATCTGGCCCGGGCGCGAGCGGTAAATAATTGGAGTCGATCCACGGGCTGTTCATCACGATGTCGTGTGCATGCAGCATCGGGACCAGGCCGCTCCAAAGATAAGGATCGAATGTCATGTGCGATCGACCTTGAGCGGAGGACTCGGGATCAGCCAGGGAAAGAAGCAAGGCGTGCCGTTGAGGCGGAAGGCGCAGCTGCTCCGTTGCGGCAAGCTCCCTTGCCAGAGACCGCATAGAAAGTTCAGCCGGCACTAAGGCGATCGCTGTGCATGCAATCGCAAGCACGCTGAGAAGGCGGCGCATTCTGGGTGTGGAAAGCGCCTGGCCGGCAGCGAACAAAGTAAGCACCCATACCATGGGCAGCATGCGGATAAAAAAGTCGAGTGCGCCGTTGATCGAGTCCGGCATGAGCGGGATGATAAGGAACAAGGCCACTGCGGCGAGCAACATACAATCGGGGCGTGTGAGTGCGCGTGAGCGCCAGCGAGTCCGCAAACCTCGAGCGCCTAAAACCAACGCGCCCGCGAGAATGCACCAGATCATCGCACGGTAAAGCGTTACCGGCGAAAACACCGCCGCGTGCCGGTAGAACGGTGAGAGACCGGTCAAAAGCAGCTCATTGATATAGGTGTGAAGCTGGAAAAACGAGCGCTGCACCTCTCGGCTGCTGCGCTCCGCATCGGTGTAGAAAACCGGATACGCAAGCGCACAACCAAGGCAGCCAAGCGCAACGATATCCTCGATGGCCGTGCCGCTTCGCCAGGAAAGAGGTGGCTTGCGCACACTGACTGCCGTTGCAAGGTCGTAGGCGCACAAGATGAACAACATAAGGAGAGGAACTGGGTGAGTGAGGGTCAGAACCGGGAGAAGCAGCAGGAACCCCATCCACCAAAAGCGTTTGCCGCTTTGCGCCCGCAGCCAAAAGTGGAAGCAGAGCAGCATAAGCGCCAGGCCGAAAGCGTAGTTCAGGAATCCCATTGCCAAGGACCAATGAAATAAAAGAGGAACGATAAACAGGGAAGCCCAGGGGCCTGTGCCGCCCATGCTGCCGCAGCACAAACGCACCCCTGCCGCGGTTGCGACGATGATAATGCAGATGAACAGCTTTTCCGCTAAGTCCAGGCTTATCACCCGCGAGCCAAACGCGAGAAAGTAGTCGTGAGCAGCATAAGGAGGCACAGGCAGGCGCACATGGTAAGCCGGGTTCTGTACGTGATCGAAGATTTCATGGGCGAGTACGCTGCCGTAAAACTTGTGCGCCGGGCCGTCCTGCGTGGGAAACATCGGTAGGGAGAGAACCCAAGCGCAGAGGAGGCCGACAAGCAAAAGAAATAAAAACCGGTTACGGCGCAGCTCGACGCCGGTGGGCGAAGTTTCATGGGATTGCATGTGGAAACCACCTTTCCCGGCTCTTGGTGCATGAGAGCCGCGCCTTAAGCGGCTTACATATTCATGTTCTTGAAAATGCGCCCCGGAATGCCGCGCACGGCGAACATGATAAGCCGCCAAAAGCCGGGGAGGTACACCGTGTCGCGGCGTGAAGCGACAGCGCGCAGGATGCCCCGACCAATAGCACGGGGCTCGGCGAACAATGGCCCGCGGGGGAGGTGGGCTGTCATGGGCGTGGCGACGAAGCCGGGTTTGATCGTGAGCACCTGCACCCCGGCGCGATCCACGCGATTGCGCACGCCGTCAAGCAGGATGCTGAGCGCGCCCTTCGATGCTCCATAGACATAATTGCTTTTGCGCCCGCGGTCGCCCGCGACCGACGAGATCACGGCCAGGCAGCCTGTCCCCCGGTCCTCGAAGTAGTTGGCGAGCAGGGTAATAAACGAGGCCGGGGAGGTGAAATTCGTCCGGTAGATTGCGTCGGCCGCAACGAAATCCCGTTCCGCGATTTTTTGGTCGCCGAGCACGCCATGAGCCAGCAAAGCCATGTCGATCGTGCCCAGGATCTGCACTGCCGATTGCACCATGGACGCGTGAGTGTCGAAGTTGTCGAGGTCGGCGGTTAAAGAGAAAACCGCTTTCGCGCCGCGTGTTTGCAGATCGCTGACCACCGCGCCGAGCTTGTAGGGGTCGCGCGCGACCAAGAAAAAGCTCGCGCCCCGGTCGGCCAACAGACGCGCCGTGGCCTGGGCGATGGCGGAAGTTGCGCCGAGAATCAGGACTTTGTTGGGGACAACCGCCGGGTGCCTAGCCACGCCCCGTGACCCTCCGCCAGAATGCCGAGTCGAACGCAGGGTCGACATACTGCGCGAACTGCTGCCACTGCGGGTAGAAGGCCTGGTACTGGGCCGCGGTCATGGTCGCATCCTTGGCCGGGTACATCCTGCCGCCGTGCTCGAGCGTGATGTTCGCAAGCCGCTCCAGCAGGTCGAATGAAACCTCCTCGCGGATGGGAAAGTCGAGCGCAAGTGTGATGCCGGGCTTAGGAAAACTCATAAAGCCGGGCGAGGGAACGTCGCCGCACACCTTGAGCACGGCGAGGAACGACGCCAGCCCGGACGAGGTGATCGCCTTCATGATCTGCGTAATGCCGCGCTGGTCGTCGTCCGGCGGCAGCACGCACTGGAACTGCAGCAGCCCCTTTTTGCCATACATGCGATTCCATTTCAGCACGGAGTCGAGCGGGTAAAAGAAGGGCTCGTAGTCCATCAGGCTCGTGACGGTTTTCGCCCGCTGCTTGTTGTAGTAGGCGAAGTTGAACAGGCCGATCGAGTATTTATTCAGCGCCCACTCCGGCAAGTCGAGGGGGAAAACCAGTTTCGGCTCCTTGGAACGGGTGAGCGGCTCGGGGAGCTCCGAGTGGGTGCCCTGCATGAAGATGCCGCGCGCGAAGTTCTTGCCGGTGGAGACGCAGTCGATCCAGGAAACCGTGTATTCGACATTGGCCGCCTGCCGAGACAGCTCGATGAACTCGTTGATGCCGACGAACTTGTCGCCCCGGTAGTTGATGCGGCGCGAAACGATGGGCCGCAAGCGCACTTCGGCCCAGGTAATGAGGCCGGTCAGGCCCATGCCGCCGATGGTCATGGCGAACCAGTCGCGGTTTTCGCGGTGCGAGCAGATCAGGCGGGAGCCGTCCGAGCGCACCAGCTCGAAGCGCAGCACATGCGCGCCGAAAGTGCCGGCGATGTGATGGTTTTTGCCATGGATGTCGTTCGCGATTGCGCCGCCGACCGTGACGTACTTGGTGCCGGGCGTGACGGGTAAAAAGAAGCCGAGCGGCACGGCAAAGTCGAGGATTTCAGACAGCATCACCCCGGCTTCGCAGCGCAGGATGCCCGTAGCGGGATCGAAGTGAAGCATGTGGTCCATGCCGCGTGCATGGAGCAGCGTCCCATCTTCAAGCAGGCATACGTCGCCGTAGGAGCGCCCGGCCCCAACCGGCAGCATAGGACCGCGCGGGGCTTCGCGCGGGGGGAAATCGGTGGTCCAGGACAGCGGACGCAGGTCGGCCAGCAGCTTGGGGTAGCGGCCCCAGGACTCAAAGGAGGGTTGTACGGCAGGCTTTTCAGCCAGGATGGAGGGCATGTGCTTCCTTCCGTTCAGTGCCGCGACGTACGGCACCACTTAGATGATAGCGAGAAGCAGGACGCACACAGCAGCAAAACCTAAAAGAAGGCTCATGCGGTCAGTAACCGCGAAGATGACCGGGTCCTCATCCAGCTCGCCCCGGCTGGCCAGCAGCCACACGCGGCTGATCCAAAGAATCATGATGGGCGTAATGAGCCACATGCGCTGCGGATGCGCGTACAGGCTCGTCACTTCAGCGGCGCTGATGTAAAGCGAAAAGACAACGACCGCGGCGTAAGCGCTTGCCGTCCCAAAGGAGCGCATCTGCTCCGTGTCGCTGAGCAGATACCCCCGGCCATTGGAGGGAATCTGGCCCGCGGCGCGGATGTTCTGGAGCTCAGCAAACCGTTTGACAATGGCGAGCGAAAGAAACAGAAATACGGAAAAAGCCGCCAGCCAGGGCGAGATCAGGATAGAGGTTGCCGCGGCCCCAGCCAGCAGGCGCAGCGTGTACAAGCCCGACAGGAGCACCACATCGACGAGTACGACGCGCTTGAGATAGAGCGAATAAGACAGCGTGCTGACGAGATACAGCAGCAGGTAGCCCAGAAACGCGCCCGGAAGCAGGATCGCGATCACGAATGAGGATAGAAGCAGCGCGCCTGAAAGAAGGACACCGGTTTTGGCTTGGAGATCGCCCGCGGCGAAGGGACGGCGGCGTTTGCGTGGATGACGGCGATCGGCTTCAATATCGAGGAGATCGTTGACGATGTAGGTGGAGGACGCACACAAAGAAAAACAAAAGAACGCCGCCACTGCCTGCAGCACCGAGTGGGTGTTGAGCGCATGAGCCAGAAGCAGTGGAACGAAAATCAGGACGTTCTTCGCCCACTGGTGGACGCGCATGGCGCGACGGAACGCCTGAATGGTTGATGCTTTATCGATGAACTGCTGTGCCGGGGTAAACCGTCCTTGGCGCATCGCGCGGCGCAGGGTGCCATCGGGATTTGCTACCAGTGCCGTGCCGGCGTGGACCAACAATGGTACATCGGGACTGGCGTTGCCGATATAGTCGAAGCCACCTTCACCGAAGCGTTGCTGAAACGATGCAAGCTTGTTGTGACCTGTCAGATTAATCGCGCCATCGCTTGCAAGCACGCCGTCGAACAGCCCCACATGCGCGGCCACCCGTTCGGCCAGGACGCGGTCAGCCCCTGTCGCCAGGTACAGGCTGCGCCCACGGCCGCGTTCCTTCTCAAGAAATGCGAGCAGTGGCCTGTTATAGGGCAGATGCGGAACGTCGAGTTGAACGCGCTCAGTGACTTCGCGCTTGAGCGTCGCTTTCCCTTTCGCGATCCAGCCGGGAATCCGTAGAAGCGCATGACTGTGGGTCCGCACCATAACCAGGAGCGAATCGACCAGCGTGTCGTTTTTCACCAGGGTACCGTCAAGGTCGACGCACAAAGGGCGCGGGCTGACCGCGCGCGCGGTCGTCCCTGTAAAAGGGGCGGCGCTTGTCAGCAAGCTGGCGCCTTCGTTCAGTCTTTGCTCCAGCATAGGCGTGTGCAGTATAGCATTTGCAGTCGCGTAATTTATGAGCAGCGTATTTGTCCGGTTGTGGGACAACACAAAAGCCCGGCAGACACACCGGGCTCGATCTCAAATATTATTCCCTGCAAATATGCTTCTTTAGATGCGCTGCGCTGTTGCACGCCGGTCCGCGAAACGCATAGCAGCCCCGATCGCGGCAATAAAGGCCCCTGCGCCGATCACCACCGGTTCGATAAGGACCGCACCGACAAACCCCGCGACAGCTCCCGACATCACGAGGCCGACCGCAATTATTTGCTTCGTCGGCATGGTACCTTCCCTTCATTTAAGTAGCCAACAGGAGAGATGCACCTGCAAGCGCAAGGAACCCTATAGCATCGAATATGATCGTGATTCTAACAAAAACTTTTGCTTTGTAGCTGTTGTTTCCGGGCCGGTAATCCTGCCAGAAGGACTGTCCGAAAAAGAAGAGGATGATTCCAATAAAGAGTATGCCTAGGTTGCCCCAAACGAGGCCTGCACTCTGAACCGGCGTTCCCGGCTTGTGAGCGGCAATGATGCTGGAAGCCGCATCGGCCACTGCTGCCAGGGAAAGCTGGTCGACAACATAGAAATCAACGACCTCCCATCCGGGGCCTCGCGCAATCTTTTTGCCGAGCTGTGCTGATAATCAGCACAGCAAATGGCAAGCCGAAACCCACAATCCAGCGGTATGCGTTCATCGATGCGTATTATCAACGAGCGATGGTCGGCGGACCAAAGGTATGCGCAAAATGGTTCGGGGCTCTTGGTCTAAGCCAACCCCAGCCTCCGCCCCAGGTTGGACGTAAACACGCGCTGGGGGTCGTACTTGGCTTTGGTCTGGAGCCATCCTTCCACTTCGGGGTACATGGTGCGGAACGCCGCTGCTTCTGTATAGGAGTCCTTGCCGAGATAGATGCGGCCTCCGGCTTCGATCACCATGGCGTCGAGCCGGCGCACCAGCGCCCTCGTGTTTCCCCTTACCGGGAAGTCGATGGCAAAGGTATAGCCCTCGCGCGGAAACGACAGGACTCCGCCGCTTTCCCTGCCCATGCGTTTCAGCACGTTGAGAAACGGCATCTGCCCGGAGCTCAGGATCGTGGTGAGGATGGCGCGCAGCCGCTCCCGGCCGCTTTCAAACGGAATCACGAACTGGTACTGGGTAAAGCCGCGCCGCCCATAGCCGCGATTCCATTGGGCAATCTTGTCGAGCGGGTAGAAAAAGGTTTCATAATGGCCGAGCGCCGGGGCGCTTGCCTGGATCTGCTGGATCGCTGCATTGACCACGCGGATTGAGAGCGCGTTCAGCGTCCACTCCGGGAAGTCGAACGGCACGGTGAGCTTCGGAGACCCCGAGACACGCAGCGGGTCGTGGGCGAGCTTCGGCGGTAGATCGCCGAGGCTCGCGTGGTCGCCGACCGTAAGAACGCCACGGCCCAGCTGTGCTCCGGTCGCGAGGACATCGAGCGTCGCCACGGAGTACGGATACTTGTGGTCGCTTTCATCGAGCGCGGCCAACATCTCGTCGAGGTTGCCGACGCGGATCGATTTTTGATGGAAGTACGTGGTCTCGATCTTGCGCAGGCGGATGGCGGCCGTTAGCACGAAGCCGAGCAGGCCCACTCCCCCAAAGGTGGCCCAGAAAAGGTCAGGGTGCTCCTCGCGGCTGGCGGTGACCACCTCGCCGCTCGCGAGCAGGACTGTCATGGCGTCGACGCAGTTGGAGAAAGAGCCTTGCGCATGGTGCGCTTTGCCGTGGATGTCATTCGCAATGCAGCCGCCCACGGTCACGAACTTGGTCCCCGGAGTGATCATGGGAAACCAGCCGCGCGGGGCAAAGGTGCGGATGATGTCCTCAAGGCTCGCGCCCGCCTCGCATAGTAGTGTGCCTGTGGCTTCGTCGAAGGCGAGAAAGCGATCCATGCGGGTGGTGCCCATGACCTGGCCGCCCGCGTTGATGGCGCAGTCGCCGTAAGAGCGGCCTAAACCGCGCGCGACCGTGCCCGCTCGGTCAAGGAGAGCCGCCACCTCAGAATGGAATGCGGGCTCGGCAAGGAGGCAGTCGGCCCGCAGGTTCGCGCCCCAGCCCGCGAGTTTCGTCATGTGCGCGCCGTTCGTCATGCCCCGATCATAGGCTGCGGCGCTGCTCCGCATGCGTCTTTCGGCAATCCTTTCCATCTATTTGAAGAGCGGTACACATGGAGAAGACCTTGCCTGGATTGCGACTTTCCGTTCTCGATCAATCGCCGGTGGCTGAAGGCGCAACGGCTGCCGAAGCACTCGATCATTCGGTCGAGCTCGCGCAACACGCGGAAGCACTGGGGTATACACGCTTTTGGATGTCGGAGCATCACGCGATGCAAACCCTTGCCTGCTCGGCCCCCGAAGTGGTTTTAGCGCGCATCGGCGCCGGAACACGGCGCATCCGCATCGGTTCGGGCGGTATCATGCTGCCGCATTACTCGCCCATGAAAGTTGCGGAAGCATTCAGGACCCTCCACGCCATGTACGGCGACCGCATCGACCTGGGCGTGGGCCGTGCGCCCGGCGGCGGTCCCCTTGAGTCGCAGGCGCTGCGGCGCGACCGCGCGAGCCTGCCCGCGGATGACTTTCCGGACCAGATGGCGGAGCTGCTGGCCTGGCTGGGCGACGGGGCAGAGTTTCCCCCAGGCCACCCGTTCCGGCGCGTGCACCTGTCCCCTGCCATGCCGGGCGGCCCTCGGGTGTGGCTGCTGGGCTCGAGCCTGTGGGGCGCGGCGGCAGCGGCACAGTGGAGTTTGCCGTATGCGTTTGCCCACTTTTTCAGCCCCGTGCACACGCGGGCCGCGCTTGAAAGCTACCGCCGAGCCTTCCAGCCTTCCCTTCGGCTCGCCCGACCGCAGGCAACCGTTGCCGTGGGCGTCATTGTTGCGGATACCGATGAGGAAGCGCGGTATCTCCAGGCGAGCGTGCGCCTGCTGCAGCGGCGCATCCGGCAGGGCGACCGCCGGCCGGTGGCCTCCCCGGAAGAAGCTTTGCGGGAGCTCGGGCCGGAGGTGTTGCCGGTAAGCATGGACGAGGAAGGCGAGTTCCCCCGCTACATCGTCGGCAGTCCGGCGACTGTGCGGCGCGAGTTGGGCGCGATGGCGGAAGCGCTTGCACTGGACGAGGTAGTCGTGAACACCATTACGCACAGCCATGCCGCGCGGCTTCGGTCTTACTCGCTGCTGGCCGAGGCCTTTGCGCTGCGGCAGGGGCTGGGCGAGGCTGCTTGAACCGGCATCGAAGCAGACGAGGAGAACGACATGGCAGGTGAGCGGAAAACCGGGACGGTCGTGCTGGTCCATGGTGCCTGGGCCGACGGCAGTGTGTGGCGGGATGTGCTGATCGCCCTGGCGCATGAAGGATACTCGGTACGCGCGGCGCAGATCCCGCTTAAGTCGTTCGAGGCCGATGTAGCGGCGGTGGAGCTGCTGCTGGACCGTGTGGAAGCTCCCGTGCTGCTTGTGGGGCACTCCTATGCCGGAGCGGTGGTCTCGGCAGCCGGAAATCACCCTAAGGTGCGGGCGCTTGGATATGTTGCAGCGTTCGCGCCGGAAGCGGACGAGGTGTTCGGCGCGCTGATGACCATGAACACCCCCCACACAAAAATGGTGCTTGGGCCGGACGCGAGCGGCTTTCTGTGGGTGGACGCTGAGTACGTTGCTGATGCGCTGGGACACGACTTGCACCGTGGGGTGATCAACCTGCTGGTCGCGACGCAAAAGCCGGTCAGCTACAAGCTGTTTGAATCGAAGCTCAGCGACCCCGCCTGGAAAAGGAAGCCGAGTTCCTACCTTGTCACCACGGAAGACCGCATTCTGCGGGAAGAAACGCAGCGCACGCTGGCCGGGCGCATCGGCGCGCGCGTGGAGGAGGTCGCGGCGAGTCACCTGGTTGTGCTGTCGCAGACGGAGGCGGTTGCGCGGTTTATCCGAAACAGCGCTGCGACACTGCCGGGAGACTAAACCGGGCTTGCTCGCGATCGGATTCGCTGGATAGGCGTGATGAGGGGACATACCAAGCTGCTCGGGACAGGAGCGCTGGCATCGGCGGCTCTAACTGCTGTGTGTTGGAGCTTGTCTCCGGCTGCGGCAGGACAGGCCGCCCATGCCGTGCACCTCAGCGGGATCGTCACGGACAGGGAAGGAGCGCCCATCCCGAAAGCGCGGGTACGTGCGTGCGGGAGGTCTCGGCCGATGCTGGAGGACATTACGACTTACGCGTCGAGCGCGGCATTTGCCTCATCGAGGTAAGCCCCCAGGATAGAGCGCCTTACGCTGTGACGCTCGATCTCCAGAGCGACCGCCAGTTCGATATTTCTCTCGCGGGGGACGACTCCGTGACTGTAAAAGCCGAGCAGGATGCCCTGACGCCCGACCCGTCCACGCAGGGCTATACCCGCGCGGAGCTGATGGACGCCAATCCGGGGCGTCCCGGCGTTCCGGTCTCTGTGCCCGGCTATCCCGCGGAGACCGCTTCCGGAGGGATCAAAGCCCCGCAGTATTTCGCTCCGGGCGTTGCGGGAGATCATGGTGAGCCGGTAGCCCAGTTCATCGGCATCGGTTCTTTTCTGTTTCAAAACAACCTGACCGCCAACGCGCACGGCAACGGCTACGCCGACCCGAACTTCCTTATCAGCTCTACGATCGGCGGCGCTCTGGTGGACAATGCCGGCTACAACGCGCGCTACGGCGACCATTCCATCAATTTGGCGATAACGTATGTGGTGCGGGAACAAGTGCCGCGGTTTCTTACACTGACAAGCGATGGCCGGGACGGAACCGTTTCAGCGGGGTGGAGCCCTCGGGACGACCGGAGAAAAGAGTGGATCGTCGGCGAGGGCATGTTCGGCAACGGTTTCCTGCGCCGACCGGAAGAGCGGCAGCAGTACAAGATCAATGCGCTGCGTTCCTTCGATGGGGAACGCCACCATCTGACCGCTTACGGAATTGCGTACTACGGGTTTTCGCGCATACCGGGGCTGATTCCTCTCGACGTGCCGGTGCCGGGCGACACGGTCGACCCGCGCCAGGCGGACCTTACCCATACGACAGTTGCACTAATGACAGACGAGTGGCGGATCGCGGGAAGCCGCTCGCTGGTTTCCGGGCCTACTTCCGCACGTATAGTCTGGCGCTTCGGTCGAACTTCGGCGACGGCCTGATCCGGCAAAGCGAGTTCCGCACCGTGGCAGGCGGGAGTACGCTCTACTCGCAGCCCCTCCCCGCAAACTGGCTGCTGCTTGCGGGCGCGGACGTGCGCAGGGAAGCGCCGCGCGGCCTCGACCTGGCACACCTGAACGATAAGAATGTGTTTCAGTTGGTCACAAGCAACGACCTGACGATTACAACCGCGGCACCCTTCGCGGCCGTCAGCGGCAGGCCCTTGCGCCATGTGCGGCTGTACCTGGGGCTGCGCCGGGACCAACTCGACTTCGATAACCGCGATCTGTTGAACGCGGCCGGCTCGTTCAACCGCTGGCCCGGAGTCACCAGCCCCAAGGTGAACCTCACACTGGGCGAGGCCGACGCCATGCTGCCTCAAGTCTCGTTCAGCTTCGGGAAAGCGTTTCACGCGAACGACCCCCGGATTGGGACAGGGGCGGGGCGGGGCGCGCTTCTGATCCAAGCCCGCGAGTTGCAGGTTGCGGCGCGCAAACAGGTCGGGCAATGGAGCTGCGGCTGACCTTAAGCAAAATCACCAACTCGGCGGAGCTGGCTAAGATCGATGCGGACACCGGTCTTCAGGAGGACGTTGGGCCTTCGCGGAATCAGTTTTTGACGCTTTCGGCACGGCAGCGCTTGAACAACGGATGGCTGCAGGCGTCGTGGTCGGCGGCCGATGCGCGGGACCGGCAAACAGGCGAGCCGATCCCCGAAGCGCCCCGAACCATTGTCGACATGGTCGGCGGCTTCGACCGCTTGCCGTGGAGGCTGGCCGCGCAGGGCGAGTTTGGCTACGTCAAGGCCAAACCGTTGGGCGACGGCTTCAATGGGGTGCCGGTACGCGAAATCCGGCTGGCGGTGAATCGGGGCTTTGCCGATGGGCGCTGGCTCGTGTCGCTCAACGCAGAGCTCAATAATGGCTATAGCGGGCAAACGCTGGAAACGCTCGCCGTGGGCGCGGAAGAGAACGCCTCGGAGCGCCCGGTCGGGGTTCCCATGCGCTCGTACGGGGCCGCGGCTCTCAGCTACTTCTTTGGACGTTAATTGGATAAATTTTTCAACTCACTGTACATGCGGTCGTATTCCTTGCGGATGACCCAGTAGCAGTTACAGCTGGCTTCTTCGAGGCAGCCGCGATCGAGAACGCGCACGATGTCGCGCGAGTACCGGATGATTCCGCCCGCTTCGAATCGCGCCGCGATCTCGCTGGCCAAGGTGGGCTGGACGCCGAGCATCTGCGCCAGGAACTCCAGCGGGAGCATAAACTCATCCTCTCCCACGCGGTCATGTGTTTGAAGAAGCCAGCGCGCGCACCGCCGGTCGTCGGAGTGGACGCGGTTGCACGCGGTACTCTGCGAAATCTGCACCATCAGGGCCTGGGTGTAGCGATGGAGCACCGCAGTCATGCGGGAAGGCTCGCGGATCAGATCTTTGAAGGCGGCAGCCGAAAGCCGGTACGCATATCCGGGCACCTGCGAGAATGCCCTGCCGGGTGTCATTTCGGTACCGAGGAACAAAGGCAAACCGATCATGCCCTCATTGCCGACTGTCCCTACCTCGATCTCGAGGTCGTTCTCAAGCAGCGCCAGCATGGAGTGAACTCCATTGACAGGGAAATACACGTGTTCGATGAGGGCGTCCGGTTCGTACAGCATGTGGCGCAGACCAAGCGAAACCAGTTCCAAAGAGGGCATCAGCACAGCGGCTTGCCCATCCGTTAGCGCATCGAGAAGAAGATTGCGGCCATTCGCTGTGCGACCTTCCGCCATCGATTCCCTGCTCCCTTCGTTCAATTCCTACAGTTCGATGCGGATCAGCGCGTCGCTTGTGTCCGCTAGCGTACATTGGGACTTGTATGTGGATTCGCAGCCGGGACGATCAGTGGGTTTATGCGGCGTTCGATGTGGTGCTCATCGCCGCTTCCGCCGGAGGCATCGAGGCGCTGCTTCCCCTGCTCGCCAACCTGCCGGTTGCGTTTCCGGCACCCGTGGTCGTAGTGCAGCACCTTCCCCCTGTATCCCGCCATGTGAGCCGGCTGGCGCAGGTTCTCCAGCGGCACACTCATTTGAAAGTGAAATGGGCGGAAAACCGGGAACGCCTCGTTCCGGGCCGGGTTTATCTCGCGCCGCAGGACCGCAGCACAGTATTCGATGAGGAAACAGGAGCTTTCCTTATTGCGGGAGCGGACGGCGGGAAGCTCGAGCGGCCGACCGCGGATCCACTTTTTTGTTCGGCCGCGCAGGTGTTCGGCAGTCGCAGCCTGGCTGTTGTGCTGTCAGGGGTGTTAAGCGACGGGGCAGATGGCGCGGCCGCTATAGCGCTCGCGGGCGGCCGGGTGTTGGCGCAGACCGCCGCGGAAGCACAATTTAAGGATATGCCGCTCGCGGCCATGCAGCGGAGTCGCGTCGGTTTACCGTTTGACAGTGCCGCATTGGCCCGTGTGATTGGCAGTCTCGTGATGAGCCCCGGGGCGGCGGCCTGGTTCGGCATCGGCAAGGCTGGTGTCGGTGGTCGGCTCATTCCCCGAATAAACGCTCTCCCGGGGGGGGGGGCGAACCCGATTGGAGCGGTAGAGCTTTACGCGTGAACAAAACCGTGAGTTGCCGTGTGTGAAAGAGATTTCACGCAAGCCGGGATTCACCTTACCCCGGCTTGCGTGTGAACTTGTTTTTCCGCATACCTGCCAAACAGGGTTCAGTCCGCGGCTATGGCTTTCGGAGACATGGATTCGACTTGCTGCGGGAAGTATGCGTTGAGTGCGTATTGCTCCACCATGCGCTGGGTGTTGAAGAAAGACCCGTTCAAGGCGATGGCCGAGCGCATTACCCGCCGCCACTGTTCCGGTTGCTGGTGGTAGAGGGGCAGGATGACACTTTCTAGCTGGCTGTACAGCGAAGCCGCTTCTTCGCTTTCCTCCTCGCGATCTTCAATGGCCCACCCGGTTACGCCCTCGATCCAACCTTCAATCCACCAGCCGTCAAGGATCGAAAGCGAAGGAATGCCGTTCATCGCGGCCTTCATCCCGCTGGTTCCCGACGCCTCGTAGGGGCGTTTCGGGGTGTTGAGCCACAGGTCGACGCCGCCCGTCAGCAATGCACCCAGGATCCACTCATAATTCTCCAGATAAACGATCTTGAGCAGGCCTTGGGACAGCTCATGCGCGTACTCGATCACACGCTTGATTTTGGCTTTGCCGGGCTCGTCCGCGGGGTGCGCTTTGCCGGCGTATAACACCTGGAGGCCCCCGAATTTCTTGGCCATGGCGACCAAACGCTCAGGCTCTGCAAACAGCAGGTCCATGCGCTTATAGGTGGCGGCGCGCCGTGCGAAGCCAATGGTGAACACCTGGGGATCGAGCGACTCGCCCGTGCGTTCTTTTACCGCGTCGAACAGGACCCGCTTCGACGCGCGGTGCGCTTCAAATATGTCGACTTCCGGGATGTCGATGGCATAGCGAAGGGTCACATTGTCGCGGCGCCAGCGAGGCAGATATTTATCGAACACCTCGAGAAATGCCGCCGCGGTCCAGGTGCCGGCGTGGACGCCGTTGGTGATCGCATCGACGAAATGGTCGGGGAACATCTCTCGCGAAACAATGCCGTGCTGCATGGCGACGCCATTGACGAAGCGCGAAAACCCAAGCGCGACATAGGTCATATTGAGGAGCCCGTCATGGAAGCCGCCGGCACGCTGGAGCATGTCGGTCGCATCGTGGCCCAGGATGCGGCGGGCTTGTTCAACCGAGAAGCGGTCGTGCCCCGCGGGTACGGGAGTGTGGGTTGTGAAGACGCACTGTGCACGGACCCGTGCGAACTCTGTTTCGCCAGCCTGCGCCAGGGCACGGCCGGCAAGGGCACGGCCCACCAGCGCTACTGTGAGCAGGGCGGCGTGGCCTTCGTTCATGTGGTACACGGCAGGCTCCAGTCCGAGCGCCAGCAGCAGGCGGGCCCCGCCGACGCCCAGAATCGCTTCCTGCCGCAGCCGGTAGTCGTTGTCGCCCCCGTACAGCCGGTCGGTCAAAGCGCGGTCGGCGGGTGTATTTTCAGGCAGGTCGGTATCGAGCAGGTACACCGGCACCAGATGCCCGGTAATGCCGCGGATGGAGTGGCGCAGTGCGCGAACATGCACCAGGCGGCCTTCAATCTCAACTACAACGCGAGGCGATTCTTCTTCCGTGTACTCGCTCACGGGCCAGGGCTGTTCCGTCTCGGTTTGCACGCCTTCCGGGCTCAGCATCTGCCGGAAATACCCGCGGCGATGTGCCAGAGTTACAGCAACAAGCGGAATCCCGAGATCGGCCGCGGCGCGCAGCGTGTCGCCGGCAAGAATGCCGAGGCCTCCCGAGTAGGTGTTCATCTCGGGCTCAATGGCGATTTCCATTGAAAAGTAGGCCACGGGTGTGCGGCTGGTATTGGTGGCAAGAGGGTAAATCGAGGGGCTGTCGGTACGCGTCATAAAGTCCTGAACCCACAAATTCAAGCTGGGATTTGGACAAGTTTAGCAAGCATTTTCGCTCTATCGGCACTTTTAAAGTGCCGGTGGTAACAATGCATTCCCGTTTCGGAACGTTTGTGCCCCTTTCCCAAAATGAAAAACCAGGGGCGCTGAGGACAAAGCCCGGTTCAAGTTCCTCTTTAAAGCGGCGATGAAGCGGAGTAAACTCCAGCCCATGTCCTCTTCTGCTTGCCGCTCCTTATTTAGTTCCTGCCTCCTTGCGGTTTTTGCGTGTGGAGCATGGGGGCAGGACTGGGCGCGGGCAAAACTGGATGGGTCGCCACGCCATCACGAATACGTCAACTTGCACAGCGGCGGGCGCACCGTGCAGGCTTTTGTGGTGTACCCGGAGGCGAAAGGGAAAGCCCCCGTAATCCTCATGATCCATGAAATTTTCGGGCTGAGCGACTGGGCCAAGGAGATGGCCGACGAGCTTGCGGCGCAAGGATACGTGGTGGTGGAGCCCGACCTGTTGAGCGGGATGGGCCCCGGCAAGGGGGGTACAACGAGCTTTCCCAGTCAGGACGCGGTTGTTCAGGCTGTTTCCGGGCTCCCACCGGCGCAGGTAACCGCCGACCTCAACGCCGCAGCCGATTACGGTGAAAAGCTGCCTGCCTCCAATGGCAAGCTCGCGGTTGCGGGCTTTTGCTGGGGCGGCGGCCAAAGCTTCCTTTTCGCGACGGAGCGACCTGATTTGAAAGCCGCATTCGTGTTTTATGGGCCACCCCCTCCGGATTCCGCTTTGTCGGGCATCCATGCGCCTGTGTACGGGTTTTACGGTGAAAACGACGCACGCATTACGTCGACGGTTCCCCCAATCACAGCTGCCATGAAAAACAATGGCAAGCAGTACGACCCAGTCATCTACCCCGGTGCCGGTCACGGATTTATGCGGGCCGGGGAGGCCCCGGACGCCTCGCCGGGAAACAAAAAAGCTCACGATGAAGGCTTTGCGCGCCTGCTGGCGATGCTGAAAAAGCTTTAGCCGAATTAGCTGTCTTCGTCGCCCCAACCATTTTAAAAAGCCAGACCTGGGCATTGTCGTTGGACGTGGGCATTTGAGGGAGAGCTCCGGCCCGTATTCTGGAAGCAATGCTTTACGACGCTACTATTCTGGGCGCGGGGGCGGCGGGCCTTTTCTGCGCCGGCCTTCTCACCCAACGCGGTCTTCGCGTCCTTGTTCTCGATCATGCGCCTGCCCCCGGGCGTAAAGTCCTCATCTCGGGCGGGGGTCGCGCCAACTTCACTCACCTGCACTGCACCCCCGACAACTTTCTGTCAGAAAACCCGCACTTCGCGAAATCCGCCCTGGCCGGCTATACGCCCGACCAGTTCGTTGCGCTGGTTGAGCGCTACGGCATTGCCTACCATGCCAAAACCCCGGGCCAGCTTTTCTGTGACGGGGCAGCGCGCCAAATCGTCGACATGCTTCTCGCCGAAGCCCAGGGGGCCGAACTCCGCCTGCAAACTACCGTGGCCGGCGTTGACCGTAGTGACAATGGCTTCACCCTGCAACTCCATCCCGGCGCGCCTGTCCAAACCAAACGCCTCATCCTCGCCACGGGCGGACTGGCGATCCCCAAGCTCGGTGCAACCGGATTCGGCTACCAGCTTGCGCAGCAGTTCGGTTTACGAGTCGTACCACCCCGACCGGCACTTGTGCCGTTCACCTTTTCGCCGGAAGACACCGCGCGCTTCACCGACCTCAGCGGGCTTGCCGCTGAATGTATTGTTTCGGTCGCGCACGCAAACAAACGCTGCCGTGTACCGCATTTTCGGGACAAACTTCTGCTTACGCATCGCGGCCTGTCCGGCCCGGCTGCTCTTCAGATCTCGTCCTACTGGCAGCCGGGCCAAACTATCCATGTCGACTGGGCTCCCCATCAACACATCACCACAGCCTTGCTCGATTCCAAAACCCGCCGCAGCGAGGCAGCTCTTACCAACGCCGTCGCCGCCTACCTGCCGCGTCGCCTAGCCGAGCGTCTTCTGTCCCTGGCCCCGCCGGATAACTGGACCAACCAAGCCCTCCGTGAAACCGAGCAGCGGATGCACACGTGGCCTCTTATTCCCGCCGGCACCGAAGGCTATGCGAAAGCCGAAGTCACCGCCGGCGGGATTGCCACCAGCGACCTCCACGCCCACTCGCTCGAAGCGAAAGCGGTGTCAGGTCTTTATTGCATCGGCGAGGTTGTCGACGTCACCGGCCACCTCGGCGGGCACAACTTTCAGTGGGCCTGGGCTTCCGCTTACGCTGCCGCAGCGGATATCGCCTCAGCCTGAGCTTCCACTTCTCCGGCGGAAGCACTTGCAACCGTGCCCCGCGCCGGCCCACCAGCGTTCTTTTACCCGCGATACACTAAACCCGACGCGCAGTTTATTTCCACGCCAGGACACACCGGACCATGCCCGCAGAGCTCCAAACGCCCACACTTCAGGCCCTCATGCAAGCCGCTCATCAAGCCGGCCTCACCCCCGCGAGCGCCGATGCAGGCGCGGACTTCCATGGCCGCCCCACTGCCCGTCTTTCCTTTCCCGGCGCGAATGCCCCCATGACCCTCAAAGTTTCCGAAACTTTCAACCCCAACACCTCGGATCTTCAGCAAGGCCTCGCCAACTACTTCCGCGATCTTGCAGGCCGACTTCGCACCCCGCAGCCCGAGCTGTATGTCACGTTCGGCGGCCTGCCGTTGCGCTTTTCCGGCTTCCACTGGCCCCTGCACCGGTCTACCTCGGGCGCGGACACCTTTCTCGTTCACGGCACGATCCATCTTGCCGACGGCACCGACTCCCCGCTTCACGCAAAAATCTCAGCCAGCCTGACGGTCACCTTCGCTGAAATCGTCACCGCCCCCGAGCAGCCCTACGCCGAGGACCTCGTCTACAACGCCGTACGTAAAACCTTCGATTACGGCCAGCTTGAACTGCTGAAAAGCGGCAACCGCCAGCCTGTTCCCGTCACCACCCGCTACTACTCCAGGTGGGGCAACAAGTTCCAGTTCACCGATACCACGCCCGAAAGCCGGCAGCAGTTTCTCGCGCGCAAGGCCTTCTGGTTTTCCGCCGCCGGTGCCCCGGTTTGGCTTGCCGACCCCCGCGACGCTCAATACCTCAATGCCACTCCTGATGACCTGCTCGCCGATGCCCAAGCCCTGGCTCAAGCGGGTTTCGTCGCACTTGACGGCGCATACGCTGTCGCCGCACCCGCCCTGCTAGCGCGCGAAGCCGAGTTCCGTGCCCAGCTCGCCCATGCGCTTGCAGAACTTAAGCC
>CAXTKZ010000010.1:41243-43249 GCA_964244985.1 uncultured Acidobacteriaceae bacterium
TTCGGGATAGTCGGGTCGATTTCATTAGCCCAACCGATGATGCCGCCAGCAAGATTTTCTACCTTGAACCCTTGCCCATGCAGGAACTCGGCGGCTTTTTGACTCCTGCCTCCGGACTTGCACTGGACGACGATGGTTTGGTCGCGCGGAAGCTCGGCGGTCCGGGCAGGGAGTTGGTCCTGCGGAATGAGGTGGCCGTTGAGGTTGGCAAGCTGGAACTCCCAAGGCTCGCGGACATCGAGAACAAAGGGATTTTCGCCCGCGTCTCGGCGGCGTTTGAGCTCATGGACGGGGATCTGGTCGATGCCGTTTTGTTGGGGCAAGGCTTTTCCTTTCACTTGCGATTCCGTGGTGGACTCCTGCGCGCCCGCGATGCCGCAGAACTGGTTGTAGTCGATCAGCTCGGTCACCGTCGGGTGGGTGCCGCAGGCGGGGCAGTCGGGATTTTTGCGCAGCTTGAGCTCGCGAAACCGGGTACTCAGGGCGTCCACCAGCAGCAGGCGGCCAATTAATGGCTCGCCAATGCCGAGAATCAGCTTGATGACCTCAGTGGCCTGGAGCACGCCGACCAAGCCGGGCAAGATGCCGAGGACACCGCCCTCCGCACAGGAAGGAACCAGGCCCGGCGGGGGCGGCTCGGGGTACAAGCAGCGATAGCAGGGGCCCTCTTCGGCGGCGAAGACGGAGCACTGGCCTTCAAATCGGAAAATGGACCCATAGGCGTTGGGCTTGCCCGTGAGCACGCAGGCATCGTTGACCAGGTAGCGGGTTTGGAAGTTGTCGGTGCCGTCCGCGATGACGTCATAGTCCTTGAAAATCTCAAGCGCGTTGGCGCTGGTGAGCATGGTGTTGTGCTTCACGATGTGCAAGGCCGGGTTGAGCGCGTGGAGCTTGTCGGCGGCGGAGTCGACCTTGAGGCGTCCCACGTCGGGGGTCGCGTGAATGATCTGGCGCTGGAGATTGCTGGCGTCCACCGTGTCGAAGTCGACCAGGCCGAGAGTGCCAATGCCCGCTGCGGCGAGATACAGCGCAAGGGGCGCACCGAGGCCGCCGGTACCGACGCACAGCACACGGGCGGCTTTGAGTTTGCGTTGGCCTTCAACGCCGACCTCGGGAAGGATGAGGTGGCGGGCGTAGCGTTGGAGATCGTCGGTGGTGAGCTCGGGGAGTGCGGCGGTTGTATCGAGAACGGCTGTAGGCATACCATTTCCTTTCTTTAATTCAGACTTGCGCCATGCCGCCATCGACGAATAGCTCGACGCCATTGACGAAACCGGCATCGTCGGAAGCGAGGAACAGGGCGACAGCGGCAATCTCCTCGGGGCGGCCGAGCTCGCCGCGCGGCACCTTGGACCGGTAATGCTCCTTCAGTTCTAAAGGAATCTTCTGCATGGCCGTTGTGTCGATCGTGCCCGGACTGAGCACGTTGACGCGGATTTTGCGATCCTTCAGTTCCACAAGCCAGGCGCGCGCGAATGCGAGAAGGGCGGCTTTGCTCGCGGCATAGACGCTGCGTCCGGGCAGTCCTTTGATTACGCTTGCAAGTGAGCCGTTCATCACAATCGAACCGCCGTCGCGCAACAGCGGCAATGCTTTTTGCACAGTAAAGAAGGTGCCGCGTGCGTTGAGGTTAAAAATAGTGTCGTATTGCTCCTCGGTGGTCGCGCCAAGCATGGTCGGGCCGCCTACTCCGGCGCTGGCGAAAAGAATGTCGATGTGCCCCTTTTTCTCTTGTACGGTCTTATACAAGCGGTCCAAATCGGCCAAATTCGACGCATCGCCTTGCACGCCGGTTACGTTGCGGCCAATCGCTTCGACAGCTTCGTCCAGCTTATTCTGCCTTCGTCCCGTGATGAAAACATATGCGCCTTCCTCTACAAACAGCTTTGCTGCCGCAAGAGCCATGCCTTCGGTGGCCGCTGTGATGACCGCCATCTTGCCCTCAAGTTTACCCATTGTGTTTATTGGAGGCCGGCGGAGGAAAGAAGTTGCGGGCGTTTTGCTTC
>CAXTKZ010000011.1:0-8386 GCA_964244985.1 uncultured Acidobacteriaceae bacterium
CGCAAGGGCGGCGCACACGCAGGAGTCCATACCGCCGGACAGGGAAACGATGGCGCGGGGCTTCATGCGAAGAATCCAGGGGGGAGGGTAGGGGGGGAAGGGTAGAGGATCATGCCGGGACAGGCTCCGTTTGTGTGGCCCACCATTGGTCGAAGGCCAGCAGTGCACGCTCACACTGCATGCGATGGCGTTCTTTTTTGTCGCGTACACGCTTGCGGGTTTCTTCTTCCAACGGCTCCAGGAGGTCGAAGGTGATGTTGGCCGGTTGAAACGTTTTCGCTGAAGCCTGCGTAATATAGCGGACCAGCGAGCCCAGAGCCGTACCGCGCGGTACCGCCTGCATGGGCTGGCCAAGCGCGGCGCTCGCGGCATACATCCCCGCGAGGAGGCCGCTTGCAATCGACTCGGTATAGCCTTCCACGCCCGAGATTTGCCCGGCGAAGAAGATGTGGGGGTACTCACGGAGGTGCAGGCGCTCCGTCAGCACGCTGGGCGAATGGATGTACGTATTGCGATGAATCTGGCCCCAGCGCAGGAACTTCGCATTCTCCAGCCCGGGGATAAGCCGCAGCACCTGCGCCTGCTTGCCGTATTTAAGGTGGTTCTGAAAGCCGACCAGGTTGTAGGAGTCGGCACGCAGGTTTTCCTGGCGCAGCTGCACCACCGCCCACGGCGTTTTGCCCGTGCGCGGATCGCGGAGGCCCACAGGCTTCATGGGGCCGAACCGCAGGGTGTCGCGGCCGCGCCGCGCCAACTCCTCGATAGGGAGGCAGCTTTCAAAATACGGCAGCTTTTCCCAGTCCTCGGATTTCGCCGGTTCCGCGGCAAGCAGTGCGTCGAGAAAGCGGTCGTACTCCTCACGCGTAAATGGGCAGTTGATGTAATCGGCAGTCCCCTTATCCCAGCGCGCGGCCAGGTACACGCGGCTCATGTCGATGGTTTCCGCGTCGACGATGGGGGAAATGGAATCGTAAAACGCCAGGTGGTCCGCCCCGGTCAGCCGCGCAATCTCGTCCGACAGCGCGGAGGAGGTCAGGGGGCCGGTGGCGACGACTGTAATCTCGTCGCCCAGTTCGGTCACTTCCTCGCGATGCACGGTGATTAACGGTTCAGCAGCGATGGCCGCGGCAATCGCGCGGGAAAACTCAACCCGATCCACCGCAAGCGCGTGGCCCGCGGGCACGGCGGTTGCATCGGCGCAGCGCAGCAAGGGCGAGCCCGCGCGGCGCATCTCCTGCTTCAGCACCCACGGCGCGGTGTTTTCGCTTTCACTCTTCAGTGAATTGGAGCAGACCAGCTCGCCGAAATCTTCCGTCTGGTGCGCGGGGGTGGTGCGCGCGGGGCGCATCTCGTACAGGTCGACCGCGGACCCCATGCGCGCGGCAGTCAGCGCAGCCTCAGGCCCGGCGAGCCCGCCGCCGATGACGCGTATGCGAGGCGCACTCATGCCCGCACCTGTTCCCGCAAGCTCTGCCCAGCAAGTGCGTGCAAAGCAGGACCCGCCAAGCGCATGCGCCGCCACTCTTCCATGCGCAGCGCCCCAATGCGTTCATAGACGCGGATCGCGGGCTCATTCCAGGTCAGCACGCTCCAGTCCAAACGCGCACAGCCCGCTGCCTCGGCTTCCATGGCCACGCGCGCCAACAACGCCGTGCCCAGGCCGCGTCCGCGATGCGCGGGCTGCACGTACAGGTCTTCGAGATACATCGACCGCCCTTGCCAGGTGCTGTAGATCGGGTGGTATAGCGCAAATCCGCATGCCACCCCTTCGGCCTCGGCTACAAGACAAGTGAAGTGCGGTTGTGGACCCCAGCCGTCGTGCTGGAGCTCCGCTTCCGTAATCGCGACCGCCTCCGGCTCGCGCTCATACACGGCCAGCTCGACGATCAGGCCATGGATCGCGGGAACGTCGGACTCGGTCGCAAAACGAATGGAGGGGAGGGCAGGCACCCTCCCAGTATAAAGACCCGCTGCCTAGCGCAGCCCCCCTGCCACGCGGATTTGTTCGCCGGTGATCCAGCGCGCGTCGTCTGAAGCGAAGAATGTGACCGCATCGGCTATGTCGTCCGGCTGACCCATCCGCCCAAGCGGCGTTTGCGCAATCGCGCCATCCTCCATCGCACCCCCGCGCATCGACGCATTTCCCTCGGTCGCGGTAAAGCCTGGGTTTACGCTGTTCACACGAATTTTCTTCGACCCCAGCTCCTTCGCCAGTATGCCCGTGATCGTGTCCAGCGCGCCCTTTGTCGCCGAGTAAACGCTTGCTCCTGGATTTTGATTGTCGGAAGCGACGGAGCCGATGTTGATGATGTTGCCGCCGCGCTCGCCGAACTGCCGCGCCGCTGCCTGAGATGCAAGCAGAACTCCCAAAACATTGATGTTGAACTGCTTGTGAAAGTGCTCTTCCGTGATAGCTTCAAGCGGCGCGAATTCGTACACCCCGGCATTGTTCACCAGCACATCGGCCGGCCCGAACGCTTTTTCCGATTCCGCGAACAAGCGCTCCACATCGGCAGCCTTATCCACACTGCCCTGCACGGCAACAGCCTTGCCGCCCGCGCCCGTGATCGTCTGCACGACCCTGTCCGCGCCTGCCTGGTCGGACGCGTAGTTCACCACCACAGAAGCACCCGCGGCCCCAAGTGCCTTTGCAATACCCGCGCCGATGCCCTTCGATGCTCCCGTAACTACCGCCACTTTCCCTGTCAACTTCGCCATAGACCTTCTCCTTGTTCGCACAACAGTTCGCCGTAATAGTTCGACGTTCATCGAATGGATGGCGGACGGTGAACGAAGTTGCAGAATCTTCCCAAGGATCAGTTTTCCGGCGGCAGGAGATCGCGCTCCAGCCCTTGAAGGAAATTTCGGAGGACCTCGCAGCGGAGGGCATACTGCACCGTGCGGCCCGTGCGCCGCTCCTCCACAAGCCCGGCTTCGCGCAGCTCCCGCATATGGTGCGACAGGGTGGCGGGAGCAATGCTGACCGCATCGAACAGTGCCGCGCAGGGCGTGGATTCGCCGGTTTGCGCAAGCAGTCGCAGGATGCGGTAGCGCTGCGGATCGGCGAGGGCGCGCGCCACCGCCTGCGCCGCTGCTTCCTCCTCCTCGCTCACGCCTGCTTGTCCTCGGCATTGCGTGCCCGCACCTTGAACCAGATCGGCGAACCTTCAAACCCAAAGGCTTCCCGAATTCGGTTGGTGAGGAAGCGCTGGTACGAGAAATGAAGCTCCACATCGCGATTGGTAAACAGCACAAACGTCGGCGGCGCAACCGCGGCCTGGGTCATGTAGAAAATGCGGATGCGTTTGTTCATCGGCACGGTCGCGCGCTCGAAGTCGACATGCTCCAGGAAGCGGTTCATCTGGCCGGTGGAGATGCGCTTTCTGCGCTCAGCGGCCACACGCTCGATCGTTTCAAGCAGGCGCGGGATGCCCTTGCCCTCGGTCGCGGACAGAAAAACCAGCGGGGCATAGTCAAGATATTTCAGGTGGTCGCGCACCTGTTCTTCGTACGTTTTGCGGTCGGCGGAAGGTTTGCCGTCCGTGCGCCCGGTCGTCACTGCGTCCCACTTGTTGACCGCGATAATGACCGAGCGGCCGCTCTCGTGCGCGTACCCGCCGATGGTCGCGTCGGACGCGGTGACGCCCTCGATCGCGTCGATGACCAGCACGGAAACGTCCGCCGCTTCTAGGTGCCGCCGCGCCATGACGACGGAAAGCTTCTCGGCTAGCAGGTTGGTTTTGCCCTTGCGTCGGATGCCGGCGGTGTCGATGATGCGGAGCTGCTTGCCGTTGTACTCCAAAACTTCGTCAACCGCGTCGCGCGTGGTGCCGGCAATCGGCGAAACAATGGCCCGCGCCGTCCCCGTAAGCGCGTTCAGCAGCGTCGATTTACCCACGTTCGGCCGCCCGATGATGGCGACGCGGGTTTCCGCCTGCTGGTACTCGCCGTGGGTGCGGTGGCGGATTTGCTCTTCGGCTTCCCCTTCACTGACGGGTTCATCTTCCCCCAAAGAAGGGTCATCCTGAGCGGAGCGAAGGATCTGCTTTTCCGCCTTGTCCCGCGCCGCGAACGGCAGCACCGCGAACACCTCATCCAGCAAGTCCCCGACATTGTGCCCATGCTCGGCGGAGATGGGAATGAGATTCGTCATCCCCATCTGCCGAAAGTTCTGCGCCGCCGCATCTTGCTGCACGGAATCCGTCTTGTTCACCGCGAGAAACATGGGCTTGCCCAACCGCCGCAGCAGCCGCGCCAGGTCGATGTCGGAGGAGGCCAGCTCCGTGCGTCCATCGACCACCATGATGACCGCCGAGGCCTCCTCAAATGCGGTTCGGGCCTGCGCAAAAATCTCGCTCGGAATCAAGGCTTCATCGTCCGGCACGATGCCGCCCGTATCGACCAGGCGCGCTGTCCGCCCGGCCCACTCCACCTCGCCGTAAATGCGGTCGCGCGTGATGCCGGGCTCGTCGCCGACGATGGACCGGCGCGTGCCCGTGAGCCGGTTGAACAACGTGGATTTGCCTACATTGGGCCGCCCGCAGATGGCGATCAGCGGCTCGCCCGCGGCATCGCCGGTGTGGGGCAGCGGATTGGGCCGCCAGCCTGTTTTTTTCGAGCTCATGAGCGAAGTATCCTTAGCCCGCGCTCGGAAAGGAGGCGAAGAACGGGCAAACTTCTATTATAAGAACTGTGCCCCCGCCCCCGAAACTGCCGTCGCTTCACGCCTTTTTCTCGCCCGGCGGCCTCCTTGCGCAATCGTCTCTGCCCTATGAGTTCCGGCGCGGGCAGCTCGATCTGGCGCAGGCGGTCGAGCGCGCCATCGAAGGCAAGCATCACCTGATCGCCGAAGCGGGGACGGGGACAGGCAAAACGCTGGCCTATCTGCTGCCGGCTCTGCGCTCGGGCAAGCGCGTGATCGTCTCCACAGGTACTAAAAACCTGCAGGAGCAGTTGTTCCTCAAGGACGTTCCCTTTCTCGAATCGTTGCTGGGACCGCTGGGCGCATGCTGCATGAAAGGCCGCGCCAACTACCTGTGCCGCCGCAAACTGTATGCCCTGCAGCATGAGCCCATCCTCCACGGGCTTGAGGAAATCAAGCAATACACCGCCATCGCTGCATGGGAAAAGAAAACCGAAACCGGCGACCGCGCGGAGATTGGGGCGCTGCCCGAGTACAGCCCACTGTGGGGTAAGCTCGACGCGCGTTCGGAAGCCTGCCTGGGCCAGACCTGCCCGGACTTCGACCGCTGCTTCATCACGGAAATGCGCCGCAAGGCAGCCGAATCGAACCTGATCATCGTGAACCACCACTTATTTTTCGCCGATCTCGCCATTAAGCAGCAGGCCGCCAACGCCCCCGACGCGGGCGTGCTGCCCGAGGCCGACGTGGTGATCTTCGACGAGGCGCATGAGCTCGAAGACGTGGCGAGCGCGTACTTCGGTCTGCAGATTTCAAACATCCGCTTTGAGGAGCTGGGTCGGGATACGGAGCTGCTGCTCCGGGCCAAGCACGCCAGCAATTCCGGCTCCAAGGCCGCGGCGGAGCTGGTCCGCGAGCGGGCGCGGATGTTTTTCGCGACGCTGCCGCTGGGCGCTGAGGGCAGGGCGCAGTTCACCCATCGCGAGGAGTTTCTTGAGGAGCACGGTGAGCTGTACCTGGGGTTGTTGAACGCGCTGCGGCTGCTCGCGGGCGAGCTGGAACGCATGCGCAACGTGGAAGAAGCGCCGGGGTTGAAGCGCCGGGTCAACGAGCTGCATGACCGGCTCAAGTTCCTGATGGAGGCTGAAGACACAAATACCGTGTTCTGGCTGGAGCGGCGCGGCGGAGGACGCGGGCGCGAAGCCACGTACAACACCTTCCTGCAGGCGACCCCCATCGATGTTTCCGGACTGCTCGGCGATGTGCTGTTTCAGACGTTTCCGACGGTTGTGCTTACTTCCGCCACGCTCGCGGTGCAGGGCGGCTTCGCCCACCTGCGCAAGCGTCTGGGCCTGGAGGAGGCGAAAGAATTGCTGGTGCCGTCGCACTTCCGCTATGGCGAGCAGGCGCTGCTTTACCTGCCGCCGCACATGCCCGACCCGCGCTCGCCCGGGTTCGGCGGGGAAGCCGTGAAGACGATCGTGCGGGTGTTGGAGGCTTCGCAGGGCCGGGCTTTCTGCTTGTTCACCAGCTATGCGCAGATGCGCGAAGTATACGAGCGGCTGCTGCAGGAGGTGCCCTGGCCGCTGCTGCTGCAAGGGCAGGCACCCCGCAGCGCACTGATCGAGGAGTTTCGGCAAACGCCGAACGCTGTGCTGCTGGGAACGTCAAGCTTTTGGCAGGGAATCGACGTCCAGGGCGAAGCCTTGAGCTGCGTCATCGTGGACCGCCTGCCGTTTGCCGTGCCGTCCGACCCGGTGGTGCAGGCGCGCACACGGGCCATCGAGGCCGAAGGCGGCAAACCGTTTCTCGACTATCAAGTGCCCGCGGCGGTTATCACGCTCAAGCAGGGTTTCGGGCGGCTCATCCGCTCGCTTGACGACCGGGGCGTGCTGGTGCTGCTCGACCCGCGCATCCGCAAGGGATATGGGGCGGCATTTCTTCAAAGCCTGCCCGCATACCGGGTGACCCGCGACTTGGCAGAGGTACGGAGCTTCTTCGAGGCCGGAGCGGCGCAGGTACAATAAACCTATGTTTGAAATCACAGTGGATGCCGGGTTTTCCTCCGGCCACTATCTGCGCAACTACCACGGCAAGTGCGAAAACCCGCACGGGCACAACTACAAGGTGCGTGTCACGCTGCGCGGGCGCGAGCTCGACCACTCCGGCCTTCTGCTCGACTTCAAGCAGTTGAAGGGCGTTCTGCGTCCGGTTGTTGAGTATCTCGATCACAGGATGATCAATGAACTCGAACCTTTCGACGTCATTAATCCTTCCGCGGAAAACCTGGCCAAGTATTTCTTTGATCAAACCAATAAACATTTAGGCGCGATGACCGACGGGCGGGTGGCGGTCAAGGACTGCACCATTTTTGAGACCGATACTTCCGCCGCGACCTACTACGAGTAGCTGCCGTGTATCTGATCGAAACTTACAAATCCGTACAAGGCGAATCAAGTTTCGCCGGGGTGCCGTGTATCTTTGTGCGTCTCGCGGGCTGCAATCTGCGCTGCGCGTGGTGCGACTCAGAGTATACCTTTACCGGCGGCTATAAGCGCTCCGCCGATGAGATGATCGCGGATGTGCAAGCACTTGCCCCCGTGCGTTTGGTTGAGTTTACTGGCGGCGAGCCGCTGCTGCAGGCGCGCGAGCTGATCCCCGTGATGGAACGGCTGCTGGAGCAAGGGTATGAGTTGATGATCGAAACCAGCGGCGAGCGCCCCTTGGCCGATGTACCCTCAGCCATTCATAAGATCGTCGATGTGAAATGCCCCGGCTCGGGCGAATCCGGGCGTTTTCAGATGGAAAACCTCGATGCGCTGACTGCCCGCGACGAAATTAAATTCGTCATCAGCCACCGCGAGGATTACGAGTTTGCTCGCGAATTTACTCGCGAGCATGGGCTGGACCGCCGCGCTGGGCATGTCCTATTTTCCCCAGCGTTCAAAAAAGCGCCGAGCCTGGAACGCTCCACCGCGAACTGTGCGCTTGATCCGCGTCAGCTGGTGGACTGGATGCTGGCGGATGATGTTCCCGCGCGGCTCAGCTTGCAAATTCATAAGTTCGTGTGGGAGCCGCAGAAGAAGGGCGTGTAAGCGGAAGTACTTCTGTTTACACCAAGAGTGAGTCATCCTGAGGAACGAAGTCCGAGGTGGAAAGCGACGAAGGACCTGCTTTTTACCGGCGGCGCGATGGAAAGCAGGTCTTTCGCGCCGCTCAGGATGATCCTTCTTATTAAATTGCCGAGTTTGCGTTCTATTTCGGCTGCACTTTCAGGTAATCGTCAAGCGGTATCTCAAACGCGAACATCTCCTTGCCGTCGCTGGTCTTTACCTGGCGGAACACCAGCTTCGCCCCGGCAAGCGGATGCTGCCCCAAACCCTGCACGTCGTAAAACAAAAATCCCGCCCGCGTTGTATGGGGCTCGACCGCAAGCGCCGAGTATTCATGCTCGCTGAAGTCGGCTTCCACCTTGCTGTCGGCGGCCTTGCCCTGCCTGTGAATCTTCAAAGGGCCGATCGGAATGGTCGTGCCGGTCCGGTTGTTGCTTTCGACGCGCCGCTCCACTTCAACAGGCTCACCCGCATTGATCTTCCCGCTTTCACGCGGCAGCAGCAGAATGCGCGCGTTGTCGAGCGAAATAGGCTGCGCGGTGTCGTTCGTGATCACGATGCGGATGGGGATAAAGCTGTACCGGAGGTAGTCGAGGCGGAAAACGTTCTCTTTGGGCAGGCGGTCAGATGG
>CAXTKZ010000011.1:8396-28153 GCA_964244985.1 uncultured Acidobacteriaceae bacterium
ATATGGGTCGGCGGCGATGGTGATGCCCGCCTGCGCGGCGTGCGCGGGGTACTGGGCCGCAGGCAGGGCAGGAGCGATCTTTTCGGCGGCATGGGAGGCAGGGGGCAAAGCAAGCAGGGCAGCGAGAAAAAAGCGGCGCATTCTGTGTCCTTTTCGGGAAGGTTCATGGATCATTATGAGCGGTGCGGAACTCGCTTGTGAACCAACAAACTCAACATGCCGGCGTGATCGGTCGCGTGCTGCTGGCGGGCTACAGCGCGGCGCTCGGGCTGGCCCTGGCAGTGACGGCTCCATGGTGGGTGCGCGGGATGAGGCCCGGCGGGAAACACCGCGAAGGCCTGCAGGAGCGGCTGGGGCGCATCCCACGCGAGCGGTTGTGCGCGCCGGCGGCGGGGCAAACCGTGGTTTGGGTCCACGCGGTTTCTGTCGGGGAGGTGCTGGCCGCCGCACCCTTGGTCGCACAACTGAGGGTGACCCTGCCCCAAGCGCGTGTGTACCTTTCCACCACTACGCGCACCGGCCAGGCGATCGCGCGTGCTCGTTTCGGCGCTGACTCTGTCTTTTACTTCCCGGCCGATTTCGCGTTCGCCGTGAGAGCCTGGCTTTGCTTTCTCAGGCCCGCGCTCCTTGTGCTGGTGGAAAGTGAGTTTTGGCCCCGCATGCTCCACGAGTGCGCGCGGCAGGATATTCCTGTAGCGGTTGTCAATGCGCGTGTGTCGGATCGTTCTTGGCCGCGCTACCGGCGTTTGCGCGCCCTATGGCGGCCGCTGCTGGGAACCCTCGCCCTTGTGCAGGCACAAACCGGCGTGGACGCCCAGCGGCTGCGTCACCTTGGAGCGCCGCGCGTCGAGGTGGGCGGCAACCTGAAGTACGATGTACCGCCCGCGCCCGCAACGCCGCTGCTCGAGGCGTTGCGTGGTGCCCTGCCGAGCGGTGTGCCCCTTGTGGTCTGCGGGTCGACTCTCCATGGGGAGGAAGCCCTGCTTCTCCAAGCGCTACCGCCGGAGCCGATTGTGCTGCTCGCTCCGCGCCATCCGGAACGCTTTGAGGAGGTGGCCGCGCTCCTGTCCGCGTCGGGGCGCCCCTGGGTGCGGCTGTCTGCCTGGCGTTCGCGTCCGAAGCCGATCGAGAGCGGGACCGCTCTGCTGCTCGACTCGGTCGGAGAACTTGCGCCGCTGTATGCGCTGGCAACCGTGGCGGTTGTGGGCGGAAGCTTTTTCGAGGGCGGGGGCCACAACCCGTTGGAGCCCGCGTCCCTGGGCAGACCTGTTGTGATGGGGCCCGATTATGCGAACTTCACGGAAATAGTAAACGCATTAAAACGCGTCGATGCAGTTTCGATTGCCGGCAGGACAGAGTTGGCGAGCAAGATCGAGTTCCTCCTGGCGCATCCTGCGGAAGCCGCCCCGCTGGGCGAGCGCGCCCAAGCCGTGTGCGCGCAAAACTCGGGTGCCACTGCCCGCGCCCTCGCCGCGCTGGTCGCTCTGGTGCGCGCGTGAGGCTTGCTGCCCTGATGCAGGCCCCGTACGCATTTGCGCTTGCCGGCAAAAACGGCGCTTACGACCGAGGTTGGCTCCGCGCACGCGAGCTCGCCTGGCCGGTGGTGAGCGTGGGCAATCTGTCGGTCGGCGGCGCGGGGAAAACGCCCTTCGTTATTGAGCTTGCGCGGTTGCTTGGCGACCATGGTGTCCGGGTAGATGTGCTTTCGCGCGGGTACGGGCGGCGCAGCGAGCTGCCTGTGGAGCGGGTGCAGCCGGAGGGCGATGCCCGGCGCTTTGGGGATGAGCCGCTCCTGATCGCACGCGCCGGTGTGCCGGTGTATGTGGGCGCAAGCCGCTGGGCTGCCGGGCTGCTTGCCGAGTGGGAAGCCGGGGAAACGCCCGGCATTCACTTGCTGGACGACGGTTTCCAACACCGTCGATTGCATCGGGAGGTGGACATTGTGCTGCTGCACCCGTCTGATGCTGCCGGATGCCTCTTGCCTGCGGGAAGACTGCGGGAACCGCTTCATTCGCTGCGGCGGGCGCATTTTGTGGTACTCCGCCAAGGGGACATGGAAAGCGAGGAAGCCCTCCACCGCGCGGGGATTGCCAAGCCTGTGTGGCGGGTTTGCCGCTCGCTCGTGCCGCCGCCGGGCGTGGCGCGCGCAGCGGCTTTCAGCGGCATCGCGCACCCACGCGAGTTTTTTGAAGGGCTGCGGGCCGGGGGAATGGCGCTTGCGGACACCTTTGCTTTTCGCGATCACCACGTGTTCCGCCCGCGCGAGCTGCGCGCCCTTGCGCAAGCGGGGAAAAGAGCGGGCGCGCTCGTGACTACGGAAAAAGACTGGGTGCGCTTGCCCGCCGTGGCGCGCGAGGAACTGGCGCGGGCAGCGCCGCTCTACCCAGTCCCCCTGCGGGCGCAATTGCTGGACGCCGAAGCGCGGATGGCGGAGCTGCTGCCGCTGCTTTCCGCTATGCGAGAATGATGGTTTGCCGGCGAGCCCTCCACAACGCGTATTGGTCGTCCGCCTCGGTGCGATGGGCGACATTCTGCATGCGCTGCCTGCCGTCACGGCTCTGCGGAAGAGGCATCCGGAGTGGTACCTGGGCTGGGCGGTGGAGCCGCAGTGGCGTGCGCTGCTGCGCGCGGACTCAGCAGAGCGGGAAACGGATCGCGGCCCATTGCAGCCGCTGGTGGACGCGGTGCACGTCATTCCCGCAAAAGCCTGGGCGCGCGGTCCGCTCCAGCCAGCGACTCTCCGGTCGATCTGGAAAATCCGCAAAGGGTTACAGAATGCAGGCTATGACGCAGCAGTCGATCTGCAGGGCGCGGTGCGCTCGGCGCTTGTGGCCCGGTGGGCACGGCCGAAACGCTTGCTGGGCGAGGCCGCACCGCGCGAATCCGCAGCGCGCTTTCTTTTTCGTGAGCGGGTGCCGAGCCGGAGTGTGCATATGATTGAGCAGGCGGCGGATGTGCTCCGCGCGCTCTCTGGCGATGGGCTGCCGCTCTCTCTGCCGGTGCTGCCGAGCGACCCCCTTGCGGCGCGTTGGGTGCGGGATGCCGGGGTAGAGGACGGTTTTGTGCTGCTGCACCCCGGCGCGGGTTGGGGTGCCAAGCGTTGGCCTGTCGAGCGCTATGCAGCGACCGGCGCTGCCTTGGCACGCGAAACCGGCGCACGGCTGGTGATCAACGCGGCTCCGGGCGAAACAGCATTGGGCACGGCTTTGCTGGCGCAGCTGCGGGCCGCTGGAGCGGAAGCCTCACTGCTCTCGCCCACGGTGGGGCAGTTGATCGAGTTGACCCGCCTGGCCGCGCTCGCCATCGGCGGCGACACCGGACCGCTGCACCTGGCCGCGGCGCTGGGCAAGCCGACAGTAGGAATTTTTGGGCCGACCGACCCGGCGCGCAACGGGCCGTTTCACGGGGAGTTTCGCGTACTGCGCCACCCTTCAAGCCGTCGCGACCACACCCGCCGCGTTGAGCCCGAGCCGGGGTTGCTCCGGATTACTGTCGAACAAGTTACGGAAGCCGCGCTCGGGCTGCTGCCCCGGCGCGCAAGGGTGGGCGCATGACGGGATGGGGGCGCATCGCAAAACGAATTCGCGTGCCCTTGGGATTCGTTTTCGCGGCTGTTTTTCTGCTGCTGGCTCGGCCTACCGTGCACTCGCTGCTGTGGAGCCTGCTGCTGGTTGCGCCGGGGCTTTTTCTGCGCGGCTACGCCTCGGGCTACGTTAAGAAAAATGCCGAACTGACCGTAACCGGACCGTATGCGTGGACGCGCAACCCGCTGTATCTCGGCTCCATGATGATGGCTTCGGGCTTCGCGGCGGGGGCTCGCTCGTATGCGCTGGCCCTGCTGCTTGTGTTGTTGTTCGCGGCCATCTACATCCCCGTCATCCGCGGCGAGGAGGAGTATTTGCGGGGTCGATTTCGCGGTTTTGCCGCGTACGCCGCAAAGGTGCCGCGCCTGCTGCCGTGGCGCGGTGCCATGCGCTCGGCCGGTGAGGCCCACGGGCGCTTTGCCCCGGCGCTTTATCGCAAGCACCGCGAGTACAATGCCAGCATAGGCGCAGCGGCGCTGTATGTGGCGCTTGTCCTGCGGGTCGCGTTCGCGCATGCGCGGTAAACATTCTGGAGTAGAACTCTGCTGAATTCTCTGTTTTCCCCTGACCTGGGCAGGCGCACTCGATCCCTTGCGCGCGCCTTTGTCTTTCTGCTGTTGCCTCCAGCGGCGGCGCAAGCGCCCACGGCATTTCCGCCGCCGGCACCGGGTTGGACTTTCCCGCAGCGCCAAACCCTTACCTACGCGGCAGATTGGCGTGTGTTTTCAGCCGGAACCGCGACCGTCCATCTCCAAACCGATGGCCCGCTCGAACGCGTGACGGCGACCAGCGATTCGCAAGGGGCGATCAACCTTCTGTTTCGTGTCAGCGACCGTTTTCAATCTTCATTCAATCGCACCACAGGCTGCTCGCAAACCTTCAGCAAACAGCTGATGGAAGGGCGGCGGCAGGTCGACTCAGACCAACGCATTGACGGGGCGCACCGGGTCGCATTCTATGACGAACATAATCTGGTCTCGCGCAATAACGTACACCAAACGGTGCCGATTCCGCCGTGTGTGACCGACCTGCTTTCCGGCATTGTTTACGCCGGTTCGCAAACGCTGGAGCCGGGAAGCGTGTTTCACCTGCCCGTGGTAAGCGGCAATCATGTTACGGGCGTGACCTTGCGGGTGGAAGCGCGCGAAACAGTGCGGACGCCGACCGCGACCTACCGAACCATCCGCGTACAGCCCACCGCGGACGCGGGCACCAGCCGCGGCAAGCTGTGGATCTGGTACTCCGATGACGGCCGCCACATTCCCGTGCAGATGCGCGCGCGCTTGTTCTGGGGGACGCTGACCTTCCGACTGACCGGGATCGACAATAAATAGCTTTTTTACTGGACGCGGAAGCGCTCGCGCATGGCTCGCTGGATGCGCGGCCGGCACAGGAGATTGAAGGCGCTTTCCCTGCCGGGAAACATCCGCAGCGCGGCATTGCGCGTGTTCGCCGCCAGTTGGGCAGCTTCATCCACCGTCATGAAGCGGTCCTGGGCAATGCAAGCCAGCAAATACTGCATCATGACCTGGAGGCGCTGGAGATTGCGACGCTCCTGTTCGGTTTCGGTGTCCGTTTTTCTCATTCCAGCGGCCATGGTTCACACCTCAACTGAGGTGGATATTACGCCCGCCCGGTTTCCATGCCCAGCTTCCTTTGCGCTTTCAGTTGTGAGTCTATGGAACTCAATGCGGAGCCGCGGCCCAGGGCGATGCAACAACATGCGCTCCATCGAGCAAAAAATCAGCCTCACCCAACGTGTCTGTGCGGAACGTGCGTATGTGCGCCTCCCCGAGATGGGCGAGGGTCGCCTCCTTGGGATGGCCGTAAAAGTTGCGGCGGCCGCAGGAGATGGCTCCCCACTCGGGGGAAAGAGCCGCAAGAAAGGCTGGAGTGCTGGACGACAAGCTGCCATGGTGGCCTACCTTGAGCAGAGTTGTACGGGGTAGGCCGGCGGCAAGCATGCCTGCCTCGGCTTGTGCTTGCGCATCGCCTTCAAGCAGCGCCGAGGTTTGCCCGTATGCCAGCAGTAAAACAAGCGAATCGTTGTTGCCCGGTTCGGCTTTCGGCACGTAGTCGCGCGCGGGCCAAAGGGTCTGGACCTCCGTCGCGCTGCCGAAGCGCCAGCGATCGCCGGCCCGGTGCTCCTCCACTGGAATGCCGACCTGTTGCGCCTGGGCGAGCAGGTCTCTATAGGTGCGCGAGTGCGGATTGTTGCCGACCAGCAGGACCCTGGGACGGAAATTGGCGAGCACGGCCGGCATGCCGCCGATGTGGTCCAGGTGTGCGTGGCTGATCGCGACGGCGTCGAGCCGCTGGATGCCGCGCGCCCACAGTGCGGGGGAAACGACCTCCTCGCCGATATCGAAATGGCTGTCGGGAGCCGCCCCAACGATGCCGCCCGCATCGATCAGCATGGTTTTGCCGTCAGGCGCGATAACAAGGATGGCATCGCCCTGGCCGACATCGATGGTGGAAACCTGCAGTACGCCGGGGGTATGCCGTACCGGCTGCGGTGCCACCGCCAGCACGGACGCACCGAGCAGCAGTGCAAACGCGGCGGGAGCGGCCCAGCGATTTGTTTGCCGCAGGAGGAAGACGGCGAATGCAAGAAAGAAAACCCAGACGACGATGCGCGGTTCCGGCGGGGCGGGAAGGCGGTAATCGCCGAGCGGAAGGCCGGCAAAACCGTCCACGATCGCCGAAACGATGTGGAGCAGCGCCGCTGTGCCTGCGGCGGGTACCACAGCCAACGCAGGCGCGATAAGAAGGACGGCGAAGCACAGCATGGCCGCGGGCAGAAGAAAGCTGAGAAACGGCACAATCAGGAAATTGACCGGCAGCCCCAGCACCGTGACGCGATGGAAATACATAGCCATCGGCAGGGCCATGACCAGCTCGACCGTAACGGAAATCAGCAGCAGCTCCAGGGCGCGCAGCGCAAAGACAAGAACAACGGGCAGGAATTTTCTAGTAAAAAACTGCCCGAATACAGGCTCGAGGTGTCGTGCGAGCAAACGCAGGTTGACACGCCATTGCGCCACGCGCGGCGGGATGGCAGGGTCGATCGCAGTGAGCCACAGATCGCGCGCCCCGTGGAGGTACGGCCCGAACGTGTGCTCGGCGAAGGGCGCGGCCAAGCCGCCGATGGCCACCACCGTAAGCAGGGTCATTTGCAGGCTGGAGCCGCCGAGCGCGCGGGGGTTCGCAGCCATCAGCAGGAGAGCGGCCAGCCCCAAAGCCTGCAAAGCGTGGCGTTCGCGAAAGATCAACCGCCCGATCAAAAACAACGTCACCATTGCCAGGGAACGCTGCACCGGCTCGCCGTACCCAGTGAGGACGGCGTAGGCGAACGAAAGTGCAAGGGTGAGCAGGGTTGCCGGCAGGCGCGGGCAGCGGAGCCGTTCCGCCAACAGCAGGATAACCCCGGAAAAGATAGCCAGGTGCATGCCGGACACAACCAACAGGTGAAACGAGCCGGTCCGCTCGAAACCCACACGCGTGTGCCGCTGCAGGTAGGAGCGGTCACCGGTCAGCATGGCGGTCAGCATGCTGGCGTCATCCGGGGTGAGCCGAAAAAACTGGGGCAGATGCCTAGCGGAAGGCATTTGCGCGAGCGTCATGACACGGGTGCTGGCCGTGCTTTGCCAGCGGTGAAGCCGGCAGCCTAAGCTGGGCGGCCCCGCGCCGAGAAGCCGGACCTGTTTGGCGTCCGTCGAGCCCATGGCGCCCACCCCCTGCCCGCGCAGGTATTCCGAAGCGTCCCACACGCCCGGATCGTTGTAGCGGCTTTCCGCGCGGAGGGCGAGCGCGGCCTCCATGCGTGTGCCGCATTGAAATGCCGGTAAAACCGCGTTCGCGTCCGTGTGGACAGTCATGCGGATGCCGCCGGAAAGGGGTATCTCGCGGCCGTCCGGTCCCTGGTAGCCGGTCAAGCGCAGGTCCAACCGCTGCCCAATCTCATTGCGCGTGGTGTGCTGAAAAAATGCCGTGTAGCTGGAGCTGTGTACCGGCTCCAAACGAACGACTTCGCCGATAAACGTCCGGGGCCGACCGTCCGCCGCAAGCACTGCAAGCGTGTGCTGCGGGTCGACGGGGGGCTGCATCTCGCCTGCAAAACAGCCGAGCACGAGGAACAAAGCCCCGAGCGCGGGCAGCAGCCATCGATCTGCAAACCAAGCTGCGGCCAAGGCCACCACTCCAAGCAAAACCATGCTGAGCAGCAGAAACGACGGGCTGAACCACGCAGCTCGCGAAGCGGCTATCCCAAGCGCAAACGCGCAGGCAGGCAGAAGCGCCGGGGCAGCCGTAAACGCGAGCCCGCCAGCCGAGGTTTTCACGGCGAATGGAGCAGCAGATGCCGTGTACGGGATGGTGGCTGTGGCGGCCATGGGCGCTCATGGACGAGCGCCGGGAGCTAACCGCGCCGCAGCTTCGCCACCGTTTCAAGATGAAAGGTTTGCGGAAACATATCGACGAGGTCGAGCCCGGTGATCGTGTAGCCACTATCAGCGAAAACCCGCAAATCGCGCGACAAAGTTGCCGGATCGCAGGACACGTAAGTAACGTGCTCCGGCCCAATTTGGGAAAGCAATCGACTGCTTTCCTGTCCCAGGCCGGCACGGGGCGGGTCGAGCACGACAAGGTCGGGCTTTGCGCGCCCGGCATTCTGGAGAAAGGCAAGGGTGCTGCCTTCAATCAACCGATGGCGGCGTTCGGTGAGGTTGCGGCGCAAACCGGCGCTCGATGCGGGCGCACCCTCGACCGCGACGACCCGCTCGCAAGAGTGCCCGAGCGCACGCGCAAACAAACCCACGCCGGCGTACAAATCCCATGCAAGGTGGCCATGCGCGCCGGAAACGACCAGCCTCAGCAGTGTGTCGATGAGAAAGCGGTTGCCCTGAAAAAACGCACCGAGCGGGACGGCATAGCTTTCCGCGCCCGCTCGGTAATGGAGCTCACCCTCACCCCAGCGCGCGAGGACGCGCCCGTCCGCGCCTTCTCCTTCCGAGTCGTCGGGCAGTGTGCGCCGACCCTGACGCGGTGGTGCAGGTGCAAATAGACCAGCCCCGTGCAGCTGGGGTATGCGCTCCCTCAGCGCCGCGCACAGGGCATCGAAGGCGACCGGCCCGTTGCTTCGGGCAGCAAAGGAAGCAAGCAGCTCAGAACTGTCGTGGTTTATAAACAGCTCAACCCCCGTGCACCAGTTTCCGGCTCCCTGCGCACGGAGCAAGTCTTCAAGCGGACGCAGCGTTGACTGCAATAAGGAGGCCGCGATGGGGCATTGCTCGACGGGCAGAATCCCATGGGAGCCGCGGCGCTTGTACCCGAGCGCGTGCGTTGCCCGGTCTATATGTAAACGAATGCGGTTGCGGTAGCCCCACGGTTCGCCCGCGTGAACACCAATAGAAGGTAGGTCCCGCAAGCCTGCGCGCCCGAGCGTTTCCTCAAGGATGCCGCGTTTGAGAGCAAGCTGCGCGGGGTAGTCGGCATGCTGGTACTGGCAGCCGCCGCATGCTCCGTAGTACGGGCATGGTGCCTGCACACGTTCCGGCGCGGGCGCGACGACCTCCACCAACTCCCCCTCGGAAAACGATCCTTTGTCGCGGCGGATGGAAGCTTCGACCTGCTCGCCGGGCAGTGTCAGCGGGACGAAGATGGTTTTGCCTTCGTGCCGCGCCAAGCCCGCGCCGCCGTAAACGGCTTTTTCGATGTGCAGCTTCACTCGCCGCTCCGCATGTAAAACAGGCTCAACCGGGGCAGGGCATACCGCTCCAGCAGTCGCTTTTCAAGAAATTGCTGCTCGATCTGCCGAATCTGCAAGGCCTGCATGCGGCTGCGATAGGGCGCGATCTCACGCGCGGCCTGTGCGCGAAGGGCTGCCAGTTCGTCCTCGGGCAGCGTTGCTGTAAGCATGGCGAGCAACTTCTCCTCCAGCGCGCGCAGGGTGTTTTCGAGCGCTTCCGAATCGGGCTGGGCGGTGCGCGTGTCCGCGGCCAGCGACCGCATGCGGGCAGCTGTGGCATGCACCAGATTCACGGCCTCAGCGGGCAGCGCGACGGCGCGCTCCAGCTCCTGGGCACACTCATCGAGGTGCGCGGCAATCCGCACACTCTCCAGGCCGGCATCGCCGGGTTTCGTGCTTTCCGTGCCCACGGACGCTTCACGCAGCTGCTGGGTTGCTTCCATCACGGCCTGCGCGCACCAGGCCAGGCCGTTGATGCGCCGGGCGCGGCTTTTTGTTTTTTTCGCTTCATGTTTCTCGAACGCATCGTCGATACCGCGCAGCACGGCTTCAAGCGGAATCCCGGCCTGCTGCCAGGTCTCAATCAACGCCCAATCAAGCGTGGACAACATCAACAGCGAGCCGCGCCGCTGCCCAAAGCGCTCCTCGATCTCCGTGAAGTAATTGAAGTAATTGCGCAACGCGGTTCAGCTCTGGCCGCGCTCGCGGTTGCGTTCATGGATCAGGCGCAGTCCCTCAAGCGTGAGCATGTCATCCACTTCCCTGATGAAGCGCGACTCGGGCGCGATCAGCCGCGCGAGGCCGCCTGTTGCAAGAATCACGGGCTCGTTGCCCAGCTCGGCTAACATACGCTCCAGCAGCCCGTCGACCAAGCCCAGGTAGCCGAAAAACATCCCGCTTTGGAGGTTGGTGACGGTGTTGGTGCCGATGGCTTTTGCCGGGCGCTTCAGGTCGACCCGGCCCAGCCGCGCGGCGCGCGCGAACAGGGCATCGGCGGAGATGCCCAGCCCCGGAGCGATCGCGCCGCCCACAAACTCGCCGCGTTCCGAGACCACGTCGAAGGTCGTCGCCGTGCCGAAGTCGACGACGATGCACGCGCGTTGGAAGCGGGCATACGCAGCCACGCAGTTGACGACGCGGTCTGCCCCAACCTCGCTCGGGTTGTCGACCAGAAGCGGCATGCCTGTGCGCACGCCGGGCTCGACCAGCAGGGGTTTGCAATGGAAATACTGCTCCGCCACTTCGCGCAAGGTCGAGTTGATAGGCGGAACAACCGATGAAATCACGATGTGCCTGACGTCGGCAGCCGCCAGCCCGCGCATGGTGAACAGGTTGAGGAACAACACCCCGTATTCATCGACGGTTTGTGTTTTATGCGTGGTCACGCGCCAGTGCGCGGCGAGTGTGCCATCCTCGGCAAACACGCCCAGAACCGTATTGGTGTTGCCTACATCGAGCGTCAGCAGCATGGGCTATTCCCGCTCGCGGACAGCACCGGACAGCACCGTACGCAGCTCGCCCGTATCGGTGCGGACGAGGAGAAAGCCGCGTGCGTCCAGCCCTTCGGTGATGCCGCTGAAAGGCACTTCCTCACCGACCGTCACGCGCTTGCCGCGCACCCAGGTGGAGGCTGCTTGGAGACGTCTCGGCAGCTCGTGCAAAGCGGCAGTCTCTTGTTCGAGATGGGACAAAAGGCTTGCGAGCAGCTGTTCGCGGGTGAAGTCGCCATACGGGTTTTCGAGGGTGAGCGAGGTAGCGTTGAGCCCCGGCGGGAAGCTCTGCTGATGCATGTTGATGCCGATGCCGATGACCAGAAAACGCACGCGCGTCACTTCAGCATGCATCTCGCTCAGGATGCCGCCCAGCTTGCGCCTGCCGACAAGCAGATCGTTGGGCCAGCGGATGTCGGCCGTAACGCCCGCGATTTCGCCGACAGCCGCCCGCGCCGCCAAACCCGCCGCGAGCGAGAAAAATAAGGCATCGCTCGGCGCAATCGCAGGCCGCAGCAGGACGCTGACATACAGGCCGCTGCCGGGGGGCGAGACCCACGTGTGCGCCCCGCGCCCGCGCCCGGCGGTTTGAGCATCGGCGACATACACGCTGCCATGCGGTGCGTCCCCTGCGCCGGCCTGCATGGCATGGGTGTTGGTGGAGCCGATTTCCTCGAAGTGGTGAATGCGGAACGGCGTCCCACTGAGCGCGGCACTCACTGCTTCCACATCGAATGCGGTTGCCGTGCTCACGCGGTTTCCGCTCCGATGCGCATGCTCAGGTCGACCGCCACGGCGGAGTGCGTCAGCGCGCCCACGGAGATGTAGTCGGGCCCGGCGAGCGCGTACTCGCGGATGGTTGCAAGGTCGATGCCGCCGGAAGCCTCGATGGGGATTTTCGACCCACGCTCGCGGACAACGGTGACCGCTCGCTTCACCTCGGCGGGCGTCATGTTGTCGACAAGCAGCGACTCCGCACCATGGTTGAGGGCTTCGTCGAGCTCGGCAAAACTGCGGACCTCGATGTCGATAATCTGGCCCGGGCGCCGCCGCTCGTGCGCGCTGCGCAGCACTGCCGCGATGCCGCCGCCGAGCGCGATGTGGTTGTTCTTGATCAGGATGCCGTCGGACAGGTCGAGCCTGTGATTTTCGCCGCCGCCGCAAGTCACGGCATATTTGTCGAGCACACGCAAACCCGGCACGGTTTTCCGGGTATCAATCACCGTCGCGCCCGTGCCCGCAACTGCATCGGCGTAGCGGCGGGTGAGGGTGGCGATGCCGCTCATGCGCTGCAGAAGATTGAGGATGACGCGCTCGGTCGACAGCAGGGTGCGCGCCGTGGTGCGAAGAACCGCGAGCGGCTGGCCTTTCTTGACGCGCACGCCATCGAAGATTTCCGGGTGGCTCACAACTTCGAAGCTTTTCTGGTCGCGCCCTTCCAGCCGCGCAAAGGCACTCAGCACACGAGGAATCGCGCCGAGACCCGCGATCACGCAGTCCTGCTTGGCGTGGACGGTGCCCGTGCCGCGCAGGGCGGGGTCGATGGTGATGAGTGTCGTTTGGTCGTCGGTGGCTTTGTCTTCGAGGAGGGCCTGCTCGACGATGCTGTCAATGCGCTTTGATTTCCAGTCCATGGGCGTCAGTTCTGGAACATGCTGAGTTGCTGCCGAAGCTTCCGCATACTCCTAGTTTAGCTCCCCTCTTTACTCAGCCGGGCGAGGCCGGAGCGGGTTTTCGCGATCAGTTGCTCAAGTTCTCCCTCCCGCTTGCGAATACCCTCAATGACCTTTGCCGGGGCTTTTGCGAGAAAACTCTCATTGCCGAGCTGGCGCTGCGCGTTAGCCTGTTCTTTCTCAAATTGCGCGTGGTCTTTCTCCAGCCGAACCCGCTCCGCTGCCGCGGCGATCTGCTTCTCGTAGACGACCTGCACGTCAAAGCTGGAGGAAGAACGGATGGCCGTGCCTTCGAGAGGGTCCGGGGTGAACTCAATTGCAGAGACACGTGCCAGTCGTTGGACGATAGGCAGCGCTTCATTCAAGGTCTGCCCCGTGGCTGCCGCCGCCCGTACAAGGATCGGCACCGAGGCTTTTTCCTCGACACCCAGCTCCTTCCGCAATGCCCGCACGTCCGTGATCAGGTTCTGTACAGCGGTCATTTCGCTCAGCACGTCCCCCTTCCATGCAAACGGCTCCTGATCGGTGGGATAGCTGGTGAGCGCAATCGAGCGCTTGGGTAGCGTGCCGTCGTACAGCGCCTGCCATAGTTCTTCCGTCAGAAACGGCATAAAGGGCGAGAGCAGACGCAGGGACCCTTCGAACACCGCAAGCAGGGTGCGCAATGCTTTTTCCGCGCCGTCACGGTCCGCATCCGGCCCGAACTGCAGCCGCAGCTTAACAATCTCCAGGTACCAGTCGCAAAAATCGCCCCAGAAGAACTGGTAGATGAGAGCGGAGGCCTGATCGAAGCGGTACGCTTTCAGCGCGGCGTCGACGCCCGCGTACAGGTCCGTGCCTTTGATCGGCACGCCGCTGTTCGCTTCAGGGTTTCTTGCTGTGGCAGCCAGTTGCGAACGTATAAAGCGCGCTTCCAGTTCCTCTGATTGCGGGCCGCTTGCCAGCGTGTGCGGGTCCACAACGATGCCCGCCTCCGCCGCGCGGTCGACGTTCATGAAAATAAACCGCGCCGCGTTCCAGATTTTGTTCGCGAACGCGCGGTAGCCCTCCGTGCGCTGCTCATTGAACGCGATATCCGTGCCAGGGGAGGCCATCGTTGCCAGCGTGAACCGCACCGCATCCGTCCCGTACTGCTTCACAATTGCAATTGGGTCGATGACGTTGCCCTTGGTCTTCGACATTTTCTGCCGGTCGGCATCGCGGACGAGCGCGTGAATGTACACCTGCTCGAAAGGTACGGATTTTTCAAGCGGCAGCTTCGGCCCTTTCGGGTCCGTTCCCATGAAGTAGCAGCCGAACATGACCATGCGCGCCACCCAGAAAAACAGGATGTCGAAGCCGGTCACGAGGAGGGTCGTGGGATAAAAAGTCTCCAAATCTGGAGTTTGCTCGGGCCAGCCGAAGACAGTGAACGGTAGCAATCCGGAGGAGAACCAAGTATCGAGGACGTCGGTCTCCTGCGCGAGCCCTGCTCCACCACACGCTCGACAAGCTGACGGTGTTTCGCGCGCGACCGTGATTTCACCGCATGCGTCGCAGTGCCAAGCAGGGATGCGGTGCCCCCACCACAGTTGCCGCGAGATACACCAGTCATGAATATTGTCCATCCACTCCAGGTACACTTTGCGGTGCTGGTCGGGAACAATCACGATTGCCGGTTTGCCCGTGGCCGGAGCCACGGCCTCTCGTGCTTTCCCAGCAAGTCCTTGCCGCAGCTCGCCCTGTTCGTCGCGGAAGTCCGTCATCCGCAAAAACCACTGCGTGGACAGCCTCGGCTCAATCACCGCACCCGTGCGCTGCGAAAGCCCGATGGACATGGGGTGGTCTTTCACCTCAACCAACAGCCCTGCTTCCTCCAAATCGGCAACAATCCGCTCGCGTGCAACATACCGATCCAGGCCGTGGTAGGGCGAGCCGGGGAGGTCGATGCGCGCCTGCGCGTCCATGATCGTCAGCTGCGGTAGCCCGTGCCGCTCGCCGATGGCAAAGTCGTTCGGGTCGTGCGCGGGCGTCACCTTCACAGCGCCGGTGCCGAACTCCGGGTTCGCCCAATCGTCCGCGATGACGGGGATTTCCCGTCCGACCAGCGGCAGGGTCAGAGACTTGCCGATGAGCTCCGTGTAGCGCGCGTCCGAAGGATTGACCGCGACCGCCACGTCGCCCAGCATCGTTTCAGGCCGCGTTGTCGCGATTGTGATCGAACCGGAGCCGTCGGCGAGTGGATAGCGCACATGGTAGAGCTTGCCTACCCGGTCCTCGTGCGTCACTTCCAGGTCCGAAACAGCGGTGCCCTGCATGGGATCCCAGTTCACAATGTATTTGCCCCGGTAGATCAGGCCCTGCTCGTGCAGGCGCACAAAAGCTTCGCGCACCGCGCGCGACAAATCTTCGTCCATGGTGAAGTACTCGCGCGACCAGTCCACGCTCGCGCCCAAGCGCCGCATCTGGTCCAGGATCGCGCCGCCGTACTCCTCGCGCCACGCCCACACGCGCTCCTCAAAGCGCTCCCGCCCCAATTGCTCGCGCGTTGTGCCTTCACTTGCGAGCTGACGCTCGACCATCATCTGCGTTGCAATGCCCGCATGGTCCGTGCCCGGAACCCAAAGCGTCCGGTCCCCACGCATCCTGTGCCAGCGTGCCAGGATATCCATCTCGGTCTGGTTGAGCATGTGGCCCATATGGAGCCGGCCCGTCACATTGGGCGGCGGCAGCAGCATGGTGAATGGGGTGCCGTCCTGGGTGGGCTGACCGAGGTTTTCCTCGGCCCAGCGCGCGGCCCAGCGCTCTTCAATGGCGGCGGGGTCGTAAGTTTTCGGTAGGTCGTGGGGCATGGTTTTATAGGTGGTGAACACCTCACCATAGCATGGGAAGCCGCTGCAACTTACGGGTTCTCCAAGCGGCGCAGCTTGCCCGGAAAACGCAGAATGGGCCGCGTTCAGGGTAGAAGCGCGGCCCATTTACAAGCTGCCAAGTGGCTAGAACGGGTTCAGCTTGTCCACACCCTTCTTCTTGTGGTGCTTGCTCGAGCTTTCATCACCGCTGTTGAACGCGGGCTTCGGATTCTTCTTGCCCGGCTTGCCGCTCGTCGTACCCGTGGAAACCTGCGGCTGCCCTCCGCTCTTGACATCGTTGATCTGGTCGGTCGCAACCGCCGGTTTGTCGACCGGCGGCAGGGGCGCGGGCGCGGATGAGCCGCCCACGGGCGCTGCCAGCCCATAAATACGCTCAGGGTTGTTGTTGGCCGCGGGTGCGGTGTCGCTGCTGCCCGTGGCAGTCGAGCCTGTGGTGGTTCCGCTCGGGGGCGTGGGGATGGCATTCGTGTTGCTTTCCGGCGTGCCGCTTGTGCCGGGGTCGGCAGTGCCGGTTACGGGCGGCTGGTCGGTGCTCGACGGCGCGGCATCGCTCGGGCCGGGTGCGGGAGCACTTGCGGGCGCATTGACGACTTCTGCGCTTACTCCGGTACCGCCGCCATTGTCCGGGATGTCCTGCATGGTCACCGCGTCGGAAACCCTGCCCGCGTCCGTTGGTGCCCCGCCCGTGTTTGCCGCCACAGCCGGGGTTGCAGAACCGTAGGGAGCCGCGGCCGGAATCGGCTCGCCTTTCATCGCGAGCTCAAAATCCTTTGCCGTTTTATCGGCGATTGCCGGTGCCAGCGTCGCGGGCGCGTCGGCCATGGTGGGCTCACCCACGCGCACACTGTTGGCAGTCGAAGGGCCGTGTGCGACGAAGCCGCGAGCGCGATCGCGGAGGGTCAGCTGGGCGCGACTGCCTTCTTCGGCTTCGCTCTCTGCCATTTGCGCCCCGTTCGGCTCGGGCACGGGGCGGCCTGCCGCGATAAGACGGTCTTTGGCATCCTCCACGTGCGCGGCCATGGGGTAGCGGGTCACAACGCGCTCCCAAGCCTGGGCCGCTCGGTCGTTGTATGCCTTTTGCAGCTCCTGCTTTGCCTTCGGAGGGATGTTCATGGTGTTCACGATGGCAGCCTGCTGCGCATACGCGTCACCGATGGAAATCAGGGCTTGGTCGGAGTGCGAAAAAAGCGGGTAGTTGTCATTGACGGTTTGTAGGCGGGCGATGGACGCGGCCCAGTTCTCATGGAGGCTGTAAAACTCGCCGATCTCAAACTGCCGCTGCGCGAGCACTTCCTGCACCTCGCGCAGGCGCTGCTTCGCGCGCGGCACCAGCGTCGAGTCCGGAAACTGCTGAATCATCTGCCGGTATTCCTGCTCCGCGTGCTCGGCGTTCTGCGGGTCGCGGTCGGACTTATCCATCTCGGAGAAGTAAATGTCGCCGACCTTCATCTGCGCTTCAGCCGCTTCGGGCGTGTTCGGGAAAAAGGTGATGAAGTCCTTGTACTCCTGCTCAGCCTGCGCGGTAGCCGCGGTGCCGCCTTCCTTGAACCAGGTATCGCCTACTGCGAGCTTGGCGCGCATCTGGTACTCGGAGTCGGGATAGGTATTCAGAAGCGTCTGCAAGTCCAAACGGGCGACATCGTACTTGCCCTTTTTCATGGCGAGCGAGGCTTTGTCGAACAGCTCCTTGTCGGGCTGTTTTGAGTCGACGTTGCCGAGCGGATTGGCGCTCAGGTCCACGTTTTGCTTGTTCTTCTTTGGTTTGGCCGCATGGCTTGCAGGCAGGAGGGTCAGGGAAAGCCCAAGGGCCAGCAGAAGAGGCGCACTTCGCTTGAAATACCGCATAAAAAAGAAACCTCGGGGTTGGGCCAGTCTATCCGTGCGGCCCGAATCGGTTCGTATTCGGTTGGAACTATGCTACTGCGCTGGGGGCGGTCCTGTCCTGCTTACGTCAGGATCTCGCGCGCCTGCCTGCTTGCGGCCATAGCCGCCTCGAGCAGTTTGCGACCGTTCGGCTCGGCTTGGCCGCCGCTGAACACAGCCGACCCGGCGACCAGCAGCTCCGCTCCCGCTTCGACGACTTCGGCAACCGTGTCCTGAGCCACGCCGCCATCCACCTCGATGCGGAAGGTGAGCCGCATTTCGTCGCGTAAACGGCGCAGGTCCCGCAGCTTCGTCAGGGAGTAGGGAATAAACTTTTGACCGCCGAAGCCCGGGTTCACGCTCATGATGAGCACATGGTGCAGCATGGGCAGCACGGGAATGAGCAGGTGGATGGGCGTTGCGGGGTTTAGGACCACGCCCGGCTCCATGCCGTGCTCCCGGATCAGCTCGACCGTGCGGTGGAGATGGCGGCAGGCTTCGTAATGGACGCCGATCCAGTCCGCGCCCGCGTCGGCAAAGGCGGGGATGAAGTTGTCGGGGTTCTCGATCATCAGGTGGCAGTCCAGCGGCAGCTTCGTGTGCTTGCGCAGGGACTGCACGACCGGCGGCCCGAGGGTAATGTTCGGGACGAAATGGCCGTCCATCACATCGACATGGATCGCGGTTCCGCCGCCTCGCTCCGCCGCCGCGACCTCGTCGGCAAGCCGCGCGAAATCGGAAGAAAGGATGGACGGCAGGAGCTCGACGGGATAAGGAATCATGGTGCCCTCAGTTTATCAGCGCCCGTTCTGCGAAAATAACCGGGTGCGCTTCCTTTTCCTTGCGGTGCTCCTGCTCACCGGGTGCGGCTACCATGCTGCCGGCAATGCCGTGCACCTGCCCCCTTCGACGCGGGTGCTCGATATCCCAATGTTCAAGAACCACACCCAGGCCTACCATGTCGAGCTCACGATGACGGAGGCGGTGCTGAAGGAGATGGAAGGCCGTACATCGTTCAAGACGGTGACCACGGACGAGCCCGGCGCGGCTGACGCGGTGCTCCACGGCGATATCACCAGCTTCACCGTATATCCCCTAACCTACGATTCAACGACCAATCAATCGTCGAGCTATGTCGTGACAGTGACGGCGCGGGTGCGGCTCGACGACCGGGACGGCCGGCTGTTGTATGAGAACAAAAGCTATGTGTTTCGCCAGCAGTATGAGTCGACGCAGGACCTGGTGAGTTTTATCCAGGAAGACCCCGCGGCCCTCCAGCGTTTGTCGCGCGACTTCGCCCGCAACCTTGTCGCGGACATCATGGAAAGCTGGTAGGGAATGGGCGCGGGCTTTGCGTCGGTCGACCGTTTTCTCGCTGAGATTGCTTCCGGCAAGCTGCGGCCGGGGTACGTGCTGGTCGGCGATGAAATGTTCCACTACCGGCGGGTGAGGGAAGCGCTCCTGCGGCAGCTGGTGCCGGACGACGTGCGCGATTTTTGCCTGCACGATCTCGACTTGGCCGATACATCCCTCTTTGAGCTGCTCGATGGGGCGCGGACGCCCTCGTTGATGGCGCCGTTCCAGCTATTTTTCGTGCGCGGGTTGAAAGCGCTGTATGGGCGCGGCGCAAAGAAGGAGGAGTTCGGAGCGATCGACGCATACTTCCGCACGCCGAATCCCCAGGCACTGGTTGTTTTCGTCGCCGACCATCTGCGCATCACGGCGGACGTGCGCCGCATGGATATGGACGACAAAACCCGCTATGAGCGTATTCGGGACACGCTGGGCGAGTGGTGCGGCATCGTCGAGTTGGCGCGGGCCGATGAAGAGGATGCCGTGCGCTGGCTTGGGGCGCAAGCGGCAGCCGCCGGAAAACAGCTGGAGCCCGATGCGGCGCGCGAGCTGGCCGACGCGCTCGGGGCCGACATGCTGCTGATCGCAAGCGAATGGGAAAAGCTGCTGCTGTACACCACCGGCCGCGCCGCGATCACCCACGCGGACGTGGAGATGATGGTTTCCGGGGCGAAACAGCGATCCTTGTACGAGCTGACGGATGCGATCTCGCGCAGGGACAAAGCGCGCGCTCTGCTGCTGCTCGACGGGCTGCTCAACGCGAGCGAAGCCGGTGAGGATGCCGCGATCGGACACTTGTACATGCTAGCGCGGACGTTTCGGCAGATGCTGGTAATTCTTGAAAAGAACGTGCGGGACAGCCGGGCGATTTGGGGGGCGCTGTGGCAGGGGTTCCGCTTGCCGCCGTTCGCGGCGGAAGATGTGATCCGGCAGGCGCGGCGGTATAAGCGCCCGGAAGACCTGCTTGCTGCCCTGAAAGCCGTGGCCCGGGCCGATGCCGCGGTGCGGTCGAACCCAGTCGATAAAAAGCTGGTGCTGGAGCAGTTGGTGTTGGAACTGACTACGGAAGTTCCGCGGTGAATGGGTTGCGGATGGTTAGGCCTTCGATGTGCTGGCCGTCCTGCATGTCTTCGGAGTAGAGCGTAGTGCAGCCGGCGAGCAGGGCAGAGGCGAGGATGTTGGCGTCGTAGATGCTG
>CAXTKZ010000011.1:28253-43043 GCA_964244985.1 uncultured Acidobacteriaceae bacterium
TCAAGCACCAATGCCACCTCGCCCTGCCCCGTTCTCGTCAGCACAAACGCGGCAATCACAATCAGCCCGCCCCCAACCCAGGCACCCGCGCCCAAACGATCGCCCAGCAGCCACACACCCAAGGCCGAGCCCAGCGCAGGCTCAATATTGAGAAACACCCCGGCGCGCGAGGCAGGCACATGCCGCATGCCCCAGTTCCACAGCACGCTGGTAGCCGCGGTACACAACAGGCCGCTGGCCGCGAGCGAGCCCCAGGCAACCACGGGAATGCCCCGCACGGGCGGAGCCCCGTCCTTGAGCAGCACCCAAACGGCAAGCATGGCCGTGCCCAGGAGTAGACCCCATGCCGTAACCTGCAGCGCGGAGTGCCGGCGCACCAGCGATTGATTCAAAAGAACCCAGCCGAGCGAAATGGCAAGCGAAAGCACGATCAGTAAATCGCCGGTTAACGAGGATCCGCCGCGATCCCGACCGCCGCTCAGCACGATCAGCGCCACGCCCGTGCTTGAGCCCGCAAGCGCCAGCCAACCGATCAGCGGCAGGCGCTCCCCGGCAAACACGGTAGCACCCAGCGCAAGCACGCCGGGCATGATGCCGACCATCAACGCCGCGTGCGACACGGTGGTGAGCGACAGCCCGTAAAACTGCGTAAGGAACTGCACGGGTACTCCCAGAAATGAAGCCAGCAGCAAATGACTCCACTCCCGCCGCGAAAAGCGAGGGACGCGCAGCACGGGCGCGAGCGCGAGGCACGCAAACAAAAACCGGTACAGCACCATATGCTCCGGTCCCATGGACCGGAGCGCGAGTTTGCCGAACACGAAGCCCGTGCTCCACAAGCTGCCTGCCAGTGCGCAAGCAGCATACCCCAGTGTTCGTGTGCGCGAACTCACCACAGGCCGCAGCGCTTGGTTGCAACCATCGCCGACGAGGGCTTGCACTGCCAGGCGTCGGCGAAAGCGGGCATGTTCCGGACCGCCCCGTTGACGCGATATTTTTCCGGGGCGTGTGGGTCCACCCGGACGCGCTCGCGCATGTACGCGGGCCGCGTGTTCGCGCACCAGCTTTGCCCGTAGGCTGTAAAAAACCGCTGTGCCGGGGTCAGGCCGGCCTCTTGCCAGTCTTTTACAGGTTGAGCCTGATACGCCTGCCACGCTAGTTCCAAGCCCGCGAGGTCGGCCAGGTTTTCCCCCAGAGTCAATTTTCCGTTCACATGGAGGTCATCGACTGCCGTAAAGCCGTCATATTCTTTTTCCAAGCAGGCCGCACGCTCGTTGAACCGTTGGGCATCGTCCTTGCGCCACCAGTCGCGCAGATTACCCTGCCCGTCGAAGCGCCGCCCTTCATCGTCGAAGCCGTGTGTCAGTTCATGGCCGATCACCGCGCCGATTGAGCCGAAGTTCGCCGCATCATCCTGCGAAGGGTCGAAGTACGGCGGCTGGAGCATGCCCGCGGGAAAGTTGATGCTGTTCGTTTGCGGATCGTAATAGGCGTTCACAGTGGGTGGGGTCATCGTCCACTCGCCCCGGTCCACGAGGCCGCCGATCTTGCGGGTTTCGCGCGCTGTGTTCCAGGCAGCGGCGCGCTGCGCATTGCCCCAGGCATCGCCGCGGGCTACACGCAGGCCCGCGTAGTCGCGCCAATGGTTGGGGTAGCCGATCTTGTTCGCGACCAGGCGCAGTTTGCGGGTTGCTTCCGCGCGGGTTTCCTCGCTCATCCAGGGTAGGCGGAGGAGGTCGCGGGCCGCGGCGGCTTCCACGGCACCCGTCAACTCTTCCGTGCGCTGCTTGTTTTCGGGCGGAAAGCGCTCGGCGACGTACAGGGCACCCAGCGCCTCGCCCAGCTCACTGTCCACTGTTTCAGCACAGCGCTTCCAGCGCGGCGGCTGCTGCCGGGTGCCGGCCAACTGCTGTTCGTAGAATAAGAAGTTCTCATCGTCCAGCGCGCGGGGCAGGGTGGTTGGGTTGTCGGTGCGGATCACGGTCCAGCGCATAAAAGCGCGCAGGTCGGGGAGGCTGGTGTTCTTGAGCGTTTCCTCAAGCGACAGGAAATACAACGGCTCCGCCACATTCAGCGAGCCGATTGCGGGCGCGCCTGCCGTTTTCAGATAGCGGGCAAAGTCGAGCTGCGGCGAATTGGCCTCAAACTGCGCCAGGGGCGTTTTGTGGTACAGCACCGTGGGGTCGCGCATCTCCTCCTGCGACAAGGAGGCTGCCGCCAGCTTTCCCTCAACACGTACAACGGTGTCGGCATCCCGGGCCGCACCCGCCGTACTTTCGCCAAGCAAAGCCAGGCTGCGGCGGATATGCTGCGTATATTCTTCGCGGATCTGCGCGCTCGCGCCGTCCAGCCGAGCATAGTAGCCCTTCTCCGGCAGACCCAAGCGCCCCTGGGTAACGACGGCGATCTCCCGCGTTGCATCCCGCGCATCGGGTTGGGGGCCGAACCCGAAAAACACGTCGATGCCTTCCTTGTGCAGCGTCCCCAGCAGCTCCGGCAGCTCTTTTTTCGCCCTGAGGTCGGCAATTGGCCGCAGTTGGTCGGCTAGCGGCCCGGTGCCCTCAGCTTCAATCGCTGGGGTATCCATGCAGGCCGCGTAAGCGTCGCCGATCTTTTGCTGGTCGGGTGTGCGCTCGAGCCCACCCGCCGCTGCTCGTTCCAGGATCGCCCGCAGCACTTGTTCATCGGCATCCTGCGCTTCCGTATCGCGGCCGTATGTGGAGTGGTCGGGCGGCACGGGGTGGGCATGCAGCCAGCCACCGCAAGCGTACTGGTAAAAGTCCGTGCATGGGTCGGCAGTTGTGTCCCGCAGCGCGGGGTCGAACGCATGCGCGGCGCTGCCCGGTGCCGGTGGTTGTCCCGGTGCCGGTGTTTGCGCGGTGCCGCCTGCACAGGCAAGCAGAACTAACAACAGTATTTGGAAAGCCCGCACGGAGGTAGAAGTCGTCCTCAAACAGGTTTTATCGTAAGGGAGAAGAGGCCGGGGTTCACTTGCGCTGTACGAAAGCAGTCCGGCCGCCGAATGGGTAAGTGATTCCTCGATCATGCCCATGCCCCCGGTTCTTGCTGCACAATAGCAAGTATGGGGCTCCGGCAAACGCGGCGACGCTGGTGGCTGGGCGGCATGGTGCTTTGTTTGCTTGCGTCCGCGCCCGCCGCGCCGGAAACCCCGCTCAAACCCTCGGCCCGCATTCCCGTCGAGCCGCTCGGCTATGTGCCGCCGCCGCACCTGTTTGTCGGCTACCGCGTCCCTTCCGCCACGCTGGGTTTTCTCGATGCCGACCACCTCCTGTTCACTTTTCATGTCGCCAAACTGATGCGGCGCGAGCCGGACGACCCGAAGGACGACCAGGACCAGACCATCCGCGCCGTGGTGCTCTCCTTGCCGGGTGGCAAAGTCGAGTCCGAAGGCACCTGGCGGCTCCATGACCGGGGCCAGTATCTTTGGCCCCTGCGCAACGGCACTTTCCTCTTGCGCCAGCGCGACACGCTTTATCTCGGCGACAAACGGCTTGTGCTTCAGCCGTTTCTGCACGCGGAGGGCCAGCTGGCGGGGGTCGCACTTTCGCCCGACGCGGGCACTTTGATCGCGCAATATGCAAAACCCGTCGAAACGATAAATGAAGAAGGCGACCGTACCGGCAGCGTCCCCACCCTGGGCGACGATGCGCCGCGCTTCCCCGAGAAGGCGAAACAGTACACCATGCTGGTGGTGGACACGGAAGCCCACAAAGTCCGGCGGTCCGGGCGGGTTGCGCACCCTGTCGCGCTGCCCCTGCTGGGCGATGGCTATCTAAACATCCAACAAGCGAAAGGCAAGCAGTGGCGCGTGGTGCAATCGACGTTCGGAGGCGAAACCCACCCGGTCGTTACCGTCACCAGCACTTGCGAGCCCAAACTGCAATCCATCAGCCGGGATGCTTTTCTCACCCTGAGCTGCCTCCCAACCTCCTCGGATCATCTGGTGGAGGCCTTTGACGCCGAGGGCAAGAAGTTGTGGGAGCAGGTGTGGCAATCGCGGTTTACCTGGGGCAGCTTTGCCTACAGCGACACAGGGAATCGCTTTGTCTATGGGACGGTCGAGGTCAACCACGAGCTCGCGACTCTCGATCCGGTGGACGCGGACTCGATCGTGGGGCAGCCCGTGGGCGCGTTTTCCGTCGCGAGCGGGAAAATCGATGCCGTGCTCGATGCAAGCCCGATACTGACCGCGGGCGGCAACTTCGCGCTTTCGCCCGATGGAAATACCTTGGCCATCTTGCGCGACGGAGCGATCGAACTGTACGTGCTGCCGCCGGTGGCGCCGCCCAAGCCGCATCCATGAACAACGGCGCGGTTCCGCTCCTTGTGTTATCCGCCATACCGGTGGCGTTTCTTACAGCCCGACGGTTTCATCCGCTGGGTTGGGCTGCCCTCGCAGTTCGCCTACTTGCTGTGCTGCCGCTGTTTGTCTCGGGCAGCCTGCATCTGGCGCGGCCGCAGTTCTTTCTTCCCGCGATCCCGCCGCCTTTTCCGCCGGAAAGCTGGTTCGCCACGCTGACCGGCTTGCCGGAGCTTCTGGGAGCCTGCGGGCTGCTTGTCGGGCGCACCCGCCGCACCGCTGCCGTTTGTCTCGCGGTATACCTCGTCGCGATTTTTCCGGCAAACCTCTACATTGCCGGGCGGACTATCGGGGGTATTCCCATGCCCCGGGTCCCGGCCCGCACCCTTATGCAAGCGGGGTACATCCTGCTGGTGCTCGTCGCGGGATGGGGTGTGCCTATTCCGAAGTTACTTTCGCACAGTCGAAGTTCCGCGCCCTCCTTGACCCCGCCGGGACGCCGGTAGAGAATCTATCTCCACTGAAACCCTTTTATGCATCCTTTCTTGCGCATCAGCCCGAGGGAGCGTTTCGTGCTCCTGGCCATTATCGAGGCCTACATCGCGACCGGCGAACCGGTCGCTTCGCAGGCCCTTGCCCGCTTATGGGCCCATAAAGACGGCATGAGCGCCGCGACCCTGCGCAACGTGATGGCATCGCTCGGCGAGGCGGGGCTGCTTGACCAGGCGCACTCCTCCGCCGGCCGGGTGCCTACGCCGCTTGCGTTCCGGTTTTATGTGGAGCAGCTGGGTGCGCGCGAGCTGCCGGGTTTATCGCCCGAGCGGCGCGCTGAAATTGAGGACTGTTTCGGCGGCGTGTCTTCGGCACAGCAGTTCCTGGAGCGTACCTCGCAGGTGCTGGCCTCGGTTTCAAGCGGGTTGGGTATCGCGCTGCTTACCGCAAGTGAGGCGCACTCGCTTGAGCACATCCACTTCACCCGGTTGACTGTCGGGCGGATACTGGCTGTGTTCGTTACGACCGCGGGCGTGGTGCTGGACCGGGTGCTGCAGCTCGCGCGTGAGCTGACCCCCGGCGAGCTGGACGCGAGCGCGCGCTACCTGAATGAGAACTTCCGCGGCTGGCCTGTGCCGCGCATCCGCGCTGAGCTTGAAAGCCGCATGAGGGAAGAGCAAAACGCCTATGATCGGCTGCTGCGCTCGGTGGAAGAGCTGTGCTCGGGCGGCGCGCTGCATGACGGCAGCGCGCAAACCACGGTGTTCATCGGCGGCGTAGGCAACCTGCTGGCAAGCGAGCTCGACCGCTCCATGCTGCGGCAGATGCTGGCTGCTCTTGAAGAAAAACAGCGGCTGGTCGCGCTTTTGAGTGCGTATGTCGATGCCCGACAGCAGACCGTGCGGGTGGTCGTGGGCCTCGAGAGCGACCTGCCGGAGCTGCCGGAGATGAGCAACTTTGTGCTGATCGGTGCGCCTACGCGCCTGGGGCACAACCACTCGGGCGCACTTGCTGTGATCGCGCCCACGCGGGTCGAGTACGGCAAAACCATCGACGCGGTCGGCTTTGTCGCCCAGCTTTCCGACCGCATCTTGCAGCTTCCCCAGCCCTGAGGGGCATCCATGGGAAAATAGAATCCATGCGCCCCACCCTGCACAGCCGCATTCGCGATGGAATCGACCGGCTGCGCGGAACCGCCGGCGCGGGAACTTTTGAGGACGAAACAATGAGCCAGACCCGACCAGAAACATCGGAATCGCTGCTGGAAGCGATTCAGAATACCGACCCTACGAGCGACCCGGCTGACGATCTCACAACCGGCTTTGAAGGCCAGGAGCGCACCGCGGGCTTGGCGGACGAAGAAACGGAAAAGCTGCGCACGGAGCGTGACGGCCTCCAGGACCGCCTGGCGCGCCTGCAGGCGGAGTTTGAGAATGCCCGCCGCCGTGCCGACCGCGAAAGGGGCGAGTTTCGCGAGTACGCGACCGGGGCTGCCGTTGAGCAGTTTCTGCCCGTGCTCGACAACTTTCAGCTTGCGCTCAAGTCGAACGGCACCGCCGAACAGCTGCGCGCCGGCGTGGAGCTGATCGCGAAGCAGATGGAGGAAGCCCTGCGCTCGCTCAATGTAACAACGGTTGAGACCGTAGGCAGTGCGTTCGATCCGCGCTTCCACGAGGCGCTGGGCCATGTGGAAACCGCCGAGCTTCCCGACGGTCAGGTAGCTGAAGAAGTACGGCGCGGGTACCGCATCCGGGAGCGGCTGCTGCGGCCGGCTCTTGTGCGCATCGCTTCCAACCCGCAGCAGACAGAGGCATAAGCAGATTCCCAACGTGGCCAAAACCGACTATTACGAAATCCTGAGCGTGTCGCGCAGCGCCTCCGATGCGGAGCTGAAGACCGCCTACCGCAAGCAAGCCATGCAGTTCCACCCCGACCGCAACCCCGGCGACAAGGCCGCGGAAGAGCGCTTCAAGGAGTGCTCCGAGGCGTACCAGGTGTTGAGCGACCCGGACAAGCGCGCCGCGTACGACCGCTACGGACATGCGGGTGTAGGTGGGCCGGGGCCGGGTGCCGCGGGCAATCCATTCGCGAACGCGCAGGACCTGGGCGACATCTTCGGGGATATCTTCGGCGAGATGTTCGGCGGCAACGCCGGGGGCCGGGGCCGCTCGCGCGCGCAGCGTGGCCGCGACCTGCGCTACGACCAGACCATCGAGTTCGCCGAGGCTGTGTTCGGCAAGGAGATCGAGGTCTCGGTGAAGCGCATGGAGCCGTGCGACACCTGCGCCGGCACGGGTACAAAGTCCAACAAAGGCCCTGCGACCTGCCCCCAGTGCGGCGGGCGCGGCCAGGTGCGCTTCCAGCAGGGCTTTTTCTCGGTCGCGCGCGCTTGCTCCAACTGCGGCGGGACCGGCCAGATCATCACCGACCCGTGCGGCACCTGCTACGGCGACGGACGCACCGAAAAAACACACACCGTGCGCGTGTCTATCCCGGCGGGCGTGGAGGAAGGCACACGCATCCGCTATGGCGGGGGAGGCGATGCCGGGCGTTTCGGCGGGCCCGCGGGCGACCTGTACATTGTGCTGACTGTCAAGCAGCACCCGTTCTTTGAGCGCGACGGCAACGACCTGCATTGCGTGGTGCCGATCTCCTTCACGCAAGCCGCGCTCGGCGACGAGATTCCCATCCCGACGCTTGAAGGCGACACCCGCATCAAGGTGCCGGAGGGCACGCAAAGCGGTAAAGAGTTCCGTCTGCGGTCAAAGGGCGTCCCGTATCTGAACGAGCACGGACGCGGGGATCTTTTGGTCGAGGTGCAGGTGCAAACGCCGAAGAAGCTTACTCGCGAGCAGCGGGAGCTGCTACGGCAGTTGGGAGAGAGTGTGACGGTGGAGAACGCGCCTACGTCGCGGTCGTTGTTTGGGAAGTTGAAGGAGATGTTGTCGTAAATAGGAAACTCAGCGTCGCCTACAATTTACTGAGGCCAAGAGCGCCATCAGGTGTCTCAAGTAACGGCTGTGCGTAGCTCTCGACCTTCGGTATGCCATTAAGCGCATTTATGAGGACTAATTACGGGTGCATCCCTTAAGAATATTAACCTGTTAATTAGGATCATACTTGTATGGAGAACGATCGCAGTCTCGGAAAGCTCGTGCCTCGAATCTATGGATGGGGTTGGCTGGCCGGTCCTCTGGCACTACTAGCCCTATATATTATTCTTGGGTGGTTTGACACCAGCACCGAAATTACTCCCAGCCACGACATCACTCTTGATCTAAGTTTCGCATTGGGCGGTTTGGGTGCGCTGCTTCTAATGTATATAGCCATTTTTGGACACCAGAGTATGAAAATATGGCAGCGTATTTACCTCGCCATAGCTCTCGCTATACTCGGCTTCCTCTCGGTCTTTCTGCTGAGCAGCCGAACTGCTGAACTTTTCGAAAGTTACATCGATTTTCCGCCTAGCAGCACGAGAACTTACTCTGCATTCCTGCTTATCAGCCGTGCATATCGGACTCAGGGCAAGGGGCAAAGCTGGAATATCCAAACAATGCCGATCTGGTCTGATCTCGATATTACCGCGAGCGACTACGAGTTCATGATGCATCACCGTCGCCCTGGAGACATTGGACATGATGCGAACGAGATTTCAAGCGGTGGGTACTTTTGTGCTCAGGTGACCATGCAGCAGTCAGGGAGCGCTCTTCGCGTGCTGAAAGCGGGGAGTCGCAGTCTGCCTACCGGTACCGTTGTCATCTGCCCAGCTAACGGCAGTTTCACTGCAGCGCATTGAGCTTTGGATTTATCTACAGCGCCATAAGCATGCTGCCGCCCCTATAAGTATCTGTAAATTGTCTTACGCAGACTCATCTGCGCTGGCTTCGGCGATGGTGTTTATCGCTACTCGCTTTGGATCGAAAATCTCAGCCAACATCGTCCTCTGAAAGTTCCTTGATCATCTCAGGTGTGACAACAACGTCCCCAGCCCGCTTCGCCCTTACCAACAAGCCAAGCCGACTTTTTGTTAGTAAAGGCGACACCGGCTCCGGCGCTTGTTCCGCCCGCCGTAGAAGCTCGCTGATGGCTGCTCCGAGCGGGATGCCTTCTGCGCTCGCGTATGTGGAAGCGAAGGTATACGCTTCAGTGTCTAAATGCACATTGGCTCTCATAGCAGGAGTTTGCACCGAAGTTCTCCTTGGTGCAAAAAATAATTTTCAGGGTAAAGTGCTTGCCTTTACCTCAGCAGCGCCGATGCAGCCAGAGCCGTCCCTGCAATAGCCGCCGTCTCCGCCCGTAGAATGCGTGGCCCCAAACTCGCAGGCAGCCAGCCCGCTCCAGCGAAAAGCTGCTCTTCTTCTGGAGTCCAGCCGCCTTCCGGCCCAACCGCCAGCGCGAGTGCGTCAGACGTAGGCAGTACATCCCGCAGCAGGACCGTGCGCTCGTTTTCCGCCAGCAGGATTTTAGTACCGGACCAGGGCTGTTTAAGCGCAACGGGGAGAGGAAGCGGATCGTCAACCACGGGCACATCCGCGCGGCGCGACTGCTTCGCTGCCTCCCCCGCGATGCGCCGCCAGCGCTCCACCCGCGCGGTCGCTGCCTGGGCAAGGTGCTTTTCCGTCCGCCGCGCAATCACCGGCGCGATCCGCTCCACGCCCAGCTCGGCCAGCTTTTCAATTGCCCACTCCATGCGGTCGAACTTCCAAACCGCCAGCACGAGCGTAAGCGGGAGTGGGGCGTCGGTGGGCAGCTCGCTTTCAAGCACAAACACAACCCGCTCCTCACCGACGGTCTCAATAACCGCTGACCACACGCCACCACCCGCGACTATATCCGCGCGCATTCCCGGCTCGGCTCGCAGCACCCGCGCGAGGTGCCGCGCCTGCGCGCCGAGGAGCGACGCGCTGCGCCCATCCCACTCATCCGCGATCCACCTGCGCCGTGCCATCCCTCAGCACTCGATGACGTTGAGCGCAAGCCCGGCAAGCGAGGTTTCCTTGTAGCGCGACTGCATATCGAGCCCCGTGAGATACATGGTGCGGATGACCTGATCGAGCGAAACTTTATGCCCGTCGCCCTCGTGCATGGAGATGCGGCAGGCCTGCACCGCCTTGACCGCGCCCATGGCATTGCGCTCAATGCAGGGGATCTGCACGAGGCCGCCGATGGGGTCGCAGGTCATGCCTAGGTTGTGCTCCATGCCGATTTCGGCAGCGTGCTCCACTTGATTGTTTGTGCCGCCGAGCGCCGCCGCCAGCCCGCCCGCCGCCATGGAGCAGGCGACGCCCACCTCACCCTGGCAACCCACCTCGGCACCGGAAATGGAGGCATTCTCCTTGTACAAAACGCCGATGGCCGCCGCGGTCAGGAAGTAGCGCAGCAGCCCTTCCTCATCCGCGCCGGGCGTGAAGTCGAGATAGTAGCGCGCCACCGCTGGCACGACGCCTGCCGCGCCGTTCGTGGGTGCGGTCACAACGCGCCCGCCTGCCGCATTCTCCTCGTTGACCGCCATGGCGTACACCGTCACCCAATCGAGCGGCGCGAGCGGGTCTGTGCCCGCACCGCGCGCCTGCAATCGCGCGGCAAGCCGCGACGCACGGCGGCGCACATTCAACCCGCCCGGCAGGATGCCTTCCGTCGCCATACCGCGTTCCATCGACGCGCGCATGGCGGCCCAGGTTGCGAGCACCCCTTCCCGTACCTGCGTCGGTGTTTGAAGCGCGCATTCGTTCGCGAACATGAGCTCCGCCACCGTCAGGCCCGCTGTTTCGGCCATCGACAACAGCTGCGCCGCGCTCCCAAATGGATAGGGGAGTGGAGCTGCTTCCCCGTGCTGCACGTCTTCACCGTCGCGCATAATAAAACCGCCGCCGATGGAGAAATACGTGCGCTGCATCAGGGGTTTGCGCTCGCCATCGCAGGCGGTAAACCGCATGCCGTTCGGGTGCTCCGTGCGTGCGTCCGGCGGGTACAAAGTGTCGCGATGAAATAAGAGATCGTGTTCCATGCGGAACGGCACGGGATGCCGTCCCAGCAGCGGGAGCAAGCCGCTCGCGGCCACGGCCTCGAGCTCATCAGCGACCGTCGACGGATCAAGTGTCGCGGCCTCTTTTCCGAGCAAGCCGAGCAGCACCGCACGGTCGGTGCCGTGGCCCTTGCCGGTGTGGGCCAGTGAGCCGTACAGCTCCGCGGTAAGGCTGACCGTTCGCGGCAGATCGCCTCGGGCGGCAAGCTCGACCACGAAGGCACGGGCCGCGGTCATAGGTCCCATGGTGTGCGAGCTGGACGGGCCGATGCCTTGCTTGAACAGATCGAAAAAGCCGGTTTTCACTAGCGTGATTGTAGCCGCCTCCGTGTGGGAGCCGTTGTTCCGGCGCATAAAATGCGCCATTACCTCCGTACCCCGCCCATCACCAAAGTGCGAAAAGAAACCATTGTATTTCCGCGGGCGCGACCCTAGTCTCCCTCCAAGCCGCTGCGGGAACGGCTGCTTGGAAAAGGTTGAGACCATGGATAAACACAGGTTTATTTTTGTGCGCTGGCCCAGCGGTGAGTGGACGATTGCGCTTGACCGCGAGTATGAGTTTATTGAGATGGAGGAGTTCTAGGTGGCACACATGCCGAAGGTCACATCTCGGCTATTTTTACGCCATGACGCGAGCGGACGAGTGCTAGACTCGGGCTCGCTAAACCTCTAAAAACCTATGTTGGCAAAAGCACTCAGCGCGGCCGTGTACGGCATCGACGCAAATCTTATCGATGTGGAAGTGGATTTTTCCGGCGTCAAGCTGGCGGAAGATCGTTTCTACATGGTGGGCCTGCCGGACTCGGCGGTACGCGAATCGCGCGAGCGGGTGCGGGCGGCCATCAAGAACTCGGGTTTCCAGATCCCGCCGACCGCGATCACGATCAATCTTGCGCCGGCAGATCTCAAGAAGGAAGGCTCGGGGTTCGACCTTGCCATCGCGATGGGGATTCTCCATGCTTCGGGCGCGATGCAGATCAAGGCCCTGAACGAGCTGCTGCTGATCGGCGAGCTGGGTTTGGATGGGCTGCTGCGGCCTGTGCCGGGTATGCTGCCGATCGCAATCCTGGCGCGCGACCGCGGAATTAAAACTCTGATTGTGCCGAAAGCGAATGCGCGCGAGGCGGCCGTGGTCGACGGCGTGGACGTGTACCCGGCGGAATCTCTGAATTCTGTGCGGCAGCTGTTGAACGAGCATGGCGCGGGCGGAATCCAGTCCAAGCCGTTTCGGGTGGAAGCCAAGGCGCTCTTGTCTGAAGAGCAGCAGTTTCATGTGGATTTCGCCGACGTGCGCGGGCAGGGAACGTCGAAGCGTGCGCTGGAAGTCGCGGCCGCGGGCGGGCACAACATCCTGATGATCGGGCCGCCGGGCTCGGGTAAAACAATGCTTGCGAAGCGTTTGCCGACGATTCTTGCGCCGTTGACGCTCGATGAAGCGCTGGAAACCACGAAGATTCACTCCGTAGCGAGTGTGCTGGAGGAAGGCGCGGGCCTGGTGACGGAGCGGCCCTTCCGCGCGCCGCACCATACGATTTCCGATGCGGGACTGATTGGCGGCGGCGCGGTGCCACGACCCGGAGAAGTGTCGCTGTCGCACAATGGCGTGCTGTTTCTGGACGAGCTGCCGGAGTTTCCGCGCAACGTGCTGGAAGTGATGCGGCAGCCGCTTGAGGACGGCAATGTGGTGATCTCGCGGGCGGCGATGTCCTTGTCGTTTCCAGCGCGTTTTATGCTCGCGGCCGCGATGAACCCCTGCCCATGCGGTTACTTCAACGACAAATCGCGCGAGTGCCATTGCACGCCGCCGCTGATCCAGCGCTACGTTGCCAAGGTGAGCGGGCCTTTGCTCGACCGGATCGACATTCATATCGAGGTACCGGCGGTGCAGTATCGTGAGCTGCGCTCGACGGCATCGGCCGAGCCTTCGGCGGCTATCCGGGAGCGGGTGATGGCAGCGCGCGGGCGGCAGCGGGCGCGGTTCGCCGATGCCCGGCAGAAGATTTACGCGAACGCACAGATGGGCTCGCGGCAGGTGCGCCAGTTTTGCGAGCTCGCGCCCGAAGCCGAAAAGCTGCTAGAACGCGCGATGCAGCAGCAGGGGCTCACCGCGCGCGCCCATGACCGCATCCTGAAAGTCGCGCGGACGGTAGCAGACCTGGCGGGGGATGACAACATTGCGCTGCCGCATATCGCGGAGGCGATCCAGTACCGGACGCTGGACCGGAGCTACTGGAGCTGATCCGCTGCGTCGTCGGCCGGGGGCGGAGCGCTGCGCATGGAGGCTGTGACCCTCTCCATGATCTGCGGCAGAGCCGCCGCAGGCACCCGCGCTTGCGCCAGCGATGCCGTACCCCCGGCGCGCAGGCCGAACGGCAGGAGCAGTTCACGCAGGATCACATCGCAACGCAGATCCGGGTGTTGGTTGCAGGCGCAGAACAGGGTAGCGGGTTCTTCCGCGGTCGAGGCAAGCACCGCACTGGTATGGGGTACGGCTTCCATCAACTTGCCGGCGAGCAGCTTCACGTACTCCGCATTGCGATCGGGGTACGTGCGCGCGACCAAACGCAGCCCGTCCACGATACGCTCTTCCACGGCGAGCCGAACCGCATGGTCCGCCGCCAACTCCTCTCGGAGCTGCGCCCGCTCCTTGCTCAGCGCCTTGAGTTGATCCTTGAGGCGGAGGGCTGCTTCGGCTGCCTGTGCCGGTCCGACGGAGAGTACCTTCGCCGCGGCTCCCAGTGCCTCAAACGAAGCTCGGGCGTGGCGGACGGCACGCAAACCGCAAACGAAATGGAGCCGCAGGCCGCCCTTGGTGCGTTCTGTTTGGCGCAGCAGCACCGAACCGATTTCCCCGAGCGCGGCGACGTGCGTACCTCCGCAGGCGTTCAGGTCGAGGCCGGGGATTTCCACCAGCCGGATCGGGCCTTCGCGGGGCGGCAGCTTGCGAACCGCGCCGGAGGCAAGCAGGTCTCGCGCCTCCTCATTGGAAACCTCGCGGACAGAGACGAGGAGGTTGCCGGCGATGTGCCGGTTGACTTCCTCCTCGACCTCCTGCAACTGAGCCATCAAGGCTTCCTGCCCTTGCTTGTCGGGCACGGCGAGGTCAATCGTGACATCGTCATCACCGAGGTGGAAGCCGACGGTTTTTGCCTGATGCTGATTCGCGAAAATGGCAGAAAGAAGGTGCTGGCCGGAGTGCTGTTGGCGATGGTCGAGCCGGCGGGCCTCGTCGATCACGCCTTCGATTTCCGTTCCGGCGAGCAGCGGTTTCGTCGTTGCATGCCAAATCTCGCCGCCTTCGTCCTCAATCACGTCCTCGACAGCGGCTTCAAGAACCGCGCCGGAGCGGGATTGCGCGCGGAGGAAACCTCGGTCATGCGGCTGGCCGCCGCCGGTGGGGTAAAAAGCAGTGCGGTCAAGCGAGATGTGCCAAACCTGCACGCCGTCCCTGCGGGCGAACTCGCGGATACCGGTCACGGTGGCACGGAACCGGGTGAGTTTGGAATCGCTCAGGTACAGCCGTTCAGCAGGTGCCATCGTATGAGTACGATACGCGTCCGGCCCTGCGGTATGCTCGGGAAATGTCGAATGAGCAGCCCGCGCGCCCCGAAACGGGAAAACCACCACGCCCTTTCCCAAAGGATGTTCCGCGCAACCTCAAGCCGTATTTTTTGTGCTTTTTGGTGAAAGGCGAGCACTGGGACGAGCCCGCGGAAGGGCTGATGGCGGCGCAGCTTGCGTTTCTGCGGGAGCAGATGGAATGGCGGCGGTTCAAGGTCGCCGGGCCAGTGACGGATGGCGGGGAGATTGTGGGGTTTTCGATTGTGGAGGCGGCGAGCGCAGAGGCTGCTTTGGCTTTGGCAAGCAAGGACCCGGCGGTCGAAGCGGGACGGGTGGGGGTGCGGGTGCTGCCGGTGATCTTGCCGACGCTGGATGGGGTGCGGGTGGAGTT
>CAXTKZ010000012.1:0-41970 GCA_964244985.1 uncultured Acidobacteriaceae bacterium
GTGCGCGAAGGAGAAGGGCTTCATCTGTGTCGCGTCAGGAAGCCGCCGCATGCGGTCGATGTGCCCGACGTACCTTCTCGCGCAATTCAGCCATCACTTGCTCAGCCTCGGCCCTGCTGTAACCCAGCCTTGTATCAAACTCCCATTTTTCCAGTTCCAACTCACAAATGGCACAAGTTTCGAGCAGCAGAAGTGCATCCGACACAGAAATTTCGTAGCTGGGCCCTTCCTGTTGCAGACGTCCATGCAGTGCTTTCATTGCCGGGCGAAGCGGCTGCATCTGTGCTTCCATAGACGCGGGAAGGCGCAGGCCGTTAAGAACCTCGTTCAAGGTATTTCGTAAATAACGGAGCGCATCCTGCTGCAACGGGGACTGATTCCGGTTCTGCATCGGCTTACTCCATAAAATTCAGATATTCTATGCCGTCCTTAGGCCGGAAAGCGGTGCCGCCATCAGGATCTCTGGGGTTCAGTATTACGACAAATTGCTCCTCATCACTCCAATAAAGTGCGCGGTTGCCCGAAAGGTTCATGACAACAGATGGAGTAGAAAGCGTCTGCAGTATCAGTCTCCTAAATGTTTCGCGATCAGCATTTTCAAGCTCGGCGCCATGTTTGTCGAAAGCATGACCGGCAGCGATTTGCACAGCAAGTGCATCGTCCCCTGGACGGCCGTCAATCTCACCCAAACATTACACTCATTTCTAGAACGGCAGCTTCAAAGCAGGTGATAGGAAACGTCAGTGATGCAAAGGTTTATTTATGAAGCAGACGAAACGGGCAGCTATCGGCTACCGGCATAGTCTCATCGGGGATGTGGTAACCCGCGTGAATCTCTAAACCCCTTGCACATGCCATCCTGACCAACAATCACCCCTAGCGTGTTCATCAATCACTGCCTTACCGCCCCAGCCGAGCCATCAGGGGTGCATCGCCAACTGTCACCGTTCCATCCGGCCTTACCACCTGCCCTGACGCAGGTGCCTGCAGGCCCATCCCACGCGCCATCTTATCGATGCGGGCCGGGTCGCTCAACTGCGCCTCACTCAGCCGCAGCGCGCGATTCTGCTCCTCCATCTGCTTCAGCTGCTGCTTTTCAGCCTCCACGTGGTAGCCGACTTGGATGGATTGGTAATGCTGCCAGCCATAAAACATCACGAGCGCGAACAGCATTGCCATCGCGCTTGCAAAGGCTCGCATTTCGCGTTTACGGGCGGGGCATTGTGCCTTGATCAGGCGTGAATTATCGATCCGTTTCGAGAAAAAAACTTCCGGCGTCGGCCCGCGCCGCGCGCGCTCCTCCGCCATCCAGCGTGAGCCGTTCGCGCTCGACGCCGTGCTCACTTGTTCCCGTGCGATTCCGAAAATCTCCGCCAACGCCTGGGTTGCCATGCTGCGTCTCCCGCTGAACTTCATTTCCCTGACTTTTCAACCCCAAACCAACGATCGGGCCGGATCGCTGTGCATGGAAGGGGGTGGTGCGTGGGGGGTCCTACGTGGGTTTACTTTCGCCTTGTATATCGGCAGGACAACCCGGCCCGATCTCTCCTCACCTCGATCTTTCGCGAGGTTCTCAAATTTTTGCGGCTGCCCGCAGCTTCGCGCTGCGGCTCCGCGGATTTCTCCGTACTTCTTCCTCGCTTGCCGTTACCGGCTTGCGCGTTAAAACCTCATACATCCCGGCTTCCCTGCCCGCGCGCAGGGCGTCTTTCGCCGGACGGTCCTCAAGCGAGTGAAATGAGATCACCACCAGGCGGCCGCCCGGCTTCAACAGTGCGGGCGCGCTTCCAAGCAGCGCCCCAATCTCTTCCAGCTCGCGATTCACATGAATTCGAAGCGCCTGAAAAGTTCTGGTCGCCGGATGAATTGTGTCGCCTTTCATTGAGTGGGCTGCGGCTTTCACAATCCCGGCCAACTGCGCCGTGGTGTGCAAAGGCCGAGCCCGCACAATGGCTCTGGCGATTCTCCGCGACCTCCTTTCCTCTCCGAGTTCGTAAATGAGGTTGGCAAGCTCTTCCTCGTCCGCCTCATTTACCACTTGTGCGGCGGTGACCCCGGATTGCGTGTTCATGCGCATGTCCAGCGGTCCGTCCGCCTGAAAACTGAATCCGCGATGCGCCTCCCTCAAATGCATGGAGCTGACCCCGAAATCGGCCAGGATTCCATCGCACTTCTCAGGCTCTACATATTCCTGAACCCGGCTGAACTCGGCATGTTGCAGTTCGATTGCCGGCATCTCCGTGCCAAGCTCCCCGCGCAAACTTTCAAGCCGCGCCCGTGCCAGCTCCAGCGCCTGGGCATCTCGGTCAAGACCGATCAGCCGGCCTTCTCTGCCCAAATCTCGGCAGATCGCACTTGCATGGCCGCCATAGCCCAGAGTGCAGTCCACATACGTGCCGCCCCGGCGCACCGCCAGATATTCTCGAACTTCCTGTAAAAGAACTGGCACATGCCCCTCACCCTGCATGAGCCCGGCCCCTCCGGAGCCTTTCATCCTGCCTATAAGCCAAAATCCGCCAACGCTTGTTGATCGGCTTCCGTCAGCGGACTTGCGTCCATTGCCTGCCGGAAGATCTCGTGATTCGCTACTTCGAGGTGTCGCTGCATCCCAAACACCACCACATCTCCCATGAGCTTTGCTTCACCCCGCAAAATCTGCGGCAGCAGCACCCGCCCCTGGTCATCCATCTTGGCCATTTGGCCGTAATAATTCAGTCGATCCAGCAGCTTTTTTTTTGCCGGGTTAAAGTTCGGAATCCCAGCCAGCTTCTCTTCGAACTTTTCCCACTCCTTCAGTGGGTGAATTTCCGCCGCCTTGCCATCCTTGCTCGTGATGTAAAACTGCCCGCCATGCTGCTCATCGATCAGGCTTTTGAACTCCGCGGGCAGCTTGAGTCGCCCTTTGTCGTCGACCCGAGCTGGATGATTGCCGCGGAACATCCTTCGGAACTCCCCATCTGCCCTTTACCAGCAACTACCAGTGATTCTGCGCTTTCAGAAGTGTAGAGCGCAACTTTTCACTCCACTTCGTTCCACTTCTGACCACAGAGTAGACGAGCAACAGCACATTGCAAACGGTTTTTATGGGCATAATTACCGCGAGCACGTTACTAAAGTTGGAAATCGGTGGAAGGCCTGTGGGAATCGGAGATTAATTCAAAATGAGCAAATGTTATGGCGATCCGCAATCCCCATTTAGTTTGTAAAAAGCTCACTCTCCATGCACAATCTGCCTGGCGCGCATCCGGCGCTGCAGATAATGCGCCAAATACAGCACCACAACTATATTGAGGAGCGTGAGCACCGCCTTGGGCCCGCTCGGCTTGCGGAGGATTTCGAAAAACTCCCACGGCAACAGCGAAGCGGTCACGATCAGTGTCAGGTACTCGGCCCAGGGCTTGCCTCGGATCAGGCCATAGCCTTCCAGAAGGTCGATGCCTGCGTCACAAAAGATGAGCACGGAAATCTGCCGCAGACGGTGCGGCGTGATGTCGGAAGTTTTGTCGAGGATGAAGTTGATGAAGCGGCTTTCCGGATCGAACCGCAAGTCCACGATCCAATGCGTCACAAGTGAAACCAGGTCGCGATGCACCAAGTGCAGCGCGCCAAAGCCGAGCGCGACAAACAGCACGGATTTCAGCAGTTTGCCCGCGCCGATCAGCATAAGCCAGCGATTGGTTTCATTCAAATGTTGCATGGTTTGGGTGGCAGGCTGCATGGTGCGTGGGGGCTGAGCTCCTTTCAAGTGTATCCAAGTGAGATGAGCTCCGGACGGACGGGGAAGCGAAGAGGCCTGCACGGACAGGTAAGAAAATGTATTGGCTCGTGACTCGCTATTGAATTGGTAAGGAATCCATGGAGCAAGCAGGGCCCGTATTCGACAATAAGAGGTGGGTGGCAGCGACGGGCACGGACCCCCCTTGCGGCGCACATTTGAAAGGACTTTTATGAAAACGAGAACGATCCTTGCAGTATTTCTTGCCCTTGCCATGGGCTTCACGACAGTGGGAAGCCACGCGGAAAAGAAAGACCCCCTGGTGGGCGGCGCAGCCATGTACCCGACTAAGAACATCGTTGAAAATGCCATGAACTCGAAGGACCACGCGACTCTGGTCACCGCGGTCAAAGCCGCCGGCCTGGTGGACACCCTGGAGGGTCCCGGCCCGTTCACTGTATTCGCGCCTACGAATGCGGCTTTCGATAAGCTGCCGGCCGGCACGGTCGATGCCCTGCTCAAGCCTGAAAACAAGGCCGATCTGACCAGGATCCTGACTTACCATGTGGTGCCGGGCAAGCTGACCTTAAAAGATTTGAAAAAGCTGATGAAGAAAGGCGATGGTAAAGCTGTGTTGAAGACCGTGCAAGGTGAGACCCTGACCGCGACGATCCAGGACGGCAAAATTGTGCTGATGGACCAGAAGGGCGGCGTGTCGATTGTGACCACCGCGGATGTGATCCAGTCGAATGGCGTGATCTACGTGATCGACTCGGTCTTGATGCCGAAGTGACGACCCTCTTTTAGGAAGAAGGGCATCCGCAGGGTCACCTTCTTCAGCGGACGAAGACAGCCCGCGGGCCGCGTTTGGGGAGCCGTTGCAGGATCGGCTGCAGCCGGGTGAGCGCGGTTTTCACGGTGACACCGTAGCGTGCCCGCAACTCATCGATTTTGCCGTGCTCGATAAAAGCGTCAGGCCAGCCGACACGCACAACCGGTGTTTGCAAACTGGCGGCTTCCAACTCCTCCAACACTGCGCTGCCGAAACCGCCCGCGAGCACATGATCTTCAAAGGTTACGATGGCCGCGACGCGCGAAGCCTGCTCCAGCAGCAGTGCACGGTCAAGCGGTTTGGTGAACCGCGGGTTGACCACCGCGGCGGAATAGCCGAGGCTGCCCAGCTCCGCGGCCAACTCACGCGCCATGGGCAGCAGCGCGCCCAAACCCCAGATCGCAATTTCCTGGCCCTCAAGCACAATTTTCGCTTTGCCGATGGGCAGCGCCGCCGGATGCGCTTTGAGCGCGGCACCCGGCCCGCTGCCGCGCCCGTAGCGGATCGCGCTCGGCCCCCCATGCTCCTTTGCTGTGAGCAACATGTCGGCCAGCTCGTCTTCATCCGCTGGGACCATGTGGATGATGTTTGGCACAGCACGCAGATAGGAGATATCGAACAAGCCATGATGAGTCGCGCCGTCATCCCCGCTCAACGATCCGCGGTCCATGCAAAAGACCACCGGAAGGTTCTGGAGGCAAACGTCATGCACGATGGGATCGAACGCGCGCTGCAGAAATGTGGAGTAGATCGCGCAAAACGGCTTAAAGCCGCGCGTCGCCATGCCCGCCGCGAAAATCACCGCGTGCTCTTCCGCGATGCCCACATCGAAGTAGCGCGTAGGATGCAGCGGCCGGAACAGGTCCAATGCCGTGCCATTCGGCATCGCCGCGGTGATTGCAATGACTTTGTCATCCTCATCGGCCAGCTTCGCGAGCGTGTTGGCGAAAATCTCGGAGTACGTCGGTGCGCCGCCGGTGTGGGTGTGGCCGGTTTCAGGGTCGTAGGGTCCCAGGCCGTGGAACTTTTTCTGCCCGTCCAGCGCCGGCTGAAAGCCTCTTCCCTTTTGCGTGATGGCGTGGAGCAGCACCGGCTTGTCCTGCTGCTTCAGAAATTCAAATGTCTCGATCAGCAGCCCGATATTGTGTCCATCGAGCGGCCCATAATAGGTCAGGCCGAAGTCCTCGAAGAAGCTCGAAGGGAACAAGACTCCTTTTGCTGCTTCTTCCGCGCGCTTGACGATATTTTTCGCGGCGCGCCCGCCCACGCGCTCCACTAAACGCTGTGCCCCCTCGTGCAGCGACGTCACACGCTGGTTGATTACGATTTTGTGCAGGTACTTCGCGATCGCCCCGACGTTGCGGTCGATCGACCACTCGTTGTCGTTGAGCACCACGATCAAGCGCCTGGTCTGGTCGGCGATGTTGTTCAGCGCTTCAAAGGTGATGCCATTGGTAAACGCCGCATCGCCCGCGAGCGCGACAACATGCTCCTTGCCCCCTGCTAGATCGCGCGCGACCGCCATGCCGAGCGCCGCCGAAAGCGCGGTGCCCGCATGGCCTGCCCCGTAAGCATCGTGCTCGCTTTCCGTACGCAGCATAAAACCGTTTAGTCCTCCACCCTGCCGAATCGAGTCGAAGCTCGATTCGCGACCGGTAAGCAGCTTATGAACATATGCCTGGTGGCTCACATCGAAAACGAACTTGTCTTCGGGAGTGGAAAACACATAGTGCATCGCAAGGGTGAGCTCGACCACGCCTAGGTTGGGCCCGAGATGGCCTCCGGTTTTTGAAAGCGAAACAATCAGCCGCTCACGGATTTCCTGGGCGAGTGCTTCGAGCTCGGGAATGGAAAGCTGCTTGATGTCGGAGGGGGATTGTATTGTGCCGAGCCGCGATGTCATAGACTCCTTTTGGCTGCGCGGGCGGCGCTGGAGAAAGAACCTCCGCGCTCAAGGGCGGCTGCGGAAGCGCTTATCTAACCTACGAGTATACCAAGCGGGCCCGCTGCACCAGGAAGCTATTTGTTCTCGTCTGCTTTCAGTTCGAGCTTCGTCAGCCGTCCGTGGTGGGTATAAACGATGTTGTCGAGGATACTCATTTTGGCTCGCAGGTCGGAGCGAAGTCCATCGGCTTTGGAATCGATTTTTGCATCGAGGCGATTGCCCAGCGCTTCGATCTTTGCGTCCAGACGACTGCTGACAGCATCGATTTTTGCGTCGATACGATTACTCAATGTGTCAATCTTCGAGTCTGAACGGATGATCGAGATGACCACGGCCACCGTTGGAATGATGGTGGGAACAGCAACGGCTCCGATCGCGGCAACAACCTCCAGCGGCGTCATGTCTGCTCCTTGCCTTTATTGTATGCCGCCAAGCGCACGCCACACGAGTACTTTGGTTCACGCGGGCAGCGTTTCCACCGCGGGTGGCTCCGTACCGAACGCGCCTTCCCAGCGCGCAATCACGGCCGCCGCCAGACAGTTGCCGGTCACGTTGACCACGGTACGACCCATATCCATGAGCGCGTCGACGCCGAGAATTAAAAAGATCGGACCTTCCGGCAGCCGAAACGTGCTCGCGGTCGCCAACAAAACCACGAGCACCGCGCGAGGCACCCCTGCGACGCCCTTACTTGTCAGCATGAGCACGAGAAGCATGCCCGCCTGCTCGCGCCAGCCCATGCGCAGCCCCGCCGCCTGCGCCGTAAACACTGAAGCGATGGCCAAGTACAAGGCCGAGCCTGCGAGATTGAAGCTGTACCCCGCCGGAATGACGAACCCGGTGATCCGGCGCGGTACGCCGAAAGCTTCCATCGCCTCCATGGCGCGGGGCAGCGCGGCTTCGCTGGTGCTGGTGGCGAAGGCAATGGTCGCAGGCTCGGCAACAGCTTTCAGAAAACCGCGCACCGGCACCCGTGCAATCAAAGCCGTAGGCAGCATCGCACATACGGCAAATACCCCAAGCGCAACGTACAGCGTGAGCAGCAGCTTACCCAAGCTTAGAAGGGTGCCCACGCCTGCACTCGCAACCGTGTAGGCCAGCGCCGCCCCGACGCCCAACGGCGCGAGATACATGATCAGATTGGTGAACGCGAACATGGTTTCGGTCAGCGATTCAATCACCCGCAGCATGGGAGCGCGGCGCGCTTCCCCCACGCGGTTCAGCGCGAGGCCGAACAGGAGCGCGAAGACGGCGACCTCAAGAATTTGCCCGTCCGCGACGGCTTTCGCAATGTTCTCCGGGAAGACCCGCAGCAGGAACTCCTGCCAACTGCCCAAGTCGGGCGTCGCCGCAGCCTGCGCGTGAAACGCGACCCCGACCCCCGCATGCGAAAGATTGATCGCGATGAGGCCGATGGCAAGAGCCACGGTCGTAAGCACCTCAAAGTACAGAAGCGACTTCCACCCCAGCCGCCCCACCTGCGAGCCGCCGTGCCCGGCCACCCCGGTCACCAGCGTCCCGAAAATCAGGGGCGCGACGATGGACTTAATGAGTCGGAGAAAAATGTCCGAGAAAACGCGCGAAGCTAACGCTGCGTGGGGCAGGTCCAGCCCATACTCAACGCCCGCGATCATGGACCAAAAAATCCAGGCCGTAAGGGAGCCGCGGCGGAAGGCGAACACCGCGAGAACGAGAAGCGCCGGAAGGCGAAGGACAAGTGCAGGCAGATGTAGTGCGGAAGGAAGCAGCAAGGCCGCAACCCATAGAACCAGGGCTGCTGCCGTCCATACTTTCCGCGATGGCAAAGGGCCGCGTCTCACCGCCTAAGCATAGAGCCTCGGCAAGGCCCGGCAAGTTTCAGGATGAAATCTCGCCGGCAATCTCGTCTGTCGGCGCGTCCCACTCAGCGTCGAAGCCTTCCCGAATCTTCGCAAGAACTTCCGCACGATCAAGACCTTCAGTTTGTTCGTAGCTGTTTGCAATGTGACCCGCCAAGTCCACCAGCATCATGCCCCAGGCGGCCGGGTCTTCCCACACGCCTGCCCGCAAGCTGATGTGCTGGCTTTCATTCGCGATCCAGACACGCAGCAGCTCAAACGATCTACGGTCGTTGCGAGCCGCCGGCGGTACCTGAAGCTGATTGCTGTCGGGCATCCTACCTGCTCCTATGTATTCTCTGCTGCGTTTACCAGCGTGAGATTTCCTGCATGCACGAACATGTAAAGCTAACTTGCCCGCCTAAGAACTCGTGCTTCAAAAACAGCGAGGCGGTGGTCGTGGTTGATTCGGATTTCTGTGTCGATGGTGTTCAGCTTTTTCCCAAAACGGTCAATGCGCTTTTTTATGGCGTCCATACGCGAGTTCAGCGCTGAAAACCCAGCATGCATCTCCGACCGCGGATTGGCGACGCCCGCGCGCATTTCAGCACGCAGGTCGTTGATGGCCGCGCGGTTTGAAATCGTCCCTATGACATACATCAGCACAACCGTAAAGAACGGCACCCCAAGCGCGAAATAAAACTGAGTGATGTTCATAGCGTTCGCTTGCGGTGAGTATAGGCGAAATCCGTTGGCCTCCACCTACAAAGTGCGAACTCATAACCTCCGAGCTCTCACTCCTCTTCTTCCCGCAACTTCGCTAGCCCCGCGAAATCCTCCAGCGTCGTCGTGTCTCCCTTGATCTCGCCGCCCTCAGCCACCTCCCGCAAAAGCCGCCGCATGATCTTGCCTGACCGCGTCTTCGGTAGTGCTTCCACAAACCGCACATCATCGGGACGGGCCAGCGAGCCGATCTCCTTCGCCACCCAGGTGCGCAGCTCTTCCCGCAGTTCGGGCGAGGGTTTGACGCCGGTTTCGAGATTCACGAACACCGCAATCGCTTGGCCCTTCATCTCATGCGCCTTGCCGACCGCCGCGGCCTCAGCGACGGAGGTGTGCGCCACCAGCGCGGACTCGATCTCCATGGTGCCGAGCCTGTGCCCGCTCACATTGATGACGTCGTCCACGCGGCCCATCAGCCAGTAATAGCCGTCCTCATCCACGCGCGCGCCGTCGCCTGAAAAATACGCGCCCGGCACCTCGCTCCAGTAGGTCTGGAGATAGCGGGCATGGTCGCCCCAGATCGTCCGCGCCATCGAGGGCCACGGCTTGCGGATGATGAGCAGGCCGCCATGACCCGCGGGCACCGGGTCACCCTGCTTCGTCACAATCTCCGGCGCGATACCCAGAAACGGCACGGTCGCCGAGCCGGGCTTGGTCGCGACCGCGCCGGGTAAAGGCGTAAGCATGTGCGCACCTGTTTCGGTCTGCCACCAGGTATCGACGATGGGGCAGCGCCCACGCCCGATCTCGTTGTGGTACCACATCCAAGCTTCGGGGTTGATCGGCTCGCCGACTGTACCCAGCACACGCAGGGAGTCAAGCCGGGCCGCGCGGGGGTATGCGTCGCCCCACTTCATAAATGCGCGGATCGCGGTCGGTGCGGTATAAAACACCGTGACACGATGCCGATCAATCACCTGCCAGAACCGGCCCGGGTCGGGGCAGTTCGGCGCACCTTCATACAGCAGCGTCGTCACGTCATTCTGCAAGGCCCCATACAACACATAGGAGTGCCCCGTGATCCAGCCCACATCCGCCGTACACCAAAAAACATCCTCCGGATGTAGATCGAACACCAGCTTCGTCGTCAAATACGTCTGCACGGCATAGCCGCCGTTGGTGTGAACCAGGCCCTTCGGCTTGCCAGTGGTGCCGGAGGTATACAGAATAAACAGCGGGTCTTCCGCGTCCATCTGTTCGGGAGCACATTCAGGCGCAGCCGCGGCCATCGCATCCTGCCACCATACGTCGCGCCCTCCTTGCATCGTCTGGGAGGAGCCAGTGCGCCGCAGCACTATCACCTGACGCACATCGGGGCATTGCTTGAGCGCCTCATCCACATTGCGCTTTAACGGGATCTCCGTGCCTCGCCGATAGGTCCCATCCTGCGTCAGGACCACGCGGCAGTCCGCGTCGCGGATGCGGTCGGCAATGGCCTGCGGCGCGAACCCGCCGAAGATGACCGAGTGCACCGCGCCGATGCGCGTACAGGCCAGCATCGCCACCGCGACCTCGAGCGTCATGCCCATGTAAATCGCGACGCGGTCACCCTTCACGACGCCCAACCCGCGCAGCATGTTCGCGCAGCGCGCGACCTCGGCCTGCAGCTCGGCGAAAGTAAGCGAACGCACCTCGCCCGGTTCGCCTTCCCATATCAATGCTTGGTGTGCGCCTCGCCCGGCCTCGACATGGCGATCGACACAGTTCACGCTCATGTTCAGGGTGCCGTCGGCAAACCAGCGCACCCGCGGGTCGGGGTCGGCGGCGGTCGGCGGCGTCCAATCCAGCACCTGCTCCGGCTTTCGGAACCAGGCAAGCTCGCGCGCGGCTTCGCCCCAGAACGCTTCAGGCTGCTCAACCGAGTGCCGGTACAGCGCCCGGTACGCCTCCATACTCGGCACATGAGCCTGGGCGGCGAACTCCGGGGGAGGCGGAAACAGCCGCGTTTCCCGCAGAGTTGAGGTGAAGTGAGAGGAACCGGCGGCCATGGACACGTCCTTCGCGCAAAAAATCAAAATGGAACAGCTTCACACTACCGGGGCCCGATTCGGGAAGCAAGCGCGCCGTCTTTGCAATTCCCGTTTGCTATGGAGGCGCCCCATGCCGTAAAAACGGTTGAGCCTCATACCGCCGGCAACCCGCCGAGCCGCGAAGAAGGAATAAGCATGAGCACGACTGTTGCAGGCAGCCTTCCGGGAACTCCCTCATTTTTTGATCGCGCACGCACAATCGCCCCCATCGGCTACAGCCGCTGGTTGGTACCGCCCGCCGCTCTTGCGATTCACCTTGCCATTGGGCAGGTGTACGCATTTTCAGTGTTTGTCAAACCTTTTCTCGGCTTACACGACGCAGCCGGTGCGCACTGGAGCCAAAAGCAGATCGGCTACATCTTCTCCATCGCAATCGCGGTGCTGGGCATTTCCGCTGCCCTATTCGGCAAGTGGATCGACAAAGCAGGCCCGCGCAAGGTCCTATTCATTTCCGCACTCTGCTTCAGCCTCGGCTTTATGGTTTCAGCCCTGGGTGTGCAACTGCACTCGCTTCCACTGGTGTACCTGGGCTATGGCGCGATCGGAGGCGTCGGGCTCGGGCTCGGCTATATCACTCCCGTCGGCACGCTGATCCGCTGGTTTCCCGACCGACCCGGCCTTGCAACGGGGCTCGCCATCATGGGCTTCGGCGGCGGTGCCATGATCGGCTCGCCGCTCGCCACCGAGCTGATGAGCTTCTCCCGCACCCATGCGCACTATCAGCCTATCGCCGCGACCCTGGTCACGATGGGTGTCGTGTACCTCATATTTATGATGTTCGGCGTGTTTCTTATCCGCCTGCCCCACCCCGACTGGAAGCCGTCCGGTTGGACGCCGAAAACAAGCGCAAGCGGTGGGAAAGCAAGTCTGATCAGCACGCATAACGTGGCAGTCGGGCCGGCCATGAAGACCCCTCAATTCTGGCTTATCTGGTTCATGCTGTTCTGCAACACAACGGCCGGCATCGGCATTCTGGAGTCGGCCTCGCCGATGATTCAGAACCTGTTCCTCGGCAAGGTGACGGCTGCCGCGGCAGGCGGCTTCGTCGGCGTTCTTTCTTTATTCAACATGAGCGGCCGCTTCATCTGGTCGTCCATGTCGGACTTTGTCGGGCGCAAAACAACGTTTACGACCTTCTTCATCCTGGGTTCGGTTCTGTTCTTCGTTCTGCCGAGCATAACTTCGATCGCACTGTTTGTGCTGATTGCAGGCGTATTGATCAGCATGTACGGTGGAGGGTTTTCCACGGCTCCCGCTTTTCTGAAAGACCTTTACGGGTCGTCTGAGGTAAGCGCGATCTATGGACGCCTCCTGACGGCATGGTCGACCGCCGGAATTGTAGGGCCGCTCATTGTGAATGGCATCTTGGACCGTGCTACAGCAAGCGGTCAGCCTTTACGCTCGGCATATCCGCTGGTTCTGCATATCATGTGCGGGCTGCTGGTTGTCGGTCTTGTATTGAGCCTCCTGGTGCGCCCGGTTGCCCAGCGGTTCTGGATGAACACACCCTCTGTGACCCCCGACTACAACGCCCACTGAAGTGCTGCCTCGAAAGGGACCCACCTATGACTGACAAAGAATATCGGAGTTCCCCGGCAAGCATAGCGCTGGCTTGGCTCGTGGTCGCCCTACCTGCCGCGTGGGGTGTATACAACACAGTTCTGCGCGCCGCCAACTTGTTTACCAAGTAGCGCGGCGCGTGCCGCTACAACCCTGTACGCTGGTACCGCTGCTGGTGCCACTCCCAAGCGCTTCGCACAATTTCTTCGATGTCGGTATGCTCCGGCTTCCAGCCAAGCTCGTTCGCAATCTTCGCTGAGCTTGCAATCAGTACCGCCGGGTCGCCGGGTCGCCGCGGCTCCTCGACCACGGGTATAGGGTGCCCGGTAACACGGCGCACCGCTTCCACAATCTCGCGCACTGTAAAGCCGACCCCATTACCCAGGTTGTAGATCAACTGCTGCGGTTCCGGCCTGCCCAATGCGGCAAATGCGATCTGGTGCGCCCGTGCGAGATCCGCCACGTGGATGTAGTCCCGCACCGCCGTACCGTCCTTCGTTGGGTAGTCCTGCCCGAAGATCTTGATGGATGCACGCCGGCCGAGCGCCACATCCAAAATCAGGGGAATCAGGTGCGACTCAGGCTCGTGGGCCTCGCCCCGTCCCGGTACCGCGCCCGCGACATTGAAAAACCGCAGACTCGCATAGGAAAAACCGTGAACGCGGTGGAACCAGGGCAGCATCTGCTCCACAAGCAGCTTCGATTCCCCATATGCATTGGTGGGTTTGAGCGGAGCATCTTCCGGGATCGGCGTGGTTTCCGGCTCACCGTAAAGGGCAGCCGTGGATGAAAAAACCAACCGGCGCACGCCGGCCGCCAGCATGGATTCCAGCAGCGTAAGGGTGGCCGCGCTGTTGTTGCGGAAGTAAACCTCCGGGGCTTTCATGCTTTCGCCCGCCTCGATCAATGCGGCAAAATGCATCACCCCGTCAAAGCCGCCCCGGAGTGTCTGCTCCAGAAGGGCCCGGTCGGCGAGCTCGCCTTCAACGAAGTCGGCACCCTCCGGCAGAAGCGACCGGTGGCCGTGCCGTAAATCGTCGTACACCGTAACCGCATGGCCGTCCGCCAGCAATGTTTGGGCCACCGTGCCTCCGATGTAGCCGGCACCGCCTGTCACGAGAATGTTCACGTTTTGCCTTTCGCCTGCAAATGTGTGCTGGAGCAACCGGACGGGATAACGGTTCCGTCTAATGCAGCTGATTCCCCAGGAATAACGCTTTTGGGTAAGGAGAACCTGCCCATAGTAACCGAAGAATATCTCTCAAGTGCTAGACATTTGTCCATCGCGGGTAGAATGTACCCAGAAACTCGGCCCCGCAGCGTTTCTGGCTGTGTCGTATGGCGGAATTCCGGGAGCAAGGACACATCCATGAGGGTGGCTGGGGAGACAGAGAATGCGTGAAGGCGTCACTGGCACGGAAGATGAGCTCCGGGAGCAATACGCTCATCTAAATGAAGAAGCTGCCGATACCACCACCAGGCATTTGCATTCACTGCCGCGCGACGCCGAACACGCACCGCGTTTGACCGCAACAAACACCGGGACAGAATACATGCCTCAGCTACACGAAGAATACGAACAGCAAGATCAGGAAACGAGAAGGCGTCCGGTGGCCGTTCCTTTAAGCGGAGCCGAGCTGCCTCCCCAGCGTGACGTGTTGAACCACGCCAACTTTGGCTTGCTGCCCGAAGAAAAAGGCCGGCTCGGTTCTTTCGGCGTTGCCGCGGGTATCAACATCGCGCTCGGCATCCTCATCCTTGTACTCACAATCAATAAAGTGCATGAGGTTGAGGTGCGGCGGCAGGAAACGCTGACCTACCTGACACCGCCGCCGAAGCCGTATGTGCCGCCGGTGCCGAAAGTCGTGATGCCGCCCATCCCGCCGCTGCCCAAAGAAGAAGCAAAGATTATTCCCCCGGTGCCAAAGCCAGTCATTGAACCGCCAAAGGTGGAAACTCCGAAGGTGGCTGAAAAAGCCCCCGCCATGCCGGCCCCGGCACCCAAGCCCGTGGTTACGCCGCCGAGGCCCGCTTTGGCGTTCCAAACCCAGCAGGCAGCCGCGCAAACCCAGCGGGTGGCTGCCACGCAGACCGCGGGGTTCGGTAATCCAACTGGTGTGCAGGCGAATCCGAATGCGAACCGGCCATCGCAGCTTGCGGTCGCCGGCGGCTTTGGAGCCGCGGCCAACAGCAACACGGGCGCCAATGCCCGGCAAGGTGCAGTCACCACCACAGGGTTCGGCGCGGGCTCCCCTTCCGGTTCCCCCACTGGTGCACGCGGCGCGGTGGCATCGACCGGCTTCGGTTCCGGGTCGCAGCCCGCGGGGCAGCCCGGCGGCCACGGAACTGTGGCTTCCACCGGCTTTGGTGCCGGTTCTCAGCCGGGCGGCACGCCGAACGGCCATGGTGCCGTGGCCTCGACCGGTTTCGGCCAGACCGCGGCTGCCGCCGGTGCCCCGGCGCGGGTGCAGCAGGTCGCAACCACGCCGCTCGTCGTCTTGTCGAAGCCGCTGCCGCAGTACACGGCGGAAGCGCGGGATCAACATATTCAGGGCGATGTCACTCTGGAGGTTCGCTTTACAGCCGATGGACAGGTGGAGGTATTGCGCGTGGTGAACGGCCTGGGCCATGGACTCGATGAGCAGGCACGACTCGCTGCGGCACGCATCCGCTTTAAACCGGCCACCCGCGACGGCAAGCCGGTTGACCAGGTTTCGGTCATTCACGTTGGTTTCCAGCTCGCGTAATGCGCGGGCGGTTGCTACTATTTTCCAGCCGGAGTGTTTCCGGCAAATGAGGTTGTTCTCTATGGTTGCTCGCAAGCTCGGGCTCTTGGCCTTGGGTGTGTCACTCGCGGCTGCTCCGGCATTCGCTAAAAAAGAAAAGCCTCTTCAACTGGTTCCGCTTACCCCGGACCAGAAGGAGCTGGTACTGAAGTCGATGGCGCAGGAAAAGGAGATCGTCAAGCAGATCGCCAAACATACGCCGGTAGTGCAAACCTACATTCAAAATCTGCGCCCGGACCCGGTCCAGTTTGAGGTGCCGATTTCGGATCAGTACTTTATCGGACGCGTCGATTTTGGTAAGACGTTTTCAAATGACCAATACGATGCACGAGCGACCAAGCGAGGTCTGCTCCATGGTTCCCTGAACTACATCAGCGGGCTAAGCAAGGCATTCGAACTGCAGTACAGCGCAACCGGCTTCACGGACATGATGTTTCTCGATCCGGTCGGTTTTGATCTGCAGCACTACGACGTTTCCTTTGTGCGCCGTGAGTTTATCGGCAATATCCGGACTGCTGTGTTCGATGTGAAGCCGAAAAACAAGGCCGGTGCCGGACGCTTCTTCGGCCGCATCTGGATCGAGGATCGGGATGCGCATATTGTGCGGATCAACGGTACCTACACCTCGAATCCAAATGACGAAGACACTCACTTTTATCACTTCGATTCGTGGCGCACTAATATTCAGGAGGGCGTCTGGCTTCCCGCGGTGATTTACACCGAAGAGTCTGAACATGCCGCGGCAGCACATGCCAAAGGTTTCAAGGCGCAGACCTACTTCTGGGGTTACTCGCTGAAAATTCCACAGAGCGCTTCCGACAATGCATCCATGCAGATCGATAACGCACAGGATCAGAGCCAAAATTCACAAGATGTAAACCCGCTGCAGGCGCAGCGACTTTTTGTGACCCAGGCCGAAAACAATGTGCTGGATCGTCTTGTACAGGCTGGTCTTCTTGCGCCTGCCAGCCCCTTCGACAAGCTGCTCGAACAGGTTGCGAACAATCTCATCATCGGCAACAATCTTTCGCTGCCCGGCGATATTCACTGTCGGGTCATGCTGACCCAGCCCCTTGAATCACTCGCGGTCGGCAACACGATCCTGCTCAGCAAAGGGCTTGTAGATGTGCTGCCGACGGAAGAATCGCTTGCGGCGGTAATTTCCTTCCAGCTTGCGCAAATTCTGTTGGGGCATCGCATCGATACCTGCTATGCCTTCAATGACCGCCTTCTTTTTCCAGATGAAGCGGCTTTTGAACGTATCAAGATGAACCATACGGACGTAGACAATGCATCCGCGGCGAAAAAGGCGGTTGAGCTTTTCAACGGATCAATCTATAAGGACAAAGCCCCAAGTGTCGGGTTGTTCTTCGCTCTGGTGCAGAACCGTGAAAAGGAGCTTAGCTCGCTCTTGTCGCCCCGCTTGGGCGACGCTCTTATCAAGCCGGACGGCACTCCATGGCTCGACAGCCTGGGCAAGGGGCAAAAACTCAATATAGCCGACATCAAGCAGATTGCCGCGCTGCCGCTTGGCAGCCGTTTGCGGACCGATGCCTGGGACGACAAGGTCGTTGCACTGAATGCGCCCTCACCGCTCATCCTGAACCCGAGCGATAAGTTGGCTCTTGAAGTCACCCCAGTCTTTTTGCGGCTGCAGTACTACCAAGCCCCTGCGGCTGCACCGGATGTTCCCGCAGCTACGCCGGCAGCCCCAACGGCCGCACCGCCCGCAAGCACAACGGGCGATGTAGCTGTTCCCCCACCCGATACCGCACCCGCTACGGCAACAGCACCTGCTACGACACCGGCAACTGCGACAGCCCCCACGGCTGCTCCGGCATCGGCAGGTGCCTCGGCACAGCCTGTAACAAGTGCACCACAGTAGAGTTGATGGCAACCGGCGCGCGGCAGACAACAAAGCAGCACGCCGGTTTCTTACTTGCTTTTAAAGCTTTCGATTTTCCGGAGACCGATCATGCGCGTCCATAAATGGTATTTGTTTCTTCTTGCTGCTTTGTTCTACTCCTTGCCTTCACTTCACGCCCAAGCCGCACCTGCCGCTATCGGCTTTGAACGCCGCCTATGGGCCGGCGTCGAAGGATCCAATTTTCAGAACGATTATGTTAAGTACATCCGCTCCGATGGGTTCGGGTTCTACGCCGACTACCTCATCTCTAAGAGGATCGGTGTAGAAGCTGAGTTACGCTTTTTGGATTTGAACAGCGTGCAAGGCCTGACGGAAAAGACCTATCTCGCCGGTCCAATCATCAATGCCTACCAGTACCACCACTTTTCTTTTTACGGAAAGGCTTTGCTTGGGATCGCAGCCGCGAGCTATCCCCCGACTCCCTTGTTCTCGAAAGCTTCCGGCAGCTATTTTTCTTATGAAATCGGCGGTGGCGTGGAGTACCGGTTGAACAGCCGCTTCAAGCTGCGTGGAGAATACGACCAGCAGTTCTGGCCCAGTGCTCCCGGCCCTGAAATCGCTTACCCGCGGGCAAGTACGGGACTCACACCGAAAGGCTTCAGCGCCGGTGTTTCCTACCGTATCTTTTAAATAAAAAGGCCCCGCCGCGCGGGGCCTTTTTATACTTAGAAGTGATAGGCAATCCCTACAGCCGGGTTGATGATGTTTTCGTACCGGCCCGTGTTTGTGATGTTGGGCTGGCTGAAATTCGGTGCCTTCACAACAATCCCCCGATATTGCACACGGATGTCGAAGCTCGGGCTGAGCTCATAAGCAACACCGGCTCCATAGGACGCACCGATGGCTGTACTGCTCTTGAAGTCCGTGCGGGTCGACTTGTTGTCGTTGACGATACCGAAAAAATAGCCGCCGACGCCGCCCTCCACGAAGGGAAAGAAGTTGTGATAGGAAAAGGCGCTGTATACGTAGTCGACAGAATATTCCTGAAACTGCGTGTGCGCCCTTGCAGATCCGGTAGATCCATTGAACCGGCTGATAAAGCGGTTATAGCCGTAATTGACCTCAGCCGCGCCGCGCGGCGTCAGCAGGTATCGATAGCTGGCAAGGATGCCCGTATCGCCCACTGTCGCAGATTGCCGGATGCCATTGCCGAAAACCTCTGGGGAAAAAAGCCCGGAATAGCTGACGCTTGCGTCCTGCCGACTTTCCTGGGCATGTGCTGCGACGGCCGCCAAAGGCAAGCACGCCAAAAGTAGAGCGGATTTCTTCATCTGTTCGGTTCGCCTTCCGCTCGGAGCGCGAGTGGTTCTGCCGCATCCGGAACGCTGCCCCATGGGCTGTATCGAGGTTCCGGGGCGCAAGGGCTTTCCATCTCACCATCCCGGTCAATGGCAATTGTACCTGTGCGGGCCGCAGGCTGCTCACATCGCATCCTAGGGTAAAGAGGTTTCCTTGGCTGCGCCCTTCACACCCTTTCGCGTTTTCCGTTTCCTGCTGCTGTGGATGCTTGCCCTGCTCGGGGTGTGGGGATTGTACGTTTTGTTGACAAACGCGCGCGCCCGACAAGGCATTGCTCCCAAGACCCAAAGCCTGCTTTTACCTATTACCTCACCAGTCCGTTTGGGCTAGGCAGGTACATCCAGGGCAGCCCCCCATCCCCTGCAAGCTTTTCCAGCATACGCAGCAACGCTGCGGCGGCATGGGAAAGGGTAGCCGCCCGGCGATGCACGATCCATAGCTTCCGCCGTATCGTCAGCTCCAGCACGGGAACGCGTACCAGCTCGCCGCGCGCGACTTCCTGAGCCACGGCCAGCCCCGGCAGAATTGCCACGCCCGCACCGGTTGAAACGAAGCGCTTGATCGCCTCCAAGCTCGGCAGCTCCACACTCATGTGCAGGGGCGTCCGCGAGCGCGCGAAAACCTCCATCACCTCCCGCCGCAGCGGCGACGCGACGGCATGGCCGATGAAGTTCAACGCCCCCAGCTCCCTGACCCCGACAGCCCCGCCGCCCGCCAAAGGGTGCGCCGGAGCCACCACCAAGGCCACATCATCCTCATACACTGCAATTGCCGCAAGGCCGTCCTTGTCAGGCATAAAGGTAAGAATCCCAAGCTCTACCTGGCGCTCCATCACCTGCTCGGCAATGCGGCTGGCAAGCGAGCGCCGCACCACGATAGCGATGTGCGGCGAGGTTTGCCGGTAAGTTGCCAGCACGGGCACGAGCAGATGCGAAGTGTATTCATTTGCCGCGATGGAGAGCCGGCCCCTCGCCAGCGATCGCAGTTCTTCGACCGCACTGCGGGCTTCCTCTTCGAGCCGCACCATGCGCGTCGCATATTCGTGCAGTACTTCACCGGCAGCGGTCAGGGTGCCGTCGCGGCTGCCCCGCTCAAACAACCGCTCGCCTAAATCTTCTTCAAGCCGCCGAATCGTCTGGCTTACGGCAGATTGGGTGCGGTGCAGCCGCACGGCGGCTCGAGAAAAACCCCGCTCTTCGGCGACCGCAAGAAATGTTTCAAGCTGTGGTAAGTCCATAAGATATTTTTAAGCCTCTCATGACGTATGCATAAACCATAAGCAAAACTTATGAGTTGTCCTGTTTTTTATGGTTAGACTTATCTTTGATGAGGTGAAATACTGATAGGGCAAGGATTTTGGGAGGGGTAACAAGAATGGACGACCGCGTTTTTTACTTCGACACAACACTGCGCGACGGCGAGCAGTCGCCGGGCTGCAGCATGACGGAAGATGAAAAGCTGCGGATGGCGCATGCGCTCGAGGGTTTGGGCGTCGATATTCTTGAAGCTGGTTTTGCCATTTCCTCCGAGGGAGATTTTCAGGCCATCCGCCGAATCGCCCGTGAGATTCGCCGACCGGTCATTGCGTCGCTGGCACGCGCACGCCATGAGGATATTGAGCGCGCGGCTGCTTCGATCGAGGGAGCGGAAAAAGCCCGCATTCACACTTTCCTCGCCAGTTCGGACATCCACCTTGAGTGGAAGCTAAAAATGAGCCGCGAGCGTGCCCTGGCCCAGGTAGACGAGATGGTGCGGCTGGCCCGTTCCTATGTCGAGGACGTAGAATTTTCGGCTGAAGATGCGACTCGCACCGACATCCAGTATCTATGCACCATGACCCGTATCGCGATTGAAGCGGGCGCGACCACCATCAACCTGCCGGATACAACCGGCTACTCCACCCCGGAAGACTATGCGGCCATGTACAAGGCCGTCCGCGAGTGTGTGCCCATGGAGGGCGTCGTGCTCTCGACCCATTGTCACGACGACCTGGGACTTGCGGTAGCGAACACACTGGCGGGCGTGGAGGCGGGAGCGCGCCAGATTGAGTGCACCATCAACGGCATCGGCGAGCGTGCGGGCAATGCGGCGCTTGAAGAGATCGCGGCAGCCTTGAAAGTGCGCGGCGACCGGTACAAAGTCACAAGCGGGATTGTGCTCGAAAAGCTGTACCCGACCAGCTGCCTGCTCGGTGAGACAATCTCTTTCAAGCCCGCGCCGAACAAGGCCATCGTGGGCGAAAATGCATTCGCGCATGAGGCGGGGATTCACCAGCACGGCATGCTTGCCAACCCGCTCACTTACGAGATCATGACGCCGGCCTCGGTCGGGCAGCCCGCAAACAAGCTGGTGCTGGGCAAGCACTCCGGTCGGGCGGCGCTGCGTTCGCGCTTGGCGGAGCTTGGTTTCCGACTCGAGCCCTCCGAGCTCAACCAGGTATACGGCGCATTTACCGCGTTGGCAGATAAAAAGAAAAACATTTACGACCAGGACCTGATCAATCTAGCTCAAAATGCAGACACACAGGCCGCAGATACCGCGCGGGTCTAAGCAGAACGGCTTCCGGCCAGAAAGGCTTCCATCGATATGGATCTAAAAATCCTGGTACTCGCAGGCGACGGCATCGGCCCGGAGGTGACGGAAGAAGCGCTTCACATCCTCCGCACAGTAGCCGCGCACGGCGATCATCGGTTCCGCTTTCAACAGGCTCCAATTGGCGGCGCGGCCATCGACAAGCACGGTACGCCGCTGCCGCCCGCGACCCGCGAAGCCGCTTTGGCCAGCAATGCTGTGTTTCTAGGCGCGGTGGGCGATAACAAGTTCAATGCCCTGCCCCCAAGCGAGCGGCCCGAGGCTGGACTGCTCGCCATCCGCGCGGCGCTGGGCGGTTTTGCCAATCTGCGTCCCGCGTTCGCGCATCCGGCGCTCGTCAGCAACTCTCCCCTGCGGCCCGAAGTGATTGAGGGCGTGGACATTTTGTTTGTCCGCGAGCTTCTGGGCGGCTTGTACTTCGGGCAGCCCCGCGAGTGGAATCGCGAGGGGAACGAGGCCTGGAACACCATGCGCTACACGCGCGCGGAGGTGGAACGCGTGGCCCGCATCGCCTTCGAGCAGGCCGGAAAACGGCGGGGCAAGCTGTGCTCGGTGGATAAGGCAAATGTGCTGGAAACCTCCCAGATGTGGCGCGCAACAGTCAACGAACTGGCACGCGAGTACCCCGACATCACGGTCGAGCACGAGTATGTGGACGCCTGCGCCATGCACCTGATGAACAATCCCCGGCGATTCGACGTGATCCTGACGGAGAACCTGTTCGGCGATATCTTGTCCGATGAAGCGGGCGTCATCGCGGGGTCGCTCGGCGTGCTGCCTTCGGCGACGATCGGCGGCGCGGTCGACCTGTACGAGCCGGTACACGGTTCCGCCCCGGATATTGCGGGCCAAGGGATTGCAAATCCGATCGGCGCGATCCTGACGGCAGCGATGCTGCTGCGGCACTCGGCGGGGCTCGCGCGGGAGGCCGATGCGGTGGAACAGGCCGTGCGGGATGTGCTGGAGGATGGCGCCCGCACGCGGGATTTGGCGCGCGGCGGGGAAAATGTAGTGACCACGCAGGAGATGGGTTCGCTGATCAACGACGCACTTGTCGGGGAGCTGCGGGGCGAGCGCGATGCGGTAAGGATCGCAGGGGCGAGTTTGTGAGGTTGAAGTTCTAAAGCAGGTCCTTCGCTCCGCTCAGGATGACCCAAAATGTACTAAACCGATGCCAACCGACGGGGAAGCCACAATAGATCGGTATTGAACCACCAACGACTACCCGTCCCGAAGGGACCGCAAGCCGCGCAGGCGGTTTTAGAGGTTTTATGAGCCAACCGGAAACGTTATTCGAGAAAATCTGGGAGCAGCACATCGTCGCCGAGCCTGCGGGCGAACCGGCGATCCTCTACATCGACCTCCACCTCGTGCATGAGGTGACCTCCCCGCAGGCGTTCGACGGCCTCCGCATGGTGGGCCGCCCAGTGGCCCGCACGGACCGCACGCTCGCGACGGTGGACCACAATGTGCCGACCGACGCTGACCGCTTCAATATCAAGGACCCGATCTCAGCGAAGCAGATCGCCTCGCTGCGGAACAACTGTCGCGAGTTCGGCGTGGAGATGTTCGACGTCGACTCGGCGCACCAGGGAATCGTGCATATGATCGGGCCGGAACTAGGCGCGACCAAGCCCGGCATGACCATTGTCTGCGGAGACTCACACACATCCACGCACGGCGCATTCGGCGCGCTTGCGTTCGGCATCGGCACCAGCGAAGTAGAGCATGTACTGGCGACCCAAACCGTTCCGCAATCGCGGCCCAAAACTTTCCGCATCTCCGTCGAGGGCGAGTTGCCGCACGGGGTGACCGCGAAGGACATCGTGCTGGGCATCATCGGCCGCATCGGGACGGACGGCGCAACCGGCTATGCCGTAGAGTACGCAGGATCGGCAATGCAAGCGCTCTCGATGGAAGGCCGCATGACGGTCTGCAACATGAGTATTGAGGCAGGCGCGCGCGCGGGCATGATCGCGCCCGATGAGACGACATTTGCTTACCTCAAGGGCCGCCGGTTCGCGCCGAAAGGCGAAGATTGGGATCGGGCAGTCGAGGAGTGGCGCAAGCTGCCTACCGACCCCGGTGCCCGGTTCGACCGCGAGCTGGTGATCGAGGCGCATGAGCTGGAGCCGTATGTGACGTGGGGCACCAGCCCGGGCATGGTTGTGCCGGTTACAGGCACTATCCCTGAGCCCGGCGAGGACCAGGGTTGGATACGCGCGCTCGAATATATGGATCTCGCAGCCGGGACGCCGATTGAGGAGATTGCCATCGACCGCGTGTTCCTGGGCTCCTGTACCAACGCCCGGATTGAGGACCTGCGCGCGGCGGCCCGCGTCATCGCCGGGTATCAGGTGCACCAAAACGTCCGCGCCATGGTCGTGCCCGGCTCGATGCAGGTGAAGCTGCAGGCCGAGCGCGAAGGCCTCGATTTTGTCTTCAAGGAAGCAGGCTTCGACTGGCGCGAGCCCGGCTGCTCGATGTGTCTCGGCATGAACCCGGATATTCTCGCACCCGGCGAGCGCTGCGCGTCCACGTCCAACCGCAACTTCGAGGGGCGGCAGGGGCGCGGCGGACGCACGCATCTGGTTTCACCCGCCATGGCTGCGGCCGCCGCGGTGATGGGGCGGTTCACCGACATACGCACGTGGCAATACAAAGAAGCGGCGGTGCCAGCCTAATGGAACCCTTTAAGACGCTAACGTCCGTCGTCACGCCCTTCGGCGCGGCCAACGTCGACACCGATCAGATCATCCCGGCTGTGTTTCTCAAGCGCGTAGAGCGCACCGGCTTTGAGGATTTCTTGTTTTTCGAGCAGCGTAAAAATTCGGCTTTTGTGTTGAACAACCCGGCCTACGCGGGCTCGCAAATCCTGGTCGCGGGTAAAAACTTCGGCTGTGGGTCCTCCCGCGAACATGCTGCCTGGGCACTCGCGCAGTATGGCTTCCGCTGCGTGCTCGCGCCTTCGTTCGCCGACATTTTCCACTCAAACGCGGGCAAAAACGGCATCCTGCTTGTCACGCTGCTCGAGGAAGAAATTGAGCAAATCCTGGTGCAGGCAAAGGGCTCGGACGGGTATGCGCTGACGGTTTCCCTTGAGGACAACCTCCTCACGGATGCGTTCGGGTCGCGACTTCCGTTCCGCATCGATCCATTCCGCCGGGATTGCCTGCTGCAAGGGCTGGACGACATCGGCCTAACCCTGCGCTACGCGGATGCGCTCCTCGCGTATGAGCAGCGGCATGACGCGGATGTATGGACGCGGGCAAGAGCTTAAAACCTTAAAACCCCTACAGCGCCTTCGATGAGACGGCGAGCGGGAGGCGGTCCCTTCGGGACGTGTTCTCGATAAAGGCAAAAGATTGAGCAGCAACGGCAAACGCAACAGCACTGTCCTCACCGAAGGCCCCTCCCGCGCCGCGGCGCGCTCCTACCTGCGCGGCGTCGGGTTTTCGAAAGAAGACCTGAGCAAACCGATCATCGGCATCGCCAATACCTGGACCGAGATCGGCCCCTGTAACTTCCACCTGCGCGACGTCGCCGAAGCCGTCAAGCGCGGCATCCGCGAGGCGGGCGGCACCCCGATGGAGTTCAACACCGTCACCATCTCCGACGGCATCACCATGGGTACCGAGGGCATGAAAGCCTCGCTGATCTCGCGCGAGGTGATCGCTGACTCCATCGAACTCGTCGCGCGCGGCAACAGCTTCGACGGGCTGGTCTGCATCGCGGGCTGCGACAAAAATATGCCCGCGTCCATCATGGCGCTGGCGCGGCTCGATATCCCCGGCCTGATGCTGTACGGCGGGTCGATTGCGCCCGGCACTCTGCGCCAAGCGGACGGGACAACCAAGGAAATCACCATCCTCCAGGTATTCGAAGGCATGGGCTCGCATGCGGCCGGCAAGATCACCGATGACGAGCTCGAAGCGCTCGAAGCCGCCGCGTGCCCCGGTGCCGGCGCGTGCGGCGGCCAGTTTACCGCGAACACCATGGCCATGGCGGGCGAGTTTCTCGGCATTTCACCGATGGAGATCACCGGCGTTCCCGCAATGTCGCCCGAAAAGGCGCGAGCTTCGTGCGAAGCAGGCAAGCTCGTGATGGAGCTGGTGCGCCGCGATGTCCGGCCCTCGACAATCCTCACCCGGGAAGCGCTTGAAAATGCGATCACCGCCGTGTGCGCTTCGGGCGGCTCGACCAACGCGGTGCTGCACCTGCTTGCCATCGCGCATGAGCTGAATATCCAGCTGAGCATGGAAGATTTCGACACGGTCAGCGAGCGCACGCCGTTTATCTGCGATCTCTCGCCCGGCGGCAAATACGCCGCGAAAGACTACCAGCAGGCAGGCGGGTCGCGCGTTCTGGCCCAGCGGTTGGTCGAGCGCGGCCAACTGCACGACACCCCGACGGTGAGCGGTAAGACGTTGCACGAGGAAGCGGCGCGCGCGCAGGAAACCCCGAACCAGCCCGTCATCCGCGCCTGGGCCGACCCGCTCAAGCCAACCGGCGGGCTCGTGATTCTGCGCGGCAATCTCGCGCCCGAAGGCTGCGTGGTCAAGGTCGCGGGGCACGAGCGCATCCACCACACGGGGCCGGCGCGCGTGTTCGATTCGGAAGACCTGTGCCATGCCGCTGTCGAAGCCGGAAAAATCAACCCCGGCGATGTGTGCGTTATCCGCTACGAAGGCCCGCGCGGCGGCCCCGGCATGCGCGAAATGCTTGCCGTCACGGCGGCGATCAAGGGTATCCCGGAGCTGAGCGAGACTGTGGCACTGCTGACGGATGGACGGTTTTCCGGCGCGACGCGGGGCCTGATGGCGGGGCACGTTGCGCCGGAAGCAGCCATGGGTGGGCCAATCGCGGCGATCCGCGAGGGCGACCGGATCACGTTCGACATTCCCAATCGGACGCTGGCTGTGGACATCTCGCCGGGCGAGTTAGAAGCGCGGCTGGCTGCATGGCATGCGCCCGCACCCAGGTATGCACGCGGTGTGTTTCGGAAGTATGCAGATTCGGTATCGTCCGCCTCAACAGGGGCGATAACAACTTAAAACTAAAACCGCCTGCGCGGCTTGCGGTCACTTCGTGACGTGTACTCGTTAGGAGCAAATGCAATGAGCAACGAACTCCCCAACCCGATGCAGGACTGGCAAATGGGCCGCAACACCCCGCCTGCCCCGCCCGCGCCGCGCCACACGCATGATGAAATCACCCACGCCGCCGCGATCAATCTCACCGGCTCCGAGATCGTCTGGGCCACGCTTGAAGGCGAGGGCGTCCGCGAAGTGTTCGGCTACCCCGGCGGCGCCATCCTGCCCGTGTACGATGCGCTTCGCAAGTTCCCCATCAAGCACATCCTGGTCCGCCACGAGCAGGGCGCGGCCCACATGGCCGACGGCTACGCGCGTGCCTCGGGCCGCGTCGGCGTCGCCATCGCCACTTCCGGCCCCGGCGCGACCAACCTGGTGACTGGCCTCGCTACGGCCATGCTCGATTCGATTCCTGTTGTTTGTATTACGGGGCAAGTTTCGAGCAAGGTCCTCGGGTCCGATGCTTTCCAGGAAGTCGACATCACCGGCGTCACCTTGCCGGTCACCAAGCACAACTACCTGGTTACGCGCGCCGATGAGATCGCGCCGGTCCTGCGGGAAGCCTTTGCCGTCGCGCAGTCAGGCCGCCCTGGACCGGTGTTGGTCGACATCACCAAGGATGCGCAGCAAGGGGTGGCGCGGTTCGACTTCAACGCCGCCGCGCCCAAACCACGCCGCCCCCACCCGATGCTGCGGGCCGAGGATGTGTCCATCGCCGAGGCAGCCGAGCTGATCCGCGCTGCCAAGCACCCGGTCATCCTCGCCGGCCACGGTGTCATCAAGGCCGATGCGACGGAGCAGGTGCTCACGCTCGCCGAACGCATGCAGATCCCGGTCGCGACCACACTGCTCGGGTTGGGCGGTTTCCCTGCTTCGCACCCGCTGGCGCTCGGCATGATGGGCATGCACGGGGAGTCATGGGTCAACGACGCAATCCAAAAGTCGGACCTGCTGATCGCCTGCGGCATGCGCTTCGACGACCGCGTAACCGGCACGCTGACCAGCTACGCGCCGCATGCGAAGAAGATTCATATCGAGATCGATCCGTCAGAGATCAACAAAAATGTGCGCGCCGATGTGGCGCTGATCGGCGACCTGCGCGAGGTGCTGGAAGCGCTGCTGCCCCGGCTTGCCGCGCGCGATGGTGAAAGCGGGTGGGTACGCGCGATCAACGAAAGCAAGGGCGAGGGCGCGGTCCGCGATATCCGCAACCTGCCCGACCTGGGTCACCTGTATGCCGCGCATGTGATGCACGACCTATGGCGCGCGACGGAAGGCAATGCAGTGGTCGTAACTGATGTGGGCCAGCACCAGATGTGGGAGGCGCAGTACTACCGCCACGAGCGCCCGCGCACGCTCATCACCTCGGGAGGCTTGGGGACGATGGGTTTCGCGCTGCCCGCGGGCATCGGTGCGAAGGTCGCCTGTCCCGACCGCGAGGTGTGGGTCATTGCCGGCGATGGCGGCTTCCAAATGACCGCCTGCGAGCTGTCGACGATCGCGCAGGAAAATTTGGACATCAACATCGCGGTGGTCAATAACGGCTACCTGGGCATGGTGCGGCAGTGGCAGGAGTTTTTCTACGACAAGAACTACGCGTCGTCGCCGATCCTTTCGCCGGATTTTGTGAAGCTCGCGGACGCGCACGGGATTCCGGGTGCGACGGTGCGGACGCGCAAGGAAGCGGGTGAGGCGATTGAGGCCGCCCGATCTACCAAAGGCCCGTTTCTGATCAACTTCTTAGTGGAAAAGGAAGAATCGGTGTACCCGATGATTCCCGCGGGAGCGGCGCTGCATGAGATGATTCGGCGGCCGGCTGGGCCGGACCCGATGCTGGAATCGGGGGAGGATGGTTAAAACTACAGGCAGTGTGTCGACGAGTTGACTGGTATGCTTTCCTTGCCAAGGAGAATAGTTCCATGCACGAAAACTTTCAGTTCGCGGCGACGATCATCACGATTCTTACAGGCATTCTTTTCGCGCGAAATGACATTAAGGAACTGCGTGCGGACTTTCGCAGAATGGAGGACAGAATCGACGGACGTATCAATGCGGTTGAGGGCGAGCTCAAGAGCATGAACAAGGCTTATACCGAGTTCTACGCCGAGCAGCGCCGTCATGATGAAGCGATTGAAACGTTGAAGAAGAAAAATTAAGTGCGAGAAACACGCCCTTATACAGACTTATTCTCGTTTCGAAAGTGCTGGAGTCAGGGGAAATTACGTGAGTATCCATCCTGTCTGGGTTGGCATGGCAGAGGTAACACGTGGACCGGGTTGTGAACTTGACCTTACAGTGAGTGCTATTGGCCATTTTGTATGGTGGGCGGCTCAGGCTATGAACGGAAAGCATTTCAAACAGCGAGTCGAAGCGGCTTGCAAGCAATATGGCTTGCTGCTCTACGGATTTGAGGATATACAGCCCGCAATTATGCTGCATCAGCCCGCAGAGTATCTGGCCGATCTCGCAAGTAGAGCGGCGGAGGATGCAAACTTCGTTCTATATGGAACATTCAACAGTTACGGGCGCCATGATGCTTAGGGAAGGATTGCTCCATGCTTCACACCTTTGTCGCACTTGTTGAAGACAGACCGGGCGTCCTGAGCCGCGTGTCTCTCCTGTTCCGCAGGCTCAACGTCAACATTTACTCGCTCGTCGTCGGGCGCTCCGAGCGGCCCGAGACCTCGCGCATGACGATCGTGGCGGAAGCCTCGGCCACCGCTGGGCACCGCATCGCAGCTTCGCTCTACAAACTGGAAAATGTGCTGGAGGTAGACGATGTGGGCGCGCAGGCCACTGTTACACGCGAGCTTGCGCTGATCAAGGTTGCGGCCACCCCGCAAACCCGCTCGCATATTTTCGAGTTGGTGGAGGTATTCCGCGCACGCATCGTCGACCTCGCCACCGAGTCGCTGATGATCGAAATCACCGGGGTGGAAAGCAAGATAGAGGGCCTAATCCAGGTACTTGAGGAAAGCGGCGACCGCGTGCTCGAAGTAGCCCGCACCGGCCGCATGGTGATGCGCCGCGGCAAGCATGGCTCGCGCGTGCTTGAAACCATGCGCGTGCCGGGCATCGGCGGCGATGAACACGAACCCGAAGTGCTGGAGCCGGATGTCACGGGAAAGCACCGCTTCAGCGAGTAGAGTACCGACCCGACGCAAGAGTCATCCTGAGAGGGCGTGAGAAGCTGATTGAAAAAAAGAGACAGGTCATCCTGAGAGGGCGGAGCGTACGAAAGACCTGCTTCTAGCCGGCGTTGCAGAAAAAGCAGGTCCTTCGCTGCGCTCAGGATGACCCAGCTTCTTAAGGGTGAAGCTCGTCACCTAAAAGCTCGTCACCCATGATTTGAGATGGAAAGCGACCTGCTTTCCTCCTTCCCACCCAACAACAGTCGAAAGAAAGAAGAAACCAATGGCGAAAACCTACCACGACCAGGACGCAGACCTTTCCCTGATCCAAGCAAAGAAAGTGGCGATCATCGGTTACGGCTCTCAGGGCCACGCGCACGCGCTCAATCTCAAGGATTCGGGCGTGGACGTCCGGATCGGCCTTCGCCCAGGCTCAAAGTCGGAAGACAAGGCCCGGAAAGCCGGGCTTGAAGTCTCCTCTGTTGCCGATGCCGCAACGTGGGGCGATGTAGTCATGATCCTCGCTCCGGACGAGCTGCAGCGGACGATCTACGCGGAACATATTGCGCCCAATCTCACCGCCGGCAAAGCTCTGGTTTTCGCCCATGGCTTCAACATCCGCTTCGGGACCATCACCCCGCCGAAGGACGTCGATGTTTTCCTGGTCGCGCCGAAGGCTCCCGGGCACCGCGTCCGCGAGGTTTTTCGCGAGGGCGGCGGCACACCCGGCCTGATCGCGATTGAGCAGGACGCAACCGGCCAAGCTCACGCGCTCGCGCTGTCGTACGCGAAGGGTATCGGCTGCACCCGCGCCGGCGTTATTGAAACGACCTTCAAGGAAGAAACAGAAACCGACCTCTTCGGCGAGCAGGCGGTGCTCTGCGGCGGCACGGCGGAGCTGGTCAAAGCCGGCTTTGAGACGCTGGTCAACGCGGGCTACCAACCGGAGATCGCCTACTTCGAGTGCCTCCACGAGCTCAAGCTCATCGTCGACTTGATGTACCGCGGCGGCCTGGCCTATATGCGCCATTCCATTTCCAACACCGCCGAGTGGGGCGACTACCAGTCCGGCAAGCGCGTCGTCACCCCCCAGGTCCGTGAGGAGATGAAGCGCATTCTAGGGGACATTCAGGACGGAACATTCGCGAAAAAGTTCATCGCGGAAAACGAGGCCGGCAATAAAACCTTCAATGAAATCCGCAAGAGTGAAGCGCAGCACCCGATTGAAACAGTGGGTGCGGAACTGCGGGCGGCAATGCCGTTCCTTGATCCTGTGGTCGTGAAGGACGGGACGCCTCAACCTGCATAGGAAGACAAACAGCATCCAATCCCGCACATGTCCCAGGTGACTCTCCCAGATACCAGGAAGCTTGTGATGGATATTAGATCCTGGTTTCGGCAGCCTTCGCTTCAGACGATGGCTGCTTCCTCCATGCCATTGATCCGGGAAGTGCGTACCGATGGACAGCGCACGATGTCCAAACCTCATACATCAGGCTTCCTGCGTCGTGTAGACGCGCTGTGGATGTTTACGGCAGTGGTGCTCACCTTTGCCATCAGCTACTTCATCGGCCATAACCGCATCTTGTGGGAAGACGAGATGCTGGGATGGATGCTGATCGAAGATCCCTCATGGCACCATATGTTGCATGCCTGGCAGTTGGGGGCCGATGGGGGCGGATTTACCTTCTACGCCACGGCCCGCGCCTGGTGCGCGTTGTTCAGCCATTCTGTTATGTCGCTGCGGTTCTACTCAGCTGCCGGGTACGCGGCAGCGTTCTGCATTCTTTGGACCACGGCGCGCCGTTTCTACAGTGTGCGAACAACTGCCGTCGCACTGTTTGCTGTCTGGTTTATGCACCCGGTCATCATTGTGCATATCGCGGAAGGGCGATTCTATGGGCTGCTGATGCTGGGCTGCACACTCGCTGTGTGGGTGCTGGCCAAAGCAAGCGCCGTGCAAGACGCATCCATCCGGCTGTGCGCCACAGCCTTTCTGGCCCATGCTTTACTGGCCACCAGCCACATGCTCGGCTTTATTTATAGTGCGAATCTGCTGTTCGCGCTCTGTCTGCTCGATTGGTGGAGAGGCAAGCGGCGCATGGCACTGTATGCGAGTATCGCAGCGGCCTGGCTGCTTCTCATCCCGGAGCGGACGGCAATTGCAGCAACAACTGCGGTAGGCAAGCCCCACTTCTGGACGGATCCGCCTACCGTACAGATATTATTGCAGTGCTACACCGGGTTCGGCATGCAAATTGCCGCTATTGAACTTCTGTTTTTTGCCTGCCTTTTTTTCAGCTTTGTCCGGCGGGGCGGCGGGTGGCGGGTGGCGTTCAAGAGCGGGTTCCGGGCAAGAACAGCCGTGTATGCGATCCTGCTTGTGTTTTTCCTGATTCCCATTGAGATGGTGGCGGAAAGCTTTCGCGGCCCTTCCCTGCTCCTTGCCCGCTACATGCTGCCGCTCGCGATTGCGCAAGTGCTTCTAGCCGCGGAGCTGATCGCCCTTACCGACTGGAAACGGTTGCTTCCCCATTTCGCGCAAGGACGAAAAAGCCTGGAGGTCGGGTTGTGTGCTGTTCTCGCGGCTGCCGTTTTATTTCGAGATTTTTACAAACTGCCGCAGCATGCGCCCGCGCCTTTGGACTACACGCAGGAGATTACAAATCGGCTTCCCCCCGGGATACCTGTACTCTGCGAGGATGTTCTTATGTTTACCGAGATGATCGGCAAGCAGCACACTTCCGGCGTCAATTACATGTACCTGCTGGACTGGCCGGAGGCTGTAAAACCCGGGGCGCAGCGTTCTGAAGTTACCCAGTACCACCTTATGGAAAACTGGCGGAAGGTAGGCTACTTCAGCGGTTCTATCGAGCAGCGGAAACCGTTTTTGCAGGAGCATCCAAAGTTTCTCATTCTGGTCGGCGGCTACGGCATCGGTTCTTCGTTCACCACACAGGCGTCTTACAACCATTTAGTCGAACGCTTTTCGCGCGACCCCGCATACCAGGTTCTACCTTATGGACCGAAAGGCACATCGGGCGTACAGGATACGTGGCTTGTGTGCCGAGGCAGGTGCGGTAGCTCATAAACCAGCCCAATAAAGTAGGAGTAGCATGAGCAACATGACGAGCCCGCCCATCGTCGAAACCGCCCGCAGCACGCGCAATGAAATTCTTGCCGCGCTTGCAAAGCTGCCCGTCCTCCAAGGCCTCACGCCGGACGAATACGCGTGGCTTGCCGATCATGGCCAAGAGCGGATCGCCGCGCCGGGTGAGATTTTGTTTGAGGAGGGCCAGCCCGCGCACGAGATGAGCATCCTGCTGCGGGGCGAGGTGCACGTGCGACGCGACCGCGCGATGCCCGCGGCTGTGTTCATCGGGCGCTCCGGGCAGCTGTCCGGGCTGCTCCCGTTTTCACGCATGAAGAACTACGGCGGCCAGGGTTTTTCCGTCGGGGAAGTCGCGGCACTCACGATTCCGCAAGCGCTGTTCGATCCCATGCTCCAGGCCATCCCATCGATGGGGCAGCGCTGCGTCAGCGTTTTGCTGGACCGCGTACGCGAAGTGACCCGTATCGAACAACAGGCCGAAAAGCTGAATGCGCTCGGCAAACTGGCGGGCAATCTCGCGCATGAGCTCAACAATCCCGCGTCGGCGGCACAACGCGCCGCCTCCGGCCTGCGCAGCGAGCTACTGGTTTACGGTCAGCAGAAGTACGAATTGGGGGCGCTTTGCCTCGAACCGCATACGGTCCAAACCTTGCGAGCCTGGCAGGGGGAAGTGCTCAGCCGTCCGTCGCTGAAAAACGCGCTCGACCTCCCCACGCGCGAGGATGCATTGTCGAACTGGTTTCAGGAACACGGCCTGGAAAACACCTGGCGGTCCACTCCGGAACTGAGTGAACGAGGCCTTACCCCGGCTGATTTGGATCGGCTGCACGCCACATTGGAGGGAAAGGGGACGGAAACGGTACTGCGCCAGTTTGCCTCGTCCCTGCGTACCGAGGGCATGACGGAAGCCATGCTCGATGCCACCGCGCGCATCTTCGACCTGATCGCCGCGGTGAAGGATTACTCCTACATGGACCAGGCACCCATCCAGGAGGTCAACATCCCGCAGTCGATCGACACCACGCTGGCAATGCTCGGCTCACGCTTGAGTTCCATCAGTCTGGAACGCCGCTACGACCCCGACCTGCCCACCATCTCCGCGTACGGCTCTGAGCTGAACCAGGTATGGATGGCACTGCTTGAGAACGCCATCGACTCGATTGAGAACACGCGCTCGGCGGGCGGCAGGATCACAATCAGCATTGTAGTTTCCGGCCCGTTGCTGCTGATTGAAATCTGGGACAATGGCCACGGCATCCCTCCCGAGCTGCATGATCGAGTTTTTGAGCCGTTCTTCACAACGCGGCCACCTGGCAAGGGGCTCGGTTTAGGCCTCGACATGGCGCAGCGTATCATCCGCAAACACCGCGGCTATGTGCGGATTCAAAGCAGTGCGGAAGAAACATGCTTTCAGGTGCGTTTACCAGTGGAGCAGCTGCAGGCGTATTGACGGTTCAATATTGCAGGTAATATCATCCACTTGTGAAAGCAGTTTTGGACACCACTGTCCTTGTCGCGGCGATACGAAGTTCCAGAGGTGCATCGAACTTGCTTTTAGATGCAGCCCTTGCCGGCAGGTACGAGCTGCTCCTTTCTGTGCCGCTGGCTCTTGAATATGAGGCAGTGCTCACGCGAGCTCCGCACTTGATGAAGTCAGGTCTAAGTGAGAGGAATGTGCATGATCTGCTCGATGCGGTTATTGCCGTCGCGAGGCAAGTGCATCTCCATTTTCGATGGCGTCCGGCATTGAACGATCCGGATGATGACATGGTTCTTGAAACAGCGGTTAACGGCGGCGCGGACGTTCTTGTAACGGCAAACATACGCGATTTTGCCGTCACTTCGAAGAAGTTTGGGATTGAAGCAGTGTTACCGAAGCAAGCTTGGAAAAGGGTGAGCGTGCAATGAGAACAAGCAATTTTGCTTTGCGTCTGCAAACTTCTTTATTGGAAGAAGCAAAAAAGCTTGCCGCCCATGAGGGCGTGGCGCTGAATCAGCTTATCAATGTAGCGGTAGCTGAAAAGCTCTCCGCGCTACGTACGGAAAGCTTCTTTGAAGAACGTGCAACCCGGGCCGACATCTTTAAAGCCCGTGCCATCCTACAAATGGCAGGGCGAGACAACGATCCTGAACCGGGGGATGAGCGATAGATGCGCCTGAAATCGGTCCCGTGGACACATAAACTGGCTGCACTGGAACGAAACCGCTGCTAGTTCTCCACCTCAACCCCGCGCCAAAATGCAACGTGGTTCTTGATGTTATGCGCCGCAGGCTTCGGATCGGGGTAGTACCAGGCAGCGTCCTGGTTTTCCTGCCCATCTATCAGTAGCGAGTAGTACCGGGCCTGGCCTTTCCAGGGGCAGGTGGAAGTAGTCGAGCTGGGCCGGAAAAACTCGCGAATGAGCGCGCTTTCCGGAAAATACGAGTTCCCTTCCACTGTTTCGATATTGTTGCTTTCAGCGATAACCTTGCCATTCCAAATTGCTCGTGCCATGAATTCTCCTCTTTAACAACTTAGCAGATACCACTTACACCGCCACGGGCTGACGCCGGCTCGGGGCTTTCGCTTTGCGCGCCGGGGTTTTCTTTGCGGACACAGCTCGTGCCGCCGCAGGTTTGACGTTCTGCGTATTCGGGGAGCTCTCGCCCGCCGCGGGTGCATCGCCTACACGTTCCGAGAACGAGCACGCAATCACCTCTTCCGGCTCCGCGCCTTTTTTACGGGCGGGCTTCTTTTTCGCTTCGTCGGCCGCAGCGCTTTTCTTGTTGTTCGGGCAGACTAGGTACACGCCGGACTTCAGCACTTTCTCCATTAGATACGGGCTGTTGCACTCCGGGCAGTGCTGCTCGACCGGTTTATGATTCGCCGTAAAATCGCATTTCGGATAGTTTGTGCAGGAATAGAACATCGTTCCGAACTTCGACTTTTTCTGCACAATCTCGCCGCTGGCGCACTTAGGGCAATGCATCCCGATCGTATCCTGCTTGATGTATTTGCATTTCGGATACGCGGAGCAGGAAATGAACTCTCCATACTGCCCTTGCCGGAGCACCAGCTGCGCGTCGCACTTGGGGCAGTTTTCCTCAAGCGGCACGGGCGGCTTTTGCTGCTGCTTTTGCGTCAGGCGGCGTACTGTCTTGCACGGGGGGTCGTCGTTGTAGCCGGGGCAGGCCATGTACGGCCCCCAGGGTCCATTGCGCAAAACCATCACGCGCCCGCACGCCTCGCAGTACTCCTCTTCCTTCTCCTCGGCCTCGCCGTCTACATGCAGGTTCGGCTTGGCGTCGAAGTTCTCCTTGGTGAAAGTGCAGGAGTTCTTATCCTTCTTGTTGTAAGCCGAGCAGGCAAAAAATGTCCCGAACTTGCCCCACTTCATCACCAGCGGCGCGCCGCAGTTGTCGCAGGTTTGGTCGGTCGGGATTTCCATCCGCTTCAGGTCTTCCATGTGCTCGGAAGCCTCGCCCAGCTCCTGCTTGAAGTGCCCGTAAAAGCCCTTCAGGAGCGAGGTCCAGCGCTCACGGCCGTACTCAATATCGTCGAGTTCCGTTTCCAGACGAGCGGTATATTGTGTGTCGAAAATGTACGGAAAGTTCTTGATAAGCAGATCGGTCACCACCGTCCCGATCTCCGTCGGCACAAACCCGCCGGCACGCTTGTTGCCCATCTTCTGGACGTACTCGCGTTCCTGGATGGTATTGATGATCGACGCATACGTCGACGGCCGTCCAATGCCGCGCTCCTCCAGCACCTTGACGAGCGAAGCCTCGGAGTACCGCGATGGCGGCTCGGTGAACTTTTGCTGCGCCTCAACTGCCGGCCGCACCGGGAGCTCGCCGAGCTCCGGCTCCGCCCACTCCGGCACGTCCTGCTTTTCCGCCTCGTTCGCGGCTTCTTCGTTGCGCGCCTCGATCTCGGACAGACGCAGCTCATACTGGCGGCGCGCTTCGGCCCGCTTCGCCTCGCGCCTGCGTTCGCTCATCATACGCAGCGCCGTTTCAGGCGCTAGCTGCAGCGTCTGCCCTTGAGTGAGCTTCGGCAGCTTTTGCGTTTCGTCGTCCGCGCCACCCTCGTCTTCGTCCTGGTACACCTTCAAGAAACCGTCGAATCGCAACACGGAGCCCGACAGCCGGAAGCTATAGTTCCGGTCAGCCTTTGCGTCGATTTCCACCGTGGTTTGGTCCCATACCGCCGCGACCATCTGCGACGCCATAAAGCGCTGCCAGATCAACCGGTACAGCTTCCACTGCTCGTCGCTTAGATACTGCCGGATCGCGTCCGGCGTCATCTCGGGGTGCGTCGGGCGGATTGCCTCATGCGCGTCCTGGGCATCTTTTTTGCTCTTGAACTCATTCGGCTTCGCGGGCAGGTACTGCGGGCCCAGGTTGCCGCCGATCCACTCGCGGGTACTTGCAACAGCATCGGGCGACACGCGGGTCGAGTCGGTACGCATATAGGTGATCAATCCGATCGTGCCCTCAGCCCCCGCCTCCACGCCCTCATACAAGCGCTGCGCCACGCCCATCGTCCGCTTCACGTTGAAGCCCAGCTTGCCAGCCGCGTCCTGCTGCAATTTGCTCGTGGTAAAGGGCGCTTTCGGGTTTTGTTTGCGCTCTTTCGTTTCAACCGAGCGCACGGTCCACCCGGCCCCGGTTGCGCCGCGCACCGCCGCCATTGCCGAGGCTTCATCCGGCATGGCGGGCCCGCTCACGGTCGAGACGGATGCACGCTCGCCGTCGATGCCAGTAAACCGCGCCGTAAACAGCTGCCCTTGGCTGCCGCCCTGCAGCACCGCATCGATAGGCCAATACTCGACCGGCACAAAGGCTTTGATCTCGCGCTCACGCTCCACAATCAGCCGCACCGCGACCGTCTGGACGCGCCCCGCGGACAACCCACGCCGGACCTTGTCCCACAGCAGCGGAGAAATCTGATAGCCCACGATGCGGTCGAGCACGCGCCGGGTTTGCTGCGCGTCCACCAGATTGGTATCCACTTTGCGCGCCCGCTCAAACGCCGCCTGCACCGCTTTGGGGGTGATCTCGTTGAAGGTCACGCGGCTGATCTTGCTTTCCGCCACGGGGCGCAGGATCTCCTGCAAGTGCGCCGCGATCGCCTCGCCCTCGCGGTCCGGGTCGGGTGCCAGGTACACATGGTCGGCCTTGCCCGCGAGCTTGCGCAGGTGTTCCACGACCTTTTCCTTCCCGGGAATCACGATCAGCTCGGGCGCGAACGAGCCATCTTCAAGATCAACGCCGATTTTGTTTTTAGGCAGATCCATGATGTGGCCCACCGAAGCCTCTACCACGAAGTCGCTGCCGAGATATTTATTGATCGTCTTCGCCTTTGCCGGCGACTCCACGATCACAAGAGACTTGCTCATTTGTGTTCCTTCTTTTTCTGTGGCCTCGGCTTGAAGCGGGCCATCCCTGAGTCATTTGGAAACTATCACGCGGCTCCCGGAACGAGCCAGCGGATGCAATTTTCTTTCATACGATCTTCCAGCTGCGATGCAGATTGCTGCCGGGCCGGTGAAAGAAGGCTGCCGCGCTTTCCAGTACATAAAGGATGCAGAGCCTCACCAAAAGTCGCGAGGCCGCTGCGCCGGGCCTAAAAAGTACGCACGTAATGCTTGCCCGGCAGCTGCCGGACCTTGCCCGCGAGCTCCAACTCAAACAGCGCCGTGAACACCTCCGCCGAGGTGAACTCGCCTTCCACCTGCTCCATAACCTCGTCCAGCTGCACCGATTCATCATGCCGTAAGACGGACAGGATCCGCGTTTCGGTAGGAGGCAGCCCCGCATCCGCGAACAAGGAAGCCGTCCCGGCCGGCTCGGGACCGCCGAACTCGGGCAGCGTCGACTCAATCGCCACCCGCACCTGTGTGGGCAGCTCTTCCCATACGTCCTCCCAGGTCGCGACCAACTTTGCGCCCTGTTTGATGAGCGTGTTCGGTCCCCAGGAGTTCTTGTTGGTTACATTGCCGGGCACCGCGTAGACGTCGCGGTTTTGCTCGAGCGCGCAGCGGGCGGTCACCCGCGAACCGGAATATTCAGCCGCTTCGACCACCAACACCCCTTGCGAGATCGCGCTCAGGATACAGTTGCGCTTGGGAAAGTTCGGCGGCGCGGGGTAGGTGCCGAGCGGCTGTTCGCACGCGATGCAGCCGCCCGTTGCGAGAATCTGCTCGGCGAGAGATTTGTTTTCCTTGGGATAGATCACATCGATGCCCGTACCCCAGATTGCGACGGTGGGCTTGCCAACAGAGATCGCGCCTTTGTGCGCGAAGGTGTCGATGCCGCGTGCCATCCCACTCATAATCAGCACATTGCGGGTGGCCAGATCGCGCGACAGCAGCTCCGCCATGCCCGAGCCGTAGGGGCTCGGCGAGCGCGTGCCTACGACCGCGATGCCGTGCGCCGAAAGCAGCTCCGCCTTGCCGCGCACCCACAGCACAGGGGGCGGGTCGAAAATGGTTCGGAGCCGTTCGGGATAAAGCGGGTCGTCGTAGGGCAGAAACATAGCCCCCATCGCTTTCAACCGTGCGGCTTCCTCCTCCGCTGCGCGCCAGGCTTGCCCGTCGGCCAGAAACTGCACAGAAGGCGCGGGAAACCGCTGTGCTTCGAGCGCTGTCAACGGCAACAGAACAATCTGAAGCGCCGATCCCACCCGCTCCACGGCCTGCAAAATCCTGCGTGAGCCGAGCCCCGGCGTCAGCGCCAGGGCCAGCCAGGCCAGCCGTTCCGGCGCTTCCGCCGGCTCAGGCGCGGGTGCCTCAACCACACTGGGCGCGGGCATTTTTTGAAAAGGGGAGCGGACGGGCAAGGAGGACCTCGGCTCAGCTTGGTATTGCCCGGAGCCTATCGGCGTTGTTCCTGCACGGCAAGATGACGAAAGTACTTACCAGATACGCCGGACGCCGAATGCGTCCAGCTCTTTGTCGGTGCTGAGGATGGGGATGTCCATGGCGAGAGCCTGGGCGGCCAGTATGCGGTCGAACGGGTCGCGGTGTGATCCGGTGAATCGTCCGGCACGCAAAGCATTCTCAACAGAGATACAGGTCAGCTCATAGCCGGCTTCTTTCACCTTGTCCGTAAATGCTCTTTCTAGCTTCTCGGCTTGGGGCAGCTGCCCTTTGCGTACTTTCGTTGCGATTTCCCAGGCACTCACAGGCGATACAAGAATCGTGTTGGCATGGTCGGCAATGATTTCCGTACTCGGTCGGCTGAGCTGGATCGGGGACAAGAAAGCCCAAAGAAGCGTATGAGTATCGAGAAGAACTCTCAAACCTCAAAAGCCTTTTCGGCATCGCCTTCCCAAAGCAGGAGATCCTCTTCCGACATCGGCTCCCAGAAGGAAGCCGGCAGCTCAAATCCAGGCGTCTGCATTAAGCCCAGCCGCTTCGGCTTCACCGGCTGTACCGGCTCCAACCGCACCACCGGCGTTTTTTCCCGCCCGGAGGTGATGATGACTGTTTCCCCTGCCTGCGCTTTCCGCACCAACTCAGACAATTTAGTTTTTGCCTCAAAAATCGTCGCGGTTGTCATCGCCAGCCCTCGTACTGCTAACTTATCCTGGCCAACATGCGCCGTCAAGCAAAACTCAGCCCACCATCTCCCGATCCAATGCATACGGCAGCAGCGTTTCCAGCGCGACCACCTCAAGAGTCGCCTCGTGCGTTGCCGCCAGCACAATCGGGGGTGCCATGCCGTGCCGCTCGGCTTCCACCCACCGCATAACGCACAGGCACCATGGGTCGCCTGCCTTTAAGCCTTCGAAACTCGGTCGCGGCGTGATTAAGTCGTTGCCGCGCTCTTTTGAGAACCCGAGAAACTCGTCTGTCATGACCGCGCACACCACGTGCACGCCGAAGTCGTCCGGACCGGTTTCACAACAGCCGGAGCGATAAAACCCCGTCATCGGATCGCGCCCACAGGTTTCGAGCGCACCACCAAGAACATTGCGTGCCGCTTCTTTTGCTGCCATACTTCGCCTCCCGCTCGGCTACAGTTAAGCTGATGCCGAGCTTTTCGCTCCCACCCACCAAGCCACTCGACCAGATGAACCGGCTTGCCGATATGGGCCGCTTCCCTGCCGCTGTTCACGCCGGCGCAACCTTGAATGTTGTGCTGACGATTGCATTCACTTTAATCGTTTTTGCTCACTACGGTCCGCTGCCGTGGGCGCTGCCTTGCTGGATCGCGCTTGTGCTCGCGCTTAATGTGATGCCCGTTGTGCTTTTGCGCGCAAGCGGCTGGCGCATGAGCGCGCCGTACCCCCCCGTTGAAGGGATGAACTTCGGCGGGGACCAGCACCGCTTTCCCGACTGGGTGTATCTGGCCGCCTCGGCCGACATGGCTTTCTGGATCGCGCTTGCCTGGTGCGCATACAGTTTTCTGCCGTCGCTGCCAGCGCTGCTTGGGGTGCAGCTGCTTGCCTTGGTATGCACCTTCGCGCCGGTGTGGCTGCGGCCCTTCAGGCAGCGCGCTGCGTGAGCCTGCGCGTCGCGGCGATCGACTTTCTCAACCCCGCCCCGCTGATGTGGAACTTCGAGCACCCGCCTGAAGCCGAACTGCTCAGCGGGCGTTACACGATTACCCGCGTGATGCCTGCGGCATGCGCCGCTATGCTCGCCGACGGAGAAGCCGACCTCGGGCTCGTACCCATCGGCGCGTATGCGGCCATCCCCGACCTGCTGGTTCTGCCCGGCTGCGCCATTGCGTCGCTGGGGGCTATCCGGTCATTGCTGCTCATCATGCGCACGGAGAGCGAGCCGCCAACAGGCAGCGAGCCTGACCTGCTGCCGCCTACGTCCGTTGAGCTCGACCGCATCCACTCCGTCGCGCTCGACAACTCGTCCCGCACAACCGCCCTATACACGCAAATCCTGTTTCGCCGGTTTTGGGAGCGCGCCCCAGGGTTCGTCCCCCACGGGCCCGACCTCGACGGGATGCTCGCGACCGCCGATGCCGCCGTGCTGATCGGCGATCCCGCCCTCCATGCTCTCCGCGACCGCACTGCCCGCTACCGAAAAACAGGCGAACGGCTGCGTTATCTCGACCTTGGCCAGCTGTGGCGACAGGCGACGGGAACAGCCTGGGTCTCCGCTTTTTGGGCGATCCGGCGCGAATCCTGGGATGGACTCAGCACGCGGGAAAAGCTTGGGATCGCGGAAGACTTAACGCGGTCCCGCGATGCCGGGCTCCGGCACATTCCAGAGCTTGTGCGTGCGTGGTCGCCCCGTCTCGGGCTGCCTGAGGAAACGGTAGAAACGTACCTCAAGCACAACATCCATTATTTCCTCGACGAGGCAGCGGTTGCGGGAGTGGAGCGCTTCTTTTCCGAAGCTT